>JAGTRM010000058.1 GCA_018261735.1 Pseudomonadota bacterium
GGCCCCAAGCCCTACACCGCCGGCACCTGGGGCCCGGCCGCCTCGTCCGCGCTGCTCTCGCGCGACGGGCTGTGCTGGCATGAGGAGGCCTGAGATGCCCGGCAGCCAGTACACCTCGTAGTACACTCATTGAAAAAGCGCGGAATGTTCTGCGCTTTTTCAGTGGGGCTTGGCCCAAAGCCACGTGGCCGTACAGACTGGCACATATGCCTGCATAGGCAAAATCACCCCAGTCCCGGTCGGATTTCAGGCGTACCCCCTTTCGCCAGAACGCATTGCCGCCAGAGCGCTCATGAGCGATGATCTGGCAGCGTTGACCCGCAACACCTTTCTGGCCCGGACCCCGTTTGCGCCTTGCGCCGAGATGAAGTCACCATGCGAATCCTGATCGTCGAAGACGACGCCGATATTTCCGCCAATCTTTACGATTATCTGGCCGCACGTGGCCACAGTGTGGATGCCGCGCCCAATGGGCTGGTTGCACTGCATCTGGCCACCAGCCAGAGCTTCGATGCCATCGTGCTGGATCTCGGACTACCCGGAATTGATGGCTTGACGCTGGCGCAGCGGCTGCGCCGCGATGCACGCCTGTCCGTGCCGATCTTGATGCTGACGGCACGCGATACGCTGGACGACAAGCTGGCCGGATTCGATGCCGGCGCCGACGACTATCTGGTCAAGCCGTTTGCCTTGAAGGAAGTCGAAGCCCGCTTGCTGGCCTTGGTCAAACGGGCGCAGGGACGCGTGGTCGATGCCTGCCTGCGCCTGGGCGAGCTGGAATACGACCCAGCCTGCGGAGAATTACGCTGGCGCAAAATCCCGTTGCTGCTGCCACCGAAAGCCATGCAGTTGCTAGTGACCATGCTGCGCCAGCCGGGCCACCTGTTCAGCCGCAACGAGCTGGAAGCGGCAGTGTGGGGCGAGGCACAGGAAACCAGCGACGCGCTGCGTACCCAGCTTTCCCAACTGCGCCGAGCGCTCACCCTGGACGATGGACGTTGCCCGCTGGTGACCGTGCATGGCCGGGGCTACAAACTGGTTGATCCCGATGACTGATACCAATCCGCCACGCCGCCGCAGCCTGCGCAAGCGCTTGATGTGGGCGTTTACCATGCTGACCACCTTTGCCGTCATTGCTCAGGCAGTCGCCTTGTTCGCGGCAAACGAAGAGCAGGAAGAAGACTTGATCGACGAGGTGGTCAACACCGCGCTCGATGGCGTGACCACCCAGCATGCAAATCAGCCGGAGCAAGCACTGGCCCGACACCTTTCGTTGTACCACGCGCCGATCGGCACGCCCCCAGCCGGCATGCCGGCCCCCTTGCTCAAGCTCCCGGCAGGAAATCATGAATGGATCACCGGCGACACCGAATACCATGTGGGCATCCGCGACCATGGCGGCGAGCGTTTTTACCTGCTCTACGATTCCAGGGAACATGAAGAACGGCTGGCCTACCTGCTCTGGGCGCTGGTGATCGGCGCGGTGATTGTTTCCCTGTTCTCGCTATGGTTGGGGTACTGGATTTCGGGGGCACTGATCCGCCAGCTCGAACAACTGGCCGCAGGCCTCGCGGGCGATGACCAGCATTTGCTGACCGCGCCGCATCAGGACCGGGAAGTAGCCTTGCTGGCCACGGCACTGGATGACTACCGGATACGCAATGCGGCCCTGATTGCGCGCGAACGCGAATTCACGGCCAATGTCAGCCATGAGTTGCGTACCCCGCTGACCGGCATCCGCACCAGCGCCGAACTGCTGGCCGGGGGCATCACGGATGGCAACCGCGCGCAACGCATTGTATTGGCCGTCGATGAACTGGAACGTCGGCTCAAGGGTCTGCTGTTCCTCGCCCGCGGCAATACCGAAGCCGATATCAAAGCCGTGGCGCTGCATGCCCTGGCAGAAAGACTGGCGGAGCATTACCGCGAAGGCTGCAGCGCCCGGGGCGTGGCACTGGAAAACCAGGTGCCGCCGGATGCCCTTGTACAAGCCGATCCGGCCCTGCTCTCGCTGTTGCTGGATAACCTGCTGCGCAATGCGGTGAGCTATACCACGGCAGGCCGGATCAGCGTGCGTTTCGAGGACGGCTGGCTGACAGTGTGCGATACCGGCGTCGGCATCCCGCGCGACAAACTGGCGCAAGTATTCGATCGGCATTTTCGCATCAGCAACTTGCCCGACGGCATGGGGCTGGGTTTGTCGATTGCCCGCGAAATCACCCAGCGCTGCGGCTGGCCGTGCGAGCTGCACAGCGAACTGGGCGTGGGGACCGAGGTTCGCATCCAGCTGCCATCCTGAACTCCTTGGAACCAGTTCTTGATCCGACACAAGTGTCGGCCTGCAATGAACGGGTTCTCACAAAACCCTCACAAATCCCCCGCAAATTCCTCACCCTGGGATAGTTAGTCTTGTCAGCCTGATCGATTCCTTTTGTGAACATCATGCTGTCGCACGCTGCCCTCCCCCGCTCCAGCCAATTTGGTTTACCCGCGCTTCGTCCGGAATGGATCACATTGGGAGCCGTCCTGTTTTTACTGGTTTTCTGCAACGTGCCGTTCTGGGGACGCTTGCTGGCCGTACAACCGCCGAATGCGTCAAACATGCTGGGGCTCGTCGCCGTTTTCACGTTCCTGCTGGCCGCACTGAACCTGCTGCTGACACTGCTGGCCTGGCCATTCGTGCTGCGTCCGGTACTGACGGTGCTGCTCATCGCCACCTCGTTCGTGGCCTACTTCATGAACCAGTACGGCGTCATGATCGATGTGGGCATGCTACGCAATGCGCTGGAAACCGATGTCGCCGAAACCCGGGATCTGCTGACGCTGAAAATGGCCGGCTATGTGCTGCTGCTGGGGGCCTTGCCAGTTTGGCTGCTCTGGCGCGTGCCGATTCGCTGGCGTCCTGCCCGGCGGGAAGTACTGAGAAAATCGGCCGTGATCGCCGTTTCGCTGGCCGTGCTGGCCATGGTGGCGTTTGCCTATTTCCAGACCTTTGCCTCGGTGGCCCGCAACCATCGCGAACTGCGCTTTCTGCTGACACCGGTCAATTATCTCCAGGCCACCTCGAGCTATTTCAAGCGCCTGAACACCAAACCGGCCACGCTGGAAAAAATCGGGACCGATGCCAGGCTGGGCGCCGCCTGGGCACAACGCACGCGCAAGTCGCTGACGGTGATCGTGGTCGGCGAAACCGCGCGTGCCGATCATTTTTCATTGAATGGCTATGCGCGTGAAACCAATCCGGCCCTGGCCAAGCAACCGGGCTTGATCAACATGAGCAATGCCTGGTCCTGCGGTACAGAAACCGCAGTCTCGGTGCCTTGCATGTTTTCCGGGCTGGGGCGCGACAATTTCAGCCGGGAAAAAACACAATACAGAGAAAGCCTGCTCGACGTGCTCCAGCGGGCCGGTCTTGCCGTGCAATGGCGCGACAACCAGTCCGGCTGCAAGGGCGTGTGTGACCGGGTACCCAACGAGAACTTGAAGGATTCCAAGGCGGCGGATCTGTGCAGTGGGGAGGAATGTTTCGACGAAGTGTTGCTCTCCGGCCTGCCCGAGAAGCTCGACAAGCTTGATCGCGACACCGTGCTGGTTCTGCACATGATGGGCAGCCACGGCCCGGCCTATTACAAGCGCCATCCTGATCGCTTCGAAGTGTTTTTGCCCACCTGCAAGACCAGCCAGCTCGATCGCTGCTCGCAACAGGAAATCGTCAATTCTTTCGACAACACCCTGCGCTACACCGATTTTGTGCTGGCCAAGCTGGTCGGCATCCTGCGCGAGCATGCCGATACGGTGGATAGCGCGATGATCTACATGTCCGATCATGGCGAATCGCTGGGCGAGCACAACCTGTATCTGCACGGCACGCCCTATATGATTGCGCCGGATACGCAAAAACATGTACCGATGCTGATGTGGTTCTCCGAGGGCTACCAGCGTGATTTCGGCGTGGACACCGCATGCCTGGCCCAAAACCAGACCAAGCCGGTTTCGCATGACAACCTGTTCCATTCAACCCTGGGACTGCTTGATGTTGCGACAACCCAGTACGATGCCAAACAGGATCTGTTCAAAACATGCCGCAGAAGCTGAGAGCGCTCCGGATGCCGACCCTGACCCTGCCTACGGTGAATCAGCATTCATGGAGTTTCTGGATCTGGCATCTGGGATTGCCATTGCTGCTCGGCCTGCTGCTGTGGCGGGTTTACCCCACGACAGGCATCGACGATCTGGTACAGCATCTGTACTACGACTCGGCCGCGCACATCTTTCCCCTGCGCGACGAACTGTGGCTGACAGCCGGCATGCATACCGGACTCAAGATGCTGGTCATTGCCGTGGGTGTTGCGGTATTTGGCGGCTGGCTCGGCTCGTTCTTCGATACAGGACTGCGAGTGGAGCGCCGGCGCCTGGCCTGGATCTGGATCGCCATGGCGCTCGGCAGCATCGAGGTCTCGACGCTCAAGCGTTTCAGCATCCACCATTGCCCGTGGGATATTGCCGATTACGGCGGCTATGCGCCGCACCTGGCGCTTTTTGACGTACTGCCAGCAGGCATGAGCCCGGGGCGTTGTTTCCCGGGCGGGCATGCGTCAGGCGGCTTTGTGCTGATGGCGCTGTATTTCGCGCTACGCGACGATCATCCGCGTACCGCGCGGGCCGCGCTGGCGGGTGCGCTTGGATTGGGTTTTGCAATGGGCTGGGCACAAACGATGCGCGGAGCGCATTTCCTGTCGCACACGCTCTGGTCGGCCTGGGTGGTCTGGATGCTGCTGCTGGCGGTTTATCTGCTGGTTCATCCGAATCCGGTGCGGGAGTGATGTCGCGTTTCGGGATAGCGATCGATTGAAGTAAAAACGGGGGCCAAAGCCCCAATGCCATTCCCATAACAACATACCGTCATTCCGGCGAAGGCCGGAATCCAGTATTTACCAAGGCTCTGGATCCCGGCCTTCGCCGGGATGACATCGATTTGCCGGATGTATTTGCTTAAGTAAACGGCATTAGGGAAGACACAGGATCGCAATTAGTCGATCTTATCTTCCAGCAGCTCCGCAGCTTCCTCGTCCGCAACCAGCACATCGTGCGCGGAACGACCCTTATTCTTGTTGTACCACCAGCCATAACCCACCACGGCGACGGTAAGCAGGATCGCAAGATACGGGGTGCCGTGCAGGAAATGCGGAAGGTAAGGCTGAACGGCCTTGTCGCCTTCGATCATTTCACCGGCGGTGTAGGCAATCAGGCCCGCACCGATGTAAACGATGACCGGGAAACGATCCATCAGCTTCATGATGATCGTGCTGCCGAATACCACCAGCGGAATCGACAGGGCCAGGCCCAGACCCAGCAGGGTGTAGTTGCCCTTGGCCACCCCGGCGATGGCCAGCGTGTTGTCCAGACTCATCACCACGTCGGCGATCAGGATGGTCTTGACCGCGCCCATCAGGTTGCCATGGCCATGATGCTCGGTGCCTTCCGCTTCTTCTTCCTCGGTCAACAGTTGGTAGGCAATCCACACCAGCAGCAGGCCGCCAACAAATTGCAGGAAGGGAATCTTCAGCAGCGCAACG
>JAGTRM010000036.1 GCA_018261735.1 Pseudomonadota bacterium
CGCAACCCAAAGTGCACCGGCAATCTCAACTGCGCCAGCCACCCCAACCACGAACGGAGCGCAACCGTGAGCGAGCGTCTGGTGCCCTACGCCTGGGCGCGCGACAACGGCCTGTTCGACCTCGGCCCGCACGGCGAAGCGCTGCAGGTGTGCTTCCGCCGTGGTGGCAACCTCGGCGCGCTGGCCGAACTGCGCCGCAGCGCGCAACAGCCGTTGCAGATCGAGGTGCTCGAAGCCGACGCGTTCCAGGCCCGGCTGACCGATGCCTTCAACCACCCGGGCCGGCGCGCCGCGAGCATGGTCGGCGACATCGAGGAATCGGCCGATCTGGCGCGCCTGCTGGAAGAAATGCCCGATGTCGAAGACCTGCTCGACGCCGAGGAGGACGCGCCGGTCATCCGCCTGATCAACACCTTGCTGGCCGAAGCCTTGCGCGAAGGGGCGTCCGACATCCACTTCGAACTGTTCGAAAGCCGCGCCACGGTGCGTTTCCGCATCGACGGCCAGCTGCGCGACATCGTCGAACCCAAGCGCGGCCTGCACGCCGCGATCGTCTCGCGGGTAAAAGTTATGGCTGGGCTCGACATCGCCGAGAAGCGCCTGCCGCAGGACGGGCGCATCACCCTGCGCATTGCCGGACGCCCGGTCGACGTGCGCGCCTCGACCCTGCCGACCGGGCACGGCGAGCGCGTGGTGCTGCGCCTGTTGGACAAGTCGGCCGGCCGCCTGGACCTCGCCAAACTCGGCATGCCGCCGGCGACCTTGCAACGGCTGCAGCACCTGTTGGCGCAGCCGCACGGCATCCTGCTCGTGACCGGGCCGACCGGCTCGGGCAAGACCACCACCCTGTACGCCGCGCTGTCGCAGATGGACGCCACGACCAGCAACATCATGACCGTGGAAGACCCGATCGAATACGACCTGGACGGAGTGGGGCAGACGCATGTGAACCCGCGCATCGACATGACCTTCGCCCGCGCCTTGCGCGCGATCCTGCGCCAGGACCCGGACGTGATCATGATCGGCGAAATCCGCGACCTGGAAACCGCGCAGATCGCGGTACAGGCCTCGCTCACCGGCCACCTGGTGCTGGCGACGCTGCACACCAACGACGCGCCGAGCGCAGTGACGCGGCTGGTGGACATGGGGATCGAACCGTTCCTCCTGGCCTCGTCGACCATCGGCGTGCTGGCGCAGCGGTTGGCCAGGCGCTTGTGCCCGGACTGCCGTTCGGCGTATCCCGCCGACGCGGGCGAGCAACAATTGCTCGGCCTTGATCGCCCGGTCACGCTCTACCGCGCCATCGGCTGCCCGGCCTGCAACCAGAGTGGTTACCGCGGCCGCACCGGCATCTACGAGCTCTTGAGCGTGGACGAATCCCTACGCGCCCTGATCCATGCCGGCGGTGATGAACAGGCGATGCGGACCCACGCCATGCAGCAGGGCATGGTCAGCCTGCGCGCCGACGGCTTCGCGCGGGTGCTGGCGGGCGAGACGAGTGTCGAGGAGATATTGCGCGTCACGCGCGAGGATTGAAGAGGGGCAATAGGCCAATCAAAAGTAAACGGGCGTATCCGCATGGATACGCCCGTTTTGATTTTACGGTGACAGGATCAGCTGGAGGGTAAGGCCAAGGTGTATTCACCGTTTGCATCTTGTTGCAACAGGGAAAGGATCGGGCGCAGGTTGCCTGCCAGCTTGTTATCCGGCTTGAAGGTGAGCTTCCCGGCCACCTTGCCGCGCTTGAGGTCCAGCGTGCCTTCGCCGTTGATCGCCATGGGGCCGTCCTCGGGCCGCGCCGCCCAGGAGGCTGCCTGCGAGTTGGGTACGGACAGCTGGATTTGCGTATTGCCCAGCGCGCCGATGCCCGGCACCAGTGCGGAAAACAGATTCTCTACGCGCGCAGATAGCTCGGACGGGCGCTGGAGCGTGAAAACCGCGCTCTGCAGTTTCAGCATGCCGCCCAGGCGCAGCGGTTTGAGTTTCGCATCCTGAGCCAGCAAGGGTTCCAGTGGCAGCGCGACTTGCATATCGCGTACTTCGACGGCGTTGGGCGAGACTGCGAGGGTCAGACGGGATTGTTCTGCGGCAAACTTACCCTTGATCTCCCAGGCCAGTTGGCCGCGCAGCAGGCGCTGCGGTTGCAGCTGCCAGGCAATATCGTGCTGCACGGCCATGCCGCCCAGGCCCAGCGCGCTGGCGCGGCCCTGCCAAACAGTGCCTTCACCCCCGGTCAGTTGGAGCGTGGCAGGCAAAAATCCGGCCGCCAGTGCCACCGGGAAGCGGACCAGCGCAAAGCCGAGGAAGACGATCAGGATGCCGGCAGCGACCAGCCATTTGCGTTTGCTCATCGGCTGCGCTCCATTTCGAGCACCACGCGCGCCGGGCCGTTGGCGGATTCGCGCTTGATGCTGAGCGTGGTGATACGGGCATCGGCGTCCTGGCGCAGGCCATCGGCCAGGGCCAGCGCCTCATTGATCGGCAGTTCCGGCAAGCGCAACTCGACGCGTTCTGCCGAGAGCGAGCGCAGATCGGCAGCGGTTTTACGGGTGCTCAGCAGTTGAAACAAGGTGCTGCGCAGATCGCCCTGCGCGCTCGCTGCTTGGCTGGGGCGCATGCCGGGAGTGGGCTGGGCGCGCATGGCAAAGAGCTGCCCTTCCAGTACCGGAATGCTGCGCTGCAGCCGGCTGATTTGTTGCTGCAGTGGCAAAATCAGCCCGAAGACCAACAACACGGTGCCGACCAGCACACCCCAGACCGCCAGTATTTTTTGTTCCCGCAGCGAGCGGGACTGCCAGAACTGGATAAGACGGGCTTTCATGGTTTGCTCCCGGTACGGATTTCCAGCCGGGAAAATCCCGGTTCGGCCGGCGAAAGGTTGAATTCGCGTTTGCCGGCTTCCAGCTTCGGACGCAGCTTGGCGACATCGCTTTCCGAGATCACCAGGCGGATGACACCTTCGCGGTATTCGGCACTGCGCGGCAGGATGCCAGCCCCGAGTGTGTTGGCAAACTGGCTCAGTGTATCCAGTGCATCGGATGCTGCGCCGCCGGTCGAAGCCTCGCGCTGCTTGCTTTGCCATTGCATGATCGGGTCAACGATGGGCGTGCCGGGAAAGGCCGCCGCAAAGGTCTGGCGGATTTCGTCCTTCAGGCTTTTTTCGCGCGCGGCCAGTTGTTGCCAGTGAATGATCGCGCCCAGCAGCAGGGCGCAGGCCAAGGCCAAGCCCAGCGCGCCGCTGCGCCGGAACTGGCCAGGGGTCAACCGGTTTGCATAGCGCGGGGCAAATAAGCCGGTCAGGAAATTTGCCGCTTCGTCCTGCAGTGGCTGGCTGAACAGGTCTTCGCTCAACGCCACGGTGGTGCCGAGTAGCTCTCCGACGAGCGACGCATCCTCCAGGTAGCCAACCTGCCCATTCGGGGTGCGGAAGATGCAGCCCGTTGGCGTGGTGGCGGTCACCGGCTGAATGGCTGCGAGGAGCAAGTCGTATATGGCAAAGGCGCTGTCTGGTTTCAGCTGCGCGCCGTGCAGGCGGGCCAGCCACCGGTTCAACCAGTGCGCGCTGCAGACCCACACCAATCGCCCCTCAGCCTCCTGGCGGGCAATCACCACATGGGTTTCTTCGCGTTTGACCAGCAGCGTGTCTTCGAGTGCCTGATCAATGATCGCGGCCAGATGGCGGCCGGCAGTTTTAAGCGTGGTGATCAGATGACCGGCCACGACGCCGGCCGGCAGGATCAGTTGCAGTTGCTGGTGCGGCGGCAGGGCATCAAGGACGTTGTGGCCACTGCCCACACATACGTGCTTGGCATCGAACGCGTACCAGGGCACTTGGTCTGCGGTGGCGTCTTCCGGCAGCACGATCCGGAGCAGGTTGATAGGGGAGGGCTTGTCCATGGCGTATGAAACGACCTATTGGCGGATGTGAATGGCGGCTTGGGCAACATCCCCGCTTCAGGGAATGTTGATTCATCGGCTAACGCGGATTATTTTACCTGAGGAAGGATTGTTTTTCTGTTTTTGTGCTTGGTTTTGCCATGCCGATAAGGTATTGCACCATGACTTAAATGTATTTGACGCATATTTGGGGTTGTTGAATACTGGCGGAATTAGGCAATTAAAGATGATTTATCTTGTTGATTTTGCTTGTCTTATTTGTGGTTGTTTGGTGTTGGTGTAATTGGGATGAAAATTGCTTTATTGTCTGGTCTATATTCTTTAAAAGACAATATTGGCTGGGTTGAATTTCGTTAACAGGTGAATCAAATCCATGAAAAATTTGCATACGACTTCTGATTCCGTTTTGACCATTGCTGAAACGGTTTGTGATCGGTGCGGTGCGGTGATGCCTGCCAGTTCTGCGGAATTCAATGAATGTTTGTCAATTGACAAAACCTGCGGTGATGGCTCGGTTTTTGGTGCAGGAAAATCGCTGCGGCTGGATTTGTGCCAGGACTGCGTGGATGACGTGCTGGGGCCGTGGCTGCGGGTTGTGGAACCCATCGCACCCAGCCAGGTCGAGCAATTGGCCGAGTTTTTCACGCTGGTGCAGGATTCATTCGCCAACGATCAGGCCGCCATCGATGCCTGGCTGGATGCGGGATGCACCGGTCTTGGCGGCGAATCGCCCCAGGCATACCTGGAACGAACTGGCGAAACAGAGCCTATCGCGCGCTTGCTGCGCAACAACGATTCTGCCCGGATCAAGCATGCCGCCATGCGCGGCAAGGATTCCTCCGGCTGGCGCAGCCGGGAAGCTTTCAGATAAATTTGCAGTAACGCGGACCTTCTTCTCGCATTCTCAACCAGGCAACATCCGCTTGTTCTCAACGCGGTGTTGCCTGTTTTGCTTGATCCTCGCTTCACAATCTCGCGCGTATTTCGCGGCCTCTCTTGCTATATCATTGAAACACCGATATTCCGGCTTGCCTGGAACTTGCTGCTGGTGAATCTGGGCAAACTCAATAAACCGTACCCTCAAGCTGAAACACCTGCGCAATGGCTGGAACCCCGGCCATGATTTTTACGTGCGCTCAAGAAGGAGACCGGACCGTGGCAAGACGTCGACGCAATACCTCCCGTAGCAATGCAACGCGCGAGCTAAAAGCTTTTCCTACCGCCGCCAAAGCCGGGTTGGCGCCGGGTACCCTGAAATATGTGGGCCGGCGCGAGGCGGAAGAATCCTATGCCACGCTGATCGAATACGGGCCGCAGGCGGGGGATTATCAGGAAACCCGCTTTACCGATCCGGAGCTGGGTCGGCAATACCAGCCGCGCTTTGAAACACTTTGGCTGAACCTGCATGGCCTGGGCAATCTGGATCTGCTTACCGTGGTGGGTGAACGTTTCAGGCTGCATCCGCTGGTGATGGAAGACATCCTCAATACCGAGCATCGCCCCAAGATCGATGCCTATCCCGGTTATGTTTTCATCACCACCCGGCTGGTTTTTTTCGCGGAAGATGGCGCGCTGTGCAGCGAGCAGGTAAGCCTGATCCTGGGCACACGCTTCGTGCTGACCTTTCAGGAAAAACCCACCGGCACTTTTAGCGCCATTCGCGAGGCACTGAAAAAGAGCGAATCGCAGGTGCGCAAGCTGGGCGGCGATTACCTGGTGTATCTGCTGCTCGATAAATTGGTGGACCGCTACTACACCGTGCTGGAGCAGATCGGCGAGCAGGTGGAAAATCTGGAAGATGAAATCGTTAGCGCGCCATCGTCGGGACACTTTTTGCAGGTGCAGGAATCCCGGCGCATGCTGCAGTACCTCAAGCGCGGCCTGTGGCCGTTGCGCGAAGTGGTCAATACGCTATTGCGCAACGAGTCTGGATTCTTCGATGGGGAAACCCTGCTGTACTTGCGCGATGTATACGATCACCTGGTGCAGTTGATCGAAAGCGCCGAAGCTCTGCGCGAAATCGTGACTGCAGCGCAGGAAACCTGCCTTTCCCTCCAATCGCAACACATGAATATCCAGATGCGCCGCCTGACGGCGCTGACCGCCGTGTTCATGCCTTTGAGCTTGATCGCCGGCATCTACGGTATGAATTTCGAATTCATGCCGGAGCTGCACTGGCCCATGGGCTACTACGCAGTTCTGGGCGGCATGGGGGTGATCGGTCTGGTGCTGGGCTGGATTTTCTGGCGCAGAAAGTGGTTGTAGTAGATTCCATTGTTTGCCACCGCATTCTTGACACTTCAAGTGGCGCAGTTTCCGGATTGCGCTGCTTTTGGTGGTTGCTTACATTGTTGTTGGTAGTTTTTAAATAAAATAATTCTGTAATAAATTACATTTATGACTGGTGTAAGGGAGGTTACCATCCACTTTTAAGCTTGCTTTGGTCCAAAGAAATATGAAAAATTCGGTCATCTTCATCGCAATGATTGCTGGTTTGTTCGGGCTGGCAGCATGCTCATCAAACAGCGGCCCCGTGCCAAGTTGTACGTTCGAATCAGCTTCTGCCACCTTGCCCGAGAAAATCTGGCAGCAGTTTGAAACCCAGTTTGCAGATAATTCCCCCAGTGTCTCCAACAGCTTTCTTCAAACCACCCGCCGGCATTTCAAGCTGCAGTTGGGAGAGATCACGACTGTGGATACCGAGAAAGACACAAACCAGACCAATTGCACGGTGGTGGTAACGACCGCGCTGCAGGATGATTTCAAGGACGATACTTCCCAGCTCAGTCTTGATGGCAAAAATTTGGTTGGCTCGGTCAAATACCGCGTCAAACTTTCCGATGACCAGAAAACAAGCAGCATCGTATCGATGGAGATTGATTCCAACCTTGGGCAACTGGCCAGGATCGGCCGCGCTATTTCCGATAAGGAATTAGAGGCAACGGCGCAGTAGACCGAGACTGCAAAGTATTGGGCTCAGAAAAGTGAAGTGCTTGCCAGCCGGAAGGAATTCCATTGGGGATGAAATTCATTGATTGGAATTCGGGGCATATTAACCAGCGAAGCTCCCGGATTCCACAGCGCAACATCTGGGCAACTTGTTGGCGATGATGAAGGTGCTCTGCATGCAAATATGATTTGGGGTGACAATCATCAAAACTTGGTACATATAATCATGATGCTGCGTTGCAGCATCAGATTCGCCCTTTCTCCCAATTGATGAAATGAGGGTTCAGCCATGGTTGCCAAGATCAAGCATTCCGATAAAGCTCAAGCCGGAACTTCCAAACCGGCCGGTTCAGCAGTCAAACCCCGCGTTGCCCTGATCCTGCAGGGTGGCGGTGCCCTTGGCGCCTATCATATTGGGGCCTACGAGGCCTTGCATGAAGCAGGGCTGGAGCCTGACTGGGTGGCCGGCATTTCAATCGGCGCCATTAACGCCTGCATCCTGGTCGGCAACGATGCCGCCGACCGACTGACCGCCATGGAAACCCTGTGGGACGAGATTTCCCGCCCGGACATGTTCGGCGACCTTCTGTCGGGAGACTTGCGACGCAGCTACAACAAGTTGAGCTTCATGGGGGCGGTGATGTTCGGGCAACCCAATTTCTGGACGCCCCGTTTTCCCAGCCCACTGCTCCTGGGCGACATGGAGCCGGAGAACGCGAGCTTTTGCGACACCTCGCCGATGCGGGCAACCTTGGCCCGGCTATCCAGCTTCGACCGGATCAATGGCGGCGATACCCGGATTTCCTTGGGTGCCACCAAGCTGACGACCGGCGAGATGGAGTTCTTCGACAATACCCGCCAGGCGATTGCTCCCGAACATGTTCTGGCCAGTGGCTCGCTGCCGCCCGGCTTTCCGGCCACCCGCGTTGGTGGCGACCTTTATTGGGATGGCGGATGCGTATCCAACACGCCGCTCGATGCCATTTACCAGGACGATGCCTCGGGCCACACTCTGGTTTTCATGATCGACCTGTGGGATGCCCATGGCCCAGCCCCCCGGAACATGGACCAGGTGTCATGGCGCCAGAACCAAATTCTCTATTCCAGCCGTACCGCCCACCACATCGAAGCCCTGACCAGCCGCCATAACCACCGGCGGACGCTGCACAGTTTCGCCGACAAGGCTGATATCGATGTCAGTTCGGTGTCCGACGACGTGGATCTGGGCAGCCACAACGGCGAGGCGCATTTCGACATCGTGCATGTTATCTATCATCCCGGTGCCGACCAGATTGCCGATTCGGATGCCGAGTTTTCCCGCCCGTCGATTGCCGAGCGGCGCGCTGCTGGCTATGCCGACCTTCAGCTGGCCCTGCGGGAATCGCCGTGGACGCGCAAGACCAAGCCGGCGCATGTCGGCAGTTCGGTGCATGTCGTGCGCGGCGGCACAGTGAGCTCCCGCAATCCCTTCTGACGATCATCACCCTGGTTGCTCCCGCCCGGGCGGGAGCGGCGCCGACCGGAGGCCTGGCCATGAAATTCCTGAGTCGCTTTACCCGGAGTCCCTATCTCAATCTGATCGTTGGACTCATCCTCATCCTGATTAGTGCCGACGAAGTGATGTCGTCCCTGCAGGACGGCCTGGATGCCGCAGACATAAACAGTCACATGGGCCTGACTTTCATGGGCATTGTTCACACGCTCAAGGCCCTGCCGGATTTGTTCGAAGGCGCCGAGTATCTGCAGCGCGCCAAAGGCTGAGCGGGCCAGGTTGGAAGTTTTTCCTGCGGGCGGTTCAGGCGGCCAGCGCTGGCCGCGCAGAATGCCAATCCGACAGCCCGTAGGGGCGAATAGCAAAGCGTATTCGCCCGATTGTATGCAAAAGATGCGTGCGATTACGCCCCGAAGGAAGTCCCCTTGGGGGACGCTGCGCTAATCACCTACACGGCCCTGCGCGGCTTTATCGCGCAGCGTCCGGTGGACCGCAGGGTTATGCTGCCTGCACAATACTGGCACCTTCCTTAGGCATCTTCTTGCTCAGCGAAGCAATGGCCTCTGCGAAACCGTTTCCGGTGCCACACCGGGACAATTGAAGACTTTCGTTTAGCCCAGAATGGCTCGATAGTGTGATTTCCTCGTATCGGCAAATAGGAAGTTCTTTGTTGTCTTTGAATCGCTTGTCCGGGCCACCTGATTTGTTGACATATTTCCAAGTTCGATCAACGACTTCGGCATCTCGAGGAACTGACTCACTTTCGATGAATCGAGTTGTACCCACTTCAATGCGTAGTTCTTGATAGCTGACAGCGCCCACACCGTTTTGGTCATATACAAGAACGCGGTCGGGAAAGAAGTGCAGCGTTTGACGACCGACACCAATTGCAATGGTTTCTATGTTCGTCTTGACGAAGGGTGGCTCGGCCTTGCAAATAGATGTGTTTTTTCGACGGACAAGATCGCTTGCTCCCGCATGGTATTTCCGGTCATGAACTTTCCCAGACGCTTCGATATGCCAAGCTGCCGCGCAATTGGCCAGGTGACTTGCAGCAGTATGAAGTTGAGCGTAGGCGGCTTCCATGTCAGGGTCAAAGCCGTAGAACAGTACGACGGTTTTTTCTAATGCATCCCGAGTATGGGCTGCATACGTTCCAGCAGTGCCCGCGAGTGCGACTATAGCCAGTAGCCAGACGGGCCAACTTGAAGAGACGCCAAAACCAAGAGCCACAACAGAGGCAATTGCGACGATAGGCCACAAACGCGTCTTGGCTCGCTTTCGGTTAAGTTCGTCTAGAAGCTCACGGGATGAAGAATCGACGATTTGAGAAACATCTGCCGATTCGATCTCTTCAAGCGGAGTGTGAGTTTCCGATGGTATTTCAGGAGCTAGCGGCTGGGCTGGCGAGCTACGAGGCGAAGACGACGGAGGAAGCGTCGCGCGGTAATACAGGCCGCCTCGGCCCATGTGGACGTAGTTACCTCGTGGGCCGACACCAAAGCGAAGACCGGTTACCCCCGCCGAGACGCCGATTCCTGACTTCGATAGGTTGAATCGCAGTGGTCCAACGCTGATGCTCTTTCTCAGATAGAAGCCCATGGACTAAACCTCCGAAACGGTGTGAATGTAGGCGGCAAACTATGTTATTCGACCCCACTTCCTGAAGCCTGATCGGGGTAGGATGAGGTCATGTTGATGGATGTATCATCCTGCCACAAAAATTACTTCAAGTTATCCAGGCAAACAAAAAATCACCCGCTTCATTGACCCGGCACGCCGCCTTCCCGCCGTTCCTGATCCCCACCGCCTTGCTGGCTGCGCTGAATGCCGAGCGATCGACTAGTGTTAACACTGTAACCAGCCAAAGTGGCGCCGGTTAACCATCGACGAAACCGCTAGAAATCCTTCGCATCAAATCGAGCAGGAGCCAAACATGACCCGCCAGCCAAACCGCACGCGCCTTTTGATTCTGGGGGCCGGCGGGCGCGATTTTCACAATTTCAATCTGGTCTACCGCGATGATCCCGGTTGCGAGGTGGTGGCCTTTACCGCGGCGCAGATTCCCGGCATTGCCGGGCGGCGCTATCCGCCAGAACTTGCCGGGCCGCTTTATCCCAAGGGCATTCCGATCTTTGACCAGGCCGATCTGGATGCGCTCTGTCGCCAGCATGCCATCGATCAGGTGGTGTTCGCCTACAGCGATGTGCCTCATGCCGCGGTCATGCATCTGGCCTCGCAGGTGCTGGCGACGGGGGCGGATTTTCTGCTGTTGGGGCCGGAGCGTACCCAGCTCCGGGCCAATGTTCCGGTTATTGCGGTTTCGGCGGTGCGCACCGGCTGTGGCAAATCGCAGACTGCGCGCTATCTTTCCCGGTTGCTGCGCGCGGCAGGGTTTCGCATCGCGGTGATCCGCCACCCGATGCCGTATGGCGATCTGGCGCGTCAGGCGGTGCAGCGCTTTGCCTCGCGCGCCGATCTGGATGCCGCGGCCTGCACGATCGAGGAGCGCGAGGAGTACGAACCGCATCTGGCGGCGGGCAATGTGGTGTTTGCCGGTGTTGACTATGCGCGCATCGTGGCGCAAGCGCAGGCCGAAGCGGACCTGATTCTGTGGGATGGCGGCAACAACGATTTTCCTTTCGTACAGCCCGATCTGCATATCGTGCTGGTCGATCCGCTACGGCCCGGGCACGAGTCTGCCTACCATCCGGGCGAGGCGGTGCTGCGCATGGCTGATGTGGTGGTCGTTGCCAAGAGCGATGCCGCGACGGTCGACGATGTGGCGCGTGTAACCGCCGCAGTCCGCGCGCTGAATCCGCAGGCTGCGATTGTGCGCGCCGCCTCGCCGGTCCGGCTGGATGGCGATATGGCCATATCGGGCCGGCGGGTGCTGGTGGTGGAGGATGGCCCGACGGTCACGCATGGCGATATGCCGTGGGGGGCGGGTTTTGTTGCGGCCACGGCGGCGGGTGCCCAGATTATTGATCCGCGTCCGTTTGCCGCGCCTTTGCTCGCCGCCGCTTATGCCCAGTATCCGCATCTGGGCGCCGTGCTGCCGGCGCTGGGTTATTCGCCGGAGCAACTTGAAGCCTTGCAGCAGAGCATCAATGCCGCGCCGGTCGATTTGGTCGTGGCCGCCACGCCGATCGATCTGGGCGCGCTGCTTTCGCTCAATAAGCCGGTGGTGCGTGCCCGCTACGAATTCGCCGAGATGGACGAGCCCGGTTTGGCTGGCATCGTGAAGGATTTTCTGGGGCATACCACCTGGGCGTTATAGATGTTGTCTAAGCGGTAAAACCGGTCTGGCTTCGCCTGGACGTGGCAGCATTGCATGGGGAAAAAGGGAAAGCCCGCGCAACGGCGGGCTTCGGGAATTGGTGCAAGGCATCTCGGACTCAGCCTTGCTCAAGTCATCCCCTAGAGGATGAGTTGACTATAGCAGTGCATTGTTACGTTGCAATGACAAGCGTTTAACGACAAATCGCGAGCAGGTTTCAAAGTTTGGCCCATTGCGTAGCCGCATGAATTACCAGCCCGACCAGCCCGCCCACCAGCGTGCCGTTCAGGCGGATATATTGCAGATCGGTGCCAAGGTTAAGCTCCAGCCGGTCGGCCATGTAGCGGTCATCCCATGCCTTTACCTGCTCCGCGATGAACTGGCCGATCTGTTCGCGGTGCTCCTCGACCAGTGGCGGCACGGATTGCTCGATTTGCTCGTTGATCCAGATCTGCATGTTGGGATCGGCCTGCAGCCTGGCGCCGAGTGATGCCACGCCCGCAACGATCTGGGCGCGAACCGTGGAATCGGTGCGGTGGATATCCGTGTGCAACCAGGCCAGAAATTGTTGCCAGAGTTCATGCACATAGCCGGCGACTGCCGGGTGGGCCAGCAGATCGTGTTTCAGCTGTTCGCCTTTGCGGTGGAAATCCGGATCGGTTTTCAATTTGTCGACAAAACTGATGATGTAGCGGTCAAAACGCTGGCGCATGGCGTGATCGGGATCGGCGTAAATATCCTGCAATTCTTTCTGGATGCCGTGCACCAGTTTTTCGGCGGCAAAGCGGCCGGCGGCTTTATCCAGATGCACGTAGCGCAAAATCTCGAATTCGCCGGCAATCATGGTGGCCAGTTTTTCCTGTATCACCGGGCGCTCCAGTTGCCGGTCGATTTCCTGCAGCACCTCGTTCAACAGAAAATGATGGCGGCCGTCCTGGGTAAGGATTTCCAGCAGGTTGCCGCCGAGCTTGGCAATCTCCAGCCGTTGCAGTTGGGCGACGATGCTGCTTTGCAAGAAAGCAAGCACGCGCCGGTCGTCCAGCGTATTCACGCCATACGACAAGGCCCGGACCGCCAGATTGCCAATGAAGCGTTGGCTTTGCGGTTTGTTCAACCAGATCACCAGCCGGGCCGCCGGGTTGAATTCGCGGATTTTGCACAGTATCCGCTCGGTCGAAAGAAAATGCCCCTGGATGAAACTGCCCAGGTTGTCGGCAATGCGGCCTTTGTTTTTTGGGATGATGGCGGTATGGGGAATCGGCAGCCCCAGCGGGCGGCGAAACAGGGCGACGATGGCAAACCAGTCGGCCAATGCCCCGACCATTGCGGCCTCGGCAAATGCCGCCAGATAGGGCAGGGCGGGGTGGCGGGCTGCGAGGGCGGTGCTGATCAGGTAGATGACCGCTGCCAGCAGCAACATGCCCAGCGCGGCCAGTTTCATGCGTTTCAGGCGCAAGCGCTTGCAGCGCGTTTCGGCGTCGTCGCTTGCCCAGACTGGCGTAGTTTGAATGGCCATGCGCGCGGCTTCCCTTTGCAAATCATTAAGTACAGCGTAGCGATTGGTGTGCGGTGTGTACAGGTCGGCCGTGATTACCACTTGTAGCACATGGTGTTATGCGACCTTGAATCAAGTTTTGCACGGGTTTTCGTTGTTTTCAGGTTCTGGCCGTGTGGTGGGTACTGGCTGCTAAACTGTCAGGACCAACCTTGAATCCATCAAGGGAAACCGATTGGGCCGGAGCCTTTAAGATCATGAAAAAACACTTTTTCCTTTCCTTGGCCGGCATGCTGCTGCTTGCAGGCCATCCTGTTTATGCCGAAACCATAGGCTGCGTGACCACAGCCTGGAAGCTTCTCGGTGCCAATCACCGGGTCTGCGTCGAGGCGTTTGCCGACAAGAAAATTCCCGGCGTAACCTGCCATGTCAGCCAGGCGCGCACTGGCGGGGTTTCCGGTTCGCTCGGCTTGGCGCAAGACCCGTCGCAGTTCTCGCTGGCCTGCCGGCAAACCGGGCCGATTACGCTGCCGACCAAAATACCGAAGGAAGAGGTCGTGTTCTCGGAAGATACCTCGATCCTGTTCAAGGAAACGCGGGTTACCCGTTTGTGGGATGAGGCCAACAAGACGCTGGTTTATCTCGCCATCAGCCGAAAGATTATCGAGGGCGCGCCGGCCAACAGTATTTCGACCGTGCCGGTCATGCCCTGGGCCGGGCGATAAAAAGTAGAGTGGGTTCCGGTGGCTGAGGTATTTGCAAAGGAGTGATGCCATGCGCGCCATGATTCTGGATTCGCCCCGTATCCCGCTGCGGCTGGTCGAATGGGCGCAACCCGTGGCCGGAGCTGGCGAAATCCTGTTGCAGGTCGAGGCATGCGGTGTTTGCCGCACCGATCTGCATCTGGTGGATGGCGAGCTGCCCTATCCGTTGCAGCCAGTCATTCCGGGGCATGAGATTGTCGGGCGTGTTGCCGGGCTGGGTGAGGGCGTGACCGGTTTTGCGCTGGGCCAGCGCGTTGGCGTGCCCTGGCTGGGCTGGACTTGCGGTGCCTGTGATTATTGCAAGTCCGGGCAGGAAAACCTCTGCGATACGGCACGTTTCACCGGGTATACCCGGCAGGGCGGCTATGCGGAATATACGGTGGCCGACCAGCGCTTCTGTTTTCCACTGCCGGAATCCGCGCCGGCTGCGGAGCTGGCGCCTTTGCTGTGCGCCGGGCTGATTGGCTACCGGGCGCTGCGCATGGCGGGCGACGCCCGGCGCATCGGCATCTATGGCTTTGGCGCGGCGGCGCATATCCTGGCGCAGGTGTTGGCGCAGCAACAACGGCCGTTTTACGCCTTTACCCGTCCCGGCGATGAAGAGAGCCAGGCTTTTGCCCGCCAGCTTGGCGCGGCGTGGGCCGGAAACTGCACCGACGATGCGCCGGAAGCGCTCGATGCCGCGCTGATTTTCGCGCCCAGCGGAGAGCTGGTTCCCGCCGCGCTGCGCCAGGTGCGCAAAGGCGGAACCGTGGTTTGCGCGGGAATCCACATGAGCGATATTCCCGCGTTCCCGTACCGGATTATGTGGGGCGAACGCACGATCCGCTCCGTCGCCAACCTGACGCGCGAAGACGGAACGCGTTTTCTGCAAATGGTTGCAGATAAGCCGGTTCATACTTCGGTGCAGGTGTATCCACTGGAACAGGCCAACGAGGCGCTGCTGGCATTGCGACAAGGGAAGGTACAAGGGGCCGCTGTGCTGGTTCCTGGTTAACTGACCATCTCAAGCCAAAGCGCGCGGTCGCCAAGCCAGCCCGATCAGCGCCAGGACGCAAAAAACGGCGCCTGCGTGAAAGGTAAACGCTGCGCCGAGCCTGTCCCAGAAAAAGCCTGCCAGGACGCTGGCCGCGAGCATGGCGATGCCGCTCATCAGATTGAAGAAACCATAGGCCGTGCCGCGCAGATCAGCCGGCGCGGTATCGGCCACCATCGTGGCGAGCAGGCTCTGGGTCATCCCCATGTGCACGCCCCACAGGGCCACCCCGGCCAGCACCACGCCCCAATGCCTGCTGCTGGCCAGCACCAGATCGGCTGCGATCAATACCACCAATCCGAGCGCCAGCAGTTTGGCGTGGCTCATGCGGTCGGCAAGTTTGCCGAACGGATAGGCCGATGCGGCGTAGACCACGTTCATCGCGACCATGACGAGTGGCACCAGTGCGAGCGGCATGCCGCTCTGCTGGGCGCGCAGCACCAGGAAGGCTTCGCTGAAACGCGCCAGCGTGAAGATGGCGCCAATGCCGACCACCCACCAGTACGCACTGCCAAGGCGGCGCAGGTTCTCGCGGCGGATCGGGTTGGTTCGCTTGCCGCCTTCGTGGTGTGCCGGCTCGCGCACGCCCAGCCACAGCAAGGCAACAGCCATCAATCCGGGAATTACCGCAAACCAGAATACCGCGCGGAAATTGTTGGCCCACAGCAGCATCAACGCTGCGCCCAGCAACGGCCCGAGAAACGCGCCCACTGTGTCGAGCGACTGGCGCAGACCGAATGCCGCGCCCCGGATGGCTGGCGGGGTAATGTCGGCCACCAGCGCATCACGCGGCGCACCGCGCACGCCCTTGCCGATGCGGTCCAGCAGGCGGGCAGTGAGCACGATGCCCACTGTCGGCGCCATGGCAAACAGCGGTTTGGTGAGTGCGCCAAGGGTGTAGCCGAACAGCGCGAGCCCTTTTCGTTTGCCGAGGTAATCGCTCAACACGCCGGAAAATACCTTCACGATCAATGCGGTGGATTCTGCCAGTCCTTCAATCAAGCCCACAGTCAGGGCGCTGGCGCCGAGTGTGGTAACCATGAATAGCGGCAACAGGCTGTGAATCATTTCCGAGGAAATATCCATTAGCATGCTGACAAAACCGAGCGCCCATACGGCAGCCGGAATCTGATGCAGGGTGGAAGCGATGTTTTTAGTTGTCATCTTCAATCCCGTGGCGAGGACAAGCGGGAGGACGTCATCCACAAATTCTGTGGATAACTCTTGGGACAAGTTTCGCAAGTTTATGATTGGACTACGCTTTGCTTCCCGGCTTTCAATTTGGGCACGCATCGGGCGCCGATTTTCGACGACGGCTAGACTAAACTGAAAAATCCACGCAATGTGCGAGGGTATGCCCGTGCCATCTGCCAACCTGCTCCAACAGCAAATTTCCAAGGATGTGCTGCTCGAGAAGTATGCCAAGGGCAGCGAAACTTGTGTTGAAGATGTCTTCGCACGCGTTGCCGGGGCCTTGGCCAGCAACGAGCCGCAGAACCGGGCTGCGCATGAACAGGCGTTCCTCGATGCTTTTCGGCGCGGTTTCATCTGTGGCGGCCGCATCATGTCGGCGGCGGGAACTCGCCTGCAATCCACCCTGATCAATTGCTTTGTGCAACCGGTGGGCGACACAGTTTCCGGCTCGGAAAACGGCAAGGCCGGCATATACACGGCCTTGCTGGAATCTGCGGAAACCATGCGCCGGGGCGGTGGCGTGGGTTACAACTTCTCGGCCATCCGGCCCAAGGGCGCACGGGTGAAAGGAACCGGCAGCCGCGCTTCCGGCCCGGTTTCCTACATGCAGGTCTTCGATCAATCGTGCAAGACGATCGAATCGGCCGGCGCGCGGCGCGGCGCACAGATGGGCGTGCTCAATGTCGATCATCCGGACATCCTGGCCTTTATTCATGCCAAGGATCAGGGCGAGATGACCACCTTCAATCTGTCCGTTGGTGTGACCGAGCGGTTCATGCACGCGGTGGAGCAGGATGCCGACTGGGCGCTGCATCACCGCTGCGAGCCTGATGCCACGGAGCACCCCTCGGCACGGCAGGGCGAAAACGGGCTGTGGGTGTATCGCACGATCAAGGCCCGGGCGATCTGGGACGACATAATGCGCTCGGCTTACGATCACGCCGAGCCCGGCGTGCTGTTTCTGGACCGGATCAACGCGGACAACAACCTGGCGTATTGCGAAGCCATCGAGGCGACCAATCCCTGCGGCGAGCAGCCGTTGCCAGACTATGCCAGCTGCTGCCTGGGCTCGATCAACCTGGCCGTGTTCGTTCGTGCGCCTTTCACGGCCAATGCCCGGCTGGATTGGAACGAAATGGGCGCGGTGGTGAAGCAAGCGGTGCGCATGCTGGATAACGTGCTGGACCTGAGCGTCTGGCCGCTGCCGCAACAGCAAGAGCAGGCCGCGCAGAAGCGGCGCATCGGACTGGGTTTTACCGGGCTGGGCGATGCGCTGATCATGCTGGGCATTCGCTACGATTCTGCCGCCGGATGCACAACCGCCGCGCAGATTGCCGAATTCATGCGCAACGAGGCGTACCGGGCCAGCATTGCGCTGGCACAGGAAAAAGGCCCCTTTCCTCTGTTCGATGCGGACAAATACCTGGCCGCGCCTGGTTTTGCCAGCCGGCTACCCGAGGACATCCGGCAGCAAATCCGTGAACACGGCATTCGCAATTCGCACCTGTTATCCATCGCGCCAACCGGCACGATCAGCCTGGCCTTTGCTGGCAATGCTTCGAGCGGCATCGAGCCCGTGTTCCGGTGGCGCTATCGCCGGATGAAACGCATGTCCGACGGCACGTTCGCGCCTTATTTCGTCGAGGATTATGCCTACCGCCTGGCCCGGGCCATGGGTGTGTTGCAGGAAACGCTGGATGAACGGGGTGAGGTGGTTTCAATCATCAGCCCCGCAGGCTTTGTATCCGCGCTCGAAATACGCGCGCTGGATCATGTGCTGATGGCTGCGGCGGTGCAGCCCTTTGTTGATGCGGCCATCTCCAAAACCACCAATATCCCCGCCGATTATCCGTATGAAGACTTCGTTGATCTGTACCTGCAGGCGTGGCGCCTGGGCTTGAAAGGCATGACCACGTATCGGCCCAACAGGATAACCGGTGCGATACTAGGTTCTGTTGACGTTAGTTACAAAGCTGCGCTGGGGCGGGAAAATGCCAGTCACAAGGCATGCGACGCAGACAATAACCAGTTATTTTCAAGGAGCATAACGCAGTGAATGGCGTTTTCCCGCCCCAGCCCTTCGGGTTTGGGGTATTTCGAGCGGCTTTCCGCGTTGCAAACCGCTTGCAATACCCGTATTGCAAGCGCTTTGCGCCTTGAAATCCATCTCGAACTGCCCCAAACGCAGTTTTGTAACCAACGTCAACAGAACCTAAGCAAGGATGCGGCGCCCTGATTCGATTCGTACAGGCAGCAGGACATGCGTCTGTGGAAAAAAATCGTAAGGATTCTATGATGACCTTAACAGTGTCCTCTGCCACGGCCTGAGGGGAAATGTCATGAAACTCCAGTTTTCACCGGCTAATCCGTTCCGATTGGCCGTAGAGGGCGATGAAGAGGTTACGCCCCCGCTACCGCTTTATCGGCGCTATGAAAGCCAGGGCGCGGTGCGCCAGATTTCGTTCTATCTCTCCGGCGAAATCGGCGCACCCATTCAATACACCGATCTGCTCTATACCCTGCGCACCGCGACCAAGACCGACATGATTCTGCTGCATCTCAACACGCCCGGCGGCAATTTCGATACCGGTCTGCAGATCATCAACAATATCGGCGCCAGCGAGGCGCGTGTGATCACGATACTCGAAGCGCGCGCCTACTCGATGGGCGCCCTGATTTTCCTGGCCGGAGACGAATTGATCGTCCACGATACCTGCCAGCTGATGTTTCATAACTATTCGTCATCGCTGATCGGCAAAGGCAACGAGCAGCAGGCGCAAGTACTGGCCATCAGCAAGTGGT
Source organism: Pseudomonadota bacterium (assembly GCA_018261735.1). Taxonomy (GTDB): domain Bacteria; phylum Pseudomonadota; class Gammaproteobacteria; order Burkholderiales; family Chitinibacteraceae; genus Formivibrio. The sequence goes on from JAGTRM010000036.1 coordinate 18,910, forward strand.
TCGAAAAGGTCATGCGCCATGTCTGCAAGCCTTTCCTTGTGGATGATGAAGTCGAGCGGATTCTTCGTGGCGAGGATATCTGGATGGATTCCGATGAGATTCGCAGGCGTTTGGCGCATTTGCAAAAAGGCGAACCTTCCGTGCCACCCCAAAAGCCCAAGGCGAAAAAAATCAAAGCGATCGAGGGAGATTCTTGAGCTATAACCGTTAAAGAAAATATAAAGATTTGCTACCCGGGAGGGTGGCATACGCAGATAACCGTTAATTTGAAGTACATTTTTTGTCTAAAACCGAGAGGAATACCATGCCGACCAACACGCCCGCCGCCCCCAAAAAGACAACGCGCAAAGCTGCAAGTACCGTTTCTGCAAGCAAGCCCGAAGCTGCCGCTGCGGAGGCTCCGGTTAAAAAACGGACCCGAAAGGTTGCCAAGCCGAACGGGATTTCCCCGGAAGAGCGCCATCATCTCATCGAGGTCGCAGCGTATTACCTTGCTGAACGACGCGGTTTTGGCGAGGGTTCCTATCACGATGACTGGCTGCAGGCTGAAAGAGAAATAGACCAGATGATTGCAGCGGGGAAATTCGCCTCCTGATCCTATCCCTGGCCGATAAAAAACCCGTCTTCCGAAGAAGGCGGGTCAGGCTGCTGACAAAGTGGCAGGCATGCTTTATCAAGTCCCGGCAAAGCCGGGCCTATTCTCGCAATTGCTTGATTTCGCAGCCTTCTTGTTTTATTCCCACCCCTTCCGTCCCCTCCTTGAGGGGATACCTTGCTTCGCAAGTGGGTTTGTCATCAATCCGACCCGTCTTTCAAAAAGACGGGTCTTTTCATAGATGAGACAGCTTGCAAGTGCTGTTTCAGGCCAGCAAATGCTGGATGGCATCACGCTCTTCGCACAGTTCCTTGAACGAGGCATCCATCTTTGCGCGGCTGAAGGCGTTGATTTCCAGGCCATGCACGATTTCGTACTTGCCGTCCTTGCAGGTTACCGGGTAGCCAAAGATCACGCCGCTGTAGCCGTATTCGCCGGTGGCGGGGATGCCCATCGTGACCCAGTCGCCTTCGGCCGTGCCCAGTGCCCAGCTGCGCATGTGGTCAACAGCGGCATTGGCGGCGGAAGCTGCGGAAGAGAGCCCGCGCGCCTTGATCACGGCGGCGCCGCGCTGTTGCACGGTCGGGATGAATTCGGATTCCAGCCAGGATTGATCGTTGATCAGTGCCGCTGCGTTCTGTCCCTTGACCTCGGCGTGGAAGATATCCGGGTATTGCGTGGCGGAATGGTTGCCCCACACCGTCATCTTCTTCACATCGGTCACGGTGGTGCCGGTTTTCTGGGCGATCTGGGTCAGCGCGCGGTTGTGGTCCAGGCGCAGCATGGCGGTGAAATTGGCCGGGTTCAGGTCGGGCGCGCTCTTCATGGCAATGTAGGCATTGGTATTGGCCGGGTTGCCCACCACCAGCACTTTCACATCGCGACTGGCCACTTCATTGAGCGCCTTGCCCTGGGTGGTGAAGATGGCGCCATTGGCTTCCAGCAGATCCTTGCGTTCCATGCCCGGGCCGCGCGGGCGGGCACCGACCAGCAACGCGTAATCCACATCCTTGAAGGCCACTTTCGGATCATCGGTTTGCACGATGCCGGCCAGCAGCGGGAAAGCGCAATCGTCCAGCTCCATGACCACGCCCGCCAGTGCGGGCATTGAGGGCGTGATATCCAGTAGTTGCAGGATAACCGGTTGATCCGGCCCCAGCATGGCGCCGGAAGCAATGCGGAACAGCAAACTGTAGCCGATTTGGCCGGCAGCGCCGGTTACGGCAACGCGGACAGGTTTTTTCATTTTTTTGAACTCCAGTGTTTTGGGTTGGGTCTGGGCGACTGTTGTGTGTAGTGCGTCACCTGTTGATTACAACTGCGTTTGTAAGTGGAGTTTAGCATTTTTTGCGAAGTGTTCGCATTTACTGTTGTACGGGTTTACCCGATGAAAGATATCTTTTGTCTTATATAAGACTATGCTAGACTGATTCTCAATAACATGGTAAAAAGTTACAAATGATGAAAAAACTGGCTGCTCAACCTCTGTATCAACAAGTGCGCAAGGAGGTCCTTGCTGCCATCAAGGGCGGGGAATGGCTTGCGGACGAATCCTTGCCCAGCGAGATTGATCTGGCGCGGCGTTTCGGTGTGAGTCAGGGTACGGTACGCAAGGCGCTGGATGCCCTAGTGGTGGAAGACGTGCTCTACCGGCGCCAGGGTGTGGGTACTTTCGTGGCGGGTGTTCGCGACGATGTGCTTTGCGCGCATTTCGCCTCGCCGGCGGAGGCGGATGGCGTCGGGGTGGCGGTGGAGTTTCTCTCCTGTCTGCGCATCCATGCCGGGGAAGTGTTCGCGGATATGCTGGGTTTGCGTCGTGGTACTACCTTGTGGCAGGTGCGTCGTATGTTGCGGGTGCGGGGTGATGCTGTCGGCGTGGAAGAGTTGTTGCTGCCGGAAACTTTTTTCCCTGCCCTGGAGGCGCGGCGCCTGCGTGAATTGAAAGGCAATTTGCGCGAGCTGATCTGGCGGGATCATGGTGCCAGGCTGGTGGATGATCCCGTGCGTTACCGCGCGGTGCCGGCGGCCATCACCGAAGCCAGGCTTTTGCAGGTTGAATTGAATGAACCCTTGTTGCAGCTTTCAAGGCTTTCCCGTGATTACGAAGGCCTGCCCCAGTTGTGGAGTGTGGCCTGGCTGAAAACCGATAGATTGTCTTATGTGCCGCAGGCGTGAAAGCGTGTTCCGGTCAGGCAGTAAGTGAAGTTGTCGTAGTTAGTAATAAGTAAATGAAGTAACCAATAAACCCGCAAACAAGACGGGTGTTTTGCCAACAATACGGAGAAAAACGAATGTATCCCTCTCGCCCCAAGCATCTTGCGCTCTGGCAGATTCGTCTGCCGTTGCCGGGTGTAGTTTCCATCATGCATCGTGTCAGCGGTGCGGCCCTGTTTGTCGTTATCCCGTTCCTGCTGTACGCGCTGGAAGGTTCGCTTTCCTCGGCTGAGCGCTATGCCGCGTTCAAGGCCTGCATTGCACAGCCTTTGGTCAAACTTTTCCTGCTGGGTGTGTTGTGGGCCTTCCTGCATCACGCCTGTGCCGGCGTGCGCTATCTACTGATGGATGTGCATGTAGGCGTCGATCTGCCGGCAGCGCGCCTGAGCGCCAAGCTGGTGCTGGTGGTGAGCCTGTTGCTGACCGCCTTGATTGGAGCATTGTCATGGTAAATCGACATCTGACGGGTGCGCATTACGGCTTGCGCGATTGGCTGGTGCAGCGCCTGACTGCGGTGGTGATCCTGTTTTATGCCGCAGCGATGATTGCCTTTCTGCTACTGGCGGTCGGCGTGTCGTTTGAAGGCTGGAAGGCCTTGTTCTCCCTGGTCTGGGTCAAGGTATTGACCACGGTATCGATGCTGGCGCTGCTTTGGCATGCCTGGATCGGTATGCGGGATATCTGGATGGATTACATCAAGCCGGCAGGCGTGCGCATTGCGATGCACACATTGACTGCGCTGTGGCTGATCGGTTCGCTGGTTTACATGATCAAAGTAGTGTGGGGTGCGCAATGACTGTTCCTGTCCGTAAATTCGATGCCGTGATTGTCGGCGCGGGCGGCGCCGGTTTGCGCGCCGCGCTGCAACTCTCCGAGGCTGGTCTCAAGACCGCCGTGATTTCCAAGGTTTTCCCCACCCGTTCGCACACGGTTGCGGCGCAAGGCGGCATTTCCGCTTCGCTTGGCAATGTGCAGGAAGACAAGTGGGAATGGCATATGTACGACACCGTGAAGGGATCGGACTGGCTGGGTGACCAGGATGCCATCGAGTTCATGTGCCGTCAGGCGCCGGAAGTCGTGGTTGAGCTGGAACACTTCGGCATGCCGTTCGACCGTCTGGAAAACGGCAAGATCTACCAGCGTCCGTTCGGCGGCCACATGGCCAACAACGGCAAGACGCCGGTCGAGCGCGCCTGTGCCGCGGCGGACCGTACCGGCCACGCCATGCTGCATACGCTTTACCAGCGCAACGTGCGCGCCCAGACCCAGTTCTTTGTGGAATGGCTGGCGCTCGATCTGATCCGCGATGCCGAAGGCGACGTGGTCGGCGTAACCGCACTGGAAATGGAAACCGGCGAGATGGTCGTGTTTCATGCCAAGGCAGTGCTGTTCGCCACCGGCGGTTCCGGGCGCATTTACGCGGCTTCGACCAACGCCTTTATCAATACCGGCGATGGCCTGGGCATGTCGGTGCGTGCCGGTATTCCGCTCGAAGACATGGAATTCTGGCAATTCCACCCGACCGGCGTGGCTGGTGCCGGCGTGCTGATCACCGAAGGCGTGCGTGGCGAAGGTGGCATTCTGCTCAACGGCAATGGCGAGCGCTTCATGGAGCGCTATGCGCCGAACGCCAAGGATCTGGCCAGCCGCGACGTGGTATCGCGCGCGATGGCGCTGGAAATCCTCGAAGGGCGGGGGTGTGGTAAAGACAAGGATCACGTGCTGCTGAAACTCGACCATATCGGCCCGGAAAAGATCATGAGCAAGCTGCCGGGCATCCGCGAAATCGCGATCAAGTTTGCCGGTGTCGACCCGATCAAGGATCCGATCCCGGTGGTGCCGACCTGCCATTACCAGATGGGCGGCATTCCCACCAACTACAAGGGCGAAGTGGTGGCGCCCAAGGACGGTAACCCGGAAGTGCGCGTGAACGGCTTCTATGCCGCCGGCGAATGTGCCTGCGCCTCGGTGCACGGCGCCAACCGCCTGGGAACAAACTCGCTGCTCGATCTGGTGGTGTTCGGCAAGGCTGCCGGCAACAGCATGATCGACTTCATCAGGAACGAGCGCCCGGCACTCAAGCCGCTGCCGGCCAATGCCGCGGAGTTCTCGCAAGCCCGGCTCGCCCGGCTGGAAAACCAGACCGGCGGCGAGGAAGTGGCCGATGTGCGTGCCGACATGCAGAAATGCGTGCAACTGCGCGCCGGCGTATTCCGCAACTCGGAAAACCTGGCTCGCGGCGTCGCAGAGATCAAGGCGATTGCCGAGCGCGCCAAGCGCACCCAGATCAAGGACAAATCGCGCGTGTTCAATACCGCCCGCATCGAGGCGCTGGAGCTCGACAACCTGATCGAGGTGGCCGTGGCCACGCTGGTCTGCGCCGAGGCGCGCAAGGAATCGCGCGGCGCGCATGCACACGATGATTTTCCGGACCGTCACGATGAGGAATGGATGAAGCACACGCTCTATGACGGCCAGTCGCGCCAGCTCGCTTACAAGCCGGTGCACACCAAACCATTATCGATCGACTATATCGCGCCGCAGAAGCGCGTCTACTAAAGCTTCCGGAGAGCCACGATGAAAATGCACTTCAAGATTTATCGCTTCAACCCGGATGTCGACCAGAAGCCGTACATGCAGGACTACCACGTTGAGCTGGAGCCGGCCGACAAGAAGCTGCTCGATGCCCTGGTGCGCCTGAAGGCGGTCGACGATACCCTGACTTTCCGCCGTTCCTGCCGCGAAGGCGTGTGCGGATCGGATGCGATGAACATCAACGGCAAGAACGGCCTGGCCTGCATTACCGATGTCGCCGGCCTGAAGCAGCCGGTCGAGATCCGCCCGTTGCCCGGCCTGCCGGTGATCCGCGATCTGATCGTCGACATGACGCAGTTCTTCAAGCAATACCACTCGATCAAGCCTTACCTGATCAACGAAGGCCCGAAACCCGACCGCGAGCGGCTGCAAAGCCCGGAAGACCGTAAGGAACTCGATGGCCTGTACGAGTGCATCCTGTGCGCCTGCTGTTCGACCTCTTGCCCATCGTTCTGGTGGAACCCGGACAAGTTCGTCGGCCCGGCCGGCCTTCTGGCCGCCTACCGCTTCATTGCCGATACCCGCGATGAAGCTACGACCGAGCGGCTCGACAATCTGGAAGACCCGTACCGCTTGTTCCGTTGCCACACGATCATGAATTGCGTCGATGTCTGCCCGAAGGAGCTCAATCCGACCAAGGCCATCGGCAAGATCAAGGATTTGATGGTCAAGCGCATCGTCTAGGGAGTACGCAAGTGGATGAACTGGAACTGAAGCGCATGGTTTGGCGGTCGCGCCGGGGGCTGCTGGAACTGGATCTGCAACTGGCCGGTTTTGTACGTGATGTATTGCCCACGATGGACGCGGACGGACAGACGGTCTACCGCGATCTGTTGCTGGTTTCCGATAACGATTTGCTCGAATACCTGAACGGCAAGACGGTGTGTCCCGACACCCGGCTTGTTCCGATGATTGAACGTATCCGCGCTTCAAGGCGCACCGATTGATTAAATTGGGCTGTATCACTGGCAGCCAAACCAAGGAGTCTGACCATGGATGAAAAAAACCGTACTGTGAATCTGTCCTACAACGAAGGCCAGAACACGATCGATCTGCCAGTGCTGGAAGGCACGCTTGGGCCGGACGTGGTGGATATTCGCAATTTGGCCAAGACCGGCATGTTCACTTTCGACCCGGGGTATCTCGCCACGGCTTCCTGCGAATCGAAGATCACCTTCATCGACGGCGATCTGGGCCTGCTGTACTACCGCGGTTACCCGATCGAAGAGCTGGCCGAAGATGCCGATTACCTCGAAACCTGCTATCTGCTGATCTACGGCGAATTGCCGACGCGTGAACAGAAAGATGAGTTCGTGCGCATCGTGACCCATCACACCATGATTCACGAGCAACTTGCCGCGTTCTTCAAGGGCTTCCGCCGCGACTCGCACCCGATGGCCATGATGGTCGGGGTGACCGGCGCGATGTCGGCGTTCTATCAGGACAGCATGGATTATTCCAGCAAGGCCAATGACCGGATGGTTGCCGCTTACCGGCTGATTTCCAAGCTGCCGACCATCGCCGCGATGTGCTACCGCTACACCAACGGCCTGCCGTTCATGTATCCGCGCAATGATCTTTCCTACAGCGCCAACTTCATGCACATGATGTTTTCCACGCCGTGCGAGACCTACGAACCGAACCCGGTGCTGGTGAAGGCGCTCGACCGCATCCTGATCCTGCATGCCGATCACGAACAGAATGCCTCGACCTCCACGGTGCGCCTGGCCGGTTCTTCCGGTGCCAACCCGTTTGCCTGCGTGGCCGCCGGTATTGCCTGTCTGTGGGGCCCGGCACACGGCGGCGCCAACGAGGCGGTGCTGAAGATGCTCGATGAAATCGGCGATGTGGCGCATGTGCCGGCCTTCATGGATGGCGTGAAAAACAAGACCCACAAGCTGATGGGCTTCGGTCACCGTGTCTACAAGAACATGGATCCGCGTGCCTCGATCATGCGCCGCACCTGCTACGAGGTGCTGGGTGAACTCGGCCTGCAGGACGATCCCAAGTTCAAGCTGGCGATGGCGCTGGAAAAGATTGCGCTGGAAGACCCGTACTTCATCGAGCGCAAGCTGTATCCGAATGTCGATTTTTACTCCGGCATCGTGCTTTCCGCGCTGGGTATCCCGGTTTCCATGTTTACCGCCATCTTCGCCATGGCGCGCACCGTGGGCTGGATCAGCCACTGGAACGAAATGATCTCCGATCCGAACCAGAAGATCGGCCGCCCGCGCCAGCTCTATACCGGCGCACAACGCCGCGATTACGTGCCGATCGACGTGCGCAAATAAACATCCGCCGGATCGCCCGGCTTGACCGGGCGCTTCCCTATAAAAAACTGGAGATACAAAGGAGCAGTGACGGCGATGATGAAAGATTTTGAAACGAACTCCTACCTGTTCGGCGGCAATGCACCGTTCGTGGAAGAGCTCTACGAGCAATACCTGACCGATCCGGCGCTGGTGGCCAAAGAGTGGCGTGATTACTTCGACAAGCTGCAACAGGCCACCTCGAACATCGGGCGCGATATTCCCCGTGCGCCGATCGAAGCCTCTTTCCGTGAACTGGCCAAACAACCGCGTACCGCGCCGCAACGCACGGAAACCACGGATAACACCCGCAAGCAGATCAATCTGCTGCGCCTGATTTCCGCTTATCGCATCCTGGGTTGCCGGCATTCGACAATCGACCCCTTGCAGCGTATGGATCAGGCGTTGTTGCCAGAACTTGATCCGGCCACGCACGGTTTTACCGATGCCGATATGGCGGTGACCTTCGGCACCAACATCACCGGCATGGAACGGGCCACCCTGTCCAAGGTGCTTGGCTTCCTCAAGCAAACCTACAGCGGCAACATCGGCATTGAATACATGCACATCACCGACTCGGAGCCGAGAAAGTGGGTGCAGGATTGGTTCGAAAGCCGTTGCTCCACACCGGATTTTCCGCAGGAAAAAAAGCTGCGCATTCTCAAGCAAGTCACCGCCGCAGAAACGCTGGAACAATACCTGCACAAGAAGTACGTCGGCCAGAAGCGCTTTTCGCTCGAAGGCGGCGATTCGCTGATTCCGGCGATGGATTGGCTGGTGCATGCGGCAACCGAGCAGGGGTTGCATGAACTGGTGATCGGCATGGCGCACCGTGGCCGCCTGAACATGCTGGTCAACATCCTGGGCAAGCAGCCGCGTGACCTGTTCAGCGAATTTGAAGGCCGCACCAGCACCCAGCTGTCTTCCGGCGATGTGAAATACCACATGGGTTTCTCGTCCGACATCGCCACCGACAGCGGCCCGATTCACCTGAACCTCGCTTTCAATCCTTCGCACCTGGAAATCGTCAACCCGGTGGTCGAGGGCTCGGTGCGTGCGCGCCAGCAACGGCGCGGCGATCGCGTTGGCAACGAAGTGATGGCCGTGCTGATCCACGGCGATGCGGCTTTCATTGGTCTGGGCACCAACCAGGGCACCCTGAACCTGTCGCAAACGCGCGGCTACCGCACCGGCGGCACACTGCATATCGTGATCAACAACCAGATCGGCTTTACCACGTCCGATCTGCGCGATGCCCGTTCGACCATTTACAGCACCGATATCGCCAAGATGATCGAAGCGCCGATCTTCCATGTGAATGGCGACGATCCCGAAGCGGTGTGCCTGGTGGTGCAGGCCGCGCTGGAATTCCGCATGAAGTTCCGCAAGGATGTGGTGGTCGATCTGGTCTGCTTCCGCCGTCACGGCCACAACGAGGCGGACGATCCGTTTGTTACCCAGCCGATGATGTACAAGAAAATCGCCCAGCATCCGGGCGTGCGGCGCAAGTATGCCGACCGGCTGGTGGCAGAAAACGTGGTCAGCAGCGCCGATGCCGATGCGATGATCGATGCCTACCGCGCCGCGCTCGACCGTGGCGAGCATGTCGAGCAGACGGCCCTGACCGAATACCGGCGCATGTTTGCCGTGGATTTCGGCCGCTTCATGGGTACGCACTGGCGCCATCCGGCCAATACCGCCGTACCGCAAGCCGATCTGATGCGTCTTGCCGACAAGTTCACCCGCGTTCCGGAAGGTTTCAGGCTGCGCGCGAGCGTGGACAAGGTCGTGGCCGACCGCTGCGAAATGGTTCGCGGTAATCTGCCGATCGACTGGGGCATGGCCGAGCATCTGGCCTATGCCACCTTGCTGACCGAAGGCTATCCCATCCGCATTTCCGGCGAGGATGCCGGTCGCGGTACCTTCAGCCACCGCCATGCCGTGTTGCACGACCAGAACCGGGAACGCTGGGACCAGGGCGCTTTCGTGCCGCTGCAGCATCTTTCCGATAACCAGGCCAATTTCCTGGTGATCGATTCGATCCTGAACGAAGAAGCGGTACTGGCCTTTGAATATGGTTATGCCACTTCGGCGCCGGATGAACTTGTGATCTGGGAGGCGCAATTCGGTGACTTCGCCAATGGTGCGCAGGTCGTGATCGACCAGTTCATCACCTCGGGCGAAGCCAAGTGGGGCCGGCTCTGCGGGCTGACCATGATGTTGCCGCACGGTTACGACGGCCAGGGGCCGGAACACTCGTCGGCGCGTGTCGAGCGCTATCTGCAGATGTGCGCCGAGCACAATATCCAGGTGGTGATGCTGTCCGAAGCCGCGCAGATGTTCCATGTGCTGCGCCGGCAGATGCTGCGGCCCGTGCGCAAGCCGCTTGTGATCATCATGAGCAAGAAGCTGTTGCGCTACAAGGATTCGATGAGCCCCCTCGATCACTTCACCAAGGGTGGTTTCCGCACCGTGATCGGCGATCCGGTAGAGCCCGAGGCCCGCAAGGTCAAGCGTGTGATCGTGTGTGCCGGGCAGGTGTATTACGAACTCGCGAATGCCCGCAAGGAGCGCGACAACAAGGAAGTGGCCATTGTGCGCCTGGAACAGCTCTATCCGTTCCCGACCGATGAGCTCAAGGCCGAGCTGGAAAAATACCCCAATGCGCGCGAATTGATGTGGGTGCAGGAAGAGCCGCGCAACCAGGGGGCATGGAACCAGATCTGGCACCGCTTCCAAAGTCTGCTGAGTTCACGCCAGACCCTGCTGTATGCGGGCCGGCCTTCCTCGGCATCGCCGGCAGTGGGTTACATGAGCAAACACAACGCACAACTCAAGGCTTTCCTCGACGAAGCCATGAACACCTGACGGGAACTGCAGCCTCCCGAAATAACCCATCAAAACTGGAGAGAGCCACATGATTATCGAAGTGAAAGTGCCGCAGTTGCCCGAGTCCGTAGCGGAAGCCACTTTGCTGGAATGGAAGAAAAAAGTCGGTGAAGCGGTTGCACGCGACGAAAACCTGATTGATATCGAAACCGACAAGGTGGTGCTGGAAATCCCGGCGCCGCAAGCCGGCGTGCTGGTTTCGATCGTTCGCCATCAGGGCGATACTGTCAAAAGCCTGGAACTGATCGCCACCATCGACACCACCGCGGTTGCCAGCGCAGCTGCAGCTGACAAGGCAGCCCAGCCTGCCGCCTCGGCTGCCGTGGCGGATACGGGCGCATTGGCGATGCCTGCAGCCGTGAAACTGGCGGCCGAAACCGGCGTCGATCTTGCGCAAGTGCAAGGCAGTGGCCGGGGCGGTCGCGTGCTCAAGGAAGACGTTGCCGCGCATGCGGCAAAATCCGCGGCCTTGGCGGTGCCTGCCGCAGCGGCTGCACCCGCTGTGCCCGCGGTACAAATGGGCAGCAATGGCGATCGTCCGGAACAGCGCGTGCCAATGAGCCGCCTGCGGCTGCGCGTGGCCGAGCGTCTGCTGCAATCGCAGTCGGAAAACGCCATGCTCACCACCTTCAATGAAGTGAACATGAAGCCGGTGACCGATCTGCGCAACAAGTACCGCGAGCGTTTCGAGAAAGAACACGGTGTACGCCTTGGCTTCATGTCTTTCTTCGTGAAGGCCGTGGTGCATGCGCTGCGCAAGTATCCTGTGGTGAATGCCTCGGTGGATGGCAGCGATATTGTTTATCACGGCTATTACGACATTGGCGTGGCGGTGGGCAGTCCGCGCGGCCTGGTGGTGCCGATCATCCGCAATGCCGACGTCTTGAGCCTGGCGGACATCGAAAAGCAGATCGCCGATTTCGGCAAGCGCGCGCAAGACGGCAAGCTTGGCGTGCATGAGCTGACTGGTGGTACCTATACCATTTCCAATGGCGGTGCCTTTGGTTCGATGATGTCCACACCGATCATCAACCCGCCGCAGTCGGCGATCCTCGGCATGCATGGCATCAAAGACCGTGCAGTGGTGGAAGACGGCCAGATCGTGATCCGCCCGATGATGTATCTGGCGCAATCCTACGATCACCGCCTGATCGACGGCCGCGAAGCCGTGCTCAGCCTGGTGGCGATCAAGGAAGCCATTGAAGATCCGACCCGCTTGATTCTGGATCTGTAATTGGTGAGGAGTGAGGAGCAGGGCGTGAAGTGTACCGCGTCTTGCTCCGGCTCCTGATTGGTTGAATGGGAGGTCAGTCGGGTTTACCCCTTACACCCGACTCCTCACACCTCACAGGAAATAAACATGTCTCAACAATTCGATGTACTGGTCATTGGAGCCGGCCCTGGCGGCTATGTGGCGGCGATCCGGGCCGCACAGCTCGGGCTGAAAACCGGCTGTGTGGATGAATTCAAGAACAAGGTCGGCGAGGCCAGTCTGGGCGGCACCTGCCTGAATGTTGGCTGCATTCCTTCCAAGGCGCTGCTCGAATCTTCCGAAAACTACGAGCGCGCCGAGCACAAGTTCGCCGCGCACGGCATCACGGTTTCCGGCCTGAAATTCGATGTGGGCCAGATGCTGGCGCGCAAGGACGGCATCGTCACCAAGCTCACCCAGGGCATTGCCTACCTGTTCAAGAAGAACAAGGTGGCGAGCCTGCATGGGCACGGCAAGATCCTGGGCCGCGAGAACGATCTGTGGCAGGTCGAAGTCTCGGATGGCGAGAAAAAGGAAGTGGTGCAAAGCCGCCACGTGATCCTGGCCACCGGCTCGCGCCCCCGGAATTTCGCGCACGCGGAAATCGACAACAAGCTGATTCTCGATAACACCGGCGCGCTGGAAATTCCCGAAATTCCCAAGCGCCTCGGCGTGATCGGTGCAGGCGTGATCGGCCTGGAAATGGGCTCGGTCTGGAAGCGCCTCGGTTCGGATGTCACGCTGCTGGAAGCCGCACCGGTCTTCCTGATGGCGGCGGATGAGGCCGTGGCACGCGAAGCCAACCGCATCTTTACGCGCGATCTCGGCTTGAAAATCCAGATCGGCATCACGATCCAATCGGTCAAGGCTAGTAAAAAGGACGTGAAGGTGGTTTGGACCGATGCCGAAGGCAAGGAAAACACCTCTGTCTTCGACAAGCTGATCGTTTGCGTTGGTCGCCAGCCGAACATCGACGGTTTGCTCGCTGACGGGTTGGAACTGCGCATGACCGAGCGCGGCTTTGTTGATACCAATGCCTTCGGCCAGACCAGCCTGCCCAATATCTGGGCGGTGGGCGACGTGGCGCCGGGGCCGATGCTGGCGCACAAGGCCAGCGAGGAAGGTTCGGCCGTGGCGGAACGCATTGCCGGCCAACAGCCGCACCTCGATTTCGAATGTATTCCCTGGGTGATCTACACCAGCCCGGAAATCGCCTGGGTCGGCAAGACCGAACAGGCGCTCAAGGCCGAAGGCATTGCCTACAAGAAAGGCCAGTTCCCGTTCAGCCCGAATGGCCGCGCGCTAGGCTTGGGCGAGCTGGGTGGTTTCGTGAAGATGCTGGCCTGCGCCAAGACCGACCGCATCCTGGGCGTGCACATCATCGGCCCGTTTGCTTCCGAGCTGATTGCCGAAGCCGTGGTGGCGATGGAATTCAAGGCATCCAGCGATGATATCGCCCGCATCATTCACGCGCATCCTTCGCTCTCCGAGGCCATTCATGAAGCGGCGCTGGGCTGCGAAAAACGCGGCGTGCATTCATAAGGTGAGAATGTCGGGCGGGTTAGACCTTGGGTCGTAACCCGCCAAACTGTTTTCGGCGGGTTGCTGCATTAACCCGCCCTACGAATTAAAGGAAAAAACGATGAATCTGCATGAATACCAGGCCAAGGATTTGCTGGCCAAATACGGACTACCGGTACAGCAAGGCGTGCTGGCCAAAACGCCGGAAGAGGCTGCTGCCGCTTTCGACCAGCTGGGCGGCAAGTTTGCCGTGATCAAGGCTCAAGTGCATGCCGGCGGGCGCGGCAAGGCCGGTGGCGTGAAAGTGGTGAAAAGCCGCGAAGAAGCCGCTGACATCACCCGCGGCCTGATCGGCAAGAATCTGGTGACTTACCAGACCGATGCCCTCGGCCAGCCGGTGAACTCGGTGCTGGTCTGCGAAGACATGTACCCGGTACAGCGCGAACTGTACTTGGGTGCCGTGGTCGATCGCTCCAGCCGCCGCGTGACCTTCATGGCTTCGACCGAAGGCGGCGTCGAGATCGAGGAAGTTGCGCACAACACTCCGGAAAAAATCCTGAAAGTATCGGTTGATCCGCTCGTCGGCCTGCAGCCGTTCCAGGCGCGCGATACCGCGTTTGCGCTGGGCCTTGCCGGCGACCAGATCGGCCAGTTCGTGAAGCTGATGACCGGTGCGTACAAGGCATTCGTCGAAAACGATTTCGCGCTGTTCGAAATCAACCCGCTGGCGATTCGCGGCGATGGCTCGCTCGCTTGCGTCGATGCCAAGGTCGGCATCGATTCCAATGCGTTGTACCGTCTGCCGCATCTTTCCGCGATCCGCGACAAGAGCCAGGAAAACGAGCGCGAGCTGAAGGCTTCCGAGCATGAACTCAACTATGTGGCGCTGGAAGGCAATATCGGCTGCATGGTGAACGGCGCGGGCCTGGCGATGGCCACGATGGACATCATCAAGCTCAAGGGCGGCCAGCCGGCCAACTTCCTCGACGTGGGCGGCGGCGCCACCAAGGAACGCGTGATCGAAGCATTCAAGCTGATCCTGGCTGATCCTTCTGTACAGGGCGTGCTGATCAACATCTTCGGCGGTATCGTGCGTTGCGACATGATTGCCGAAGCGATTATCGCCGCCGTGAAGGAAGTGCACGTGACCGTGCCGGTGGTGGTGCGCCTGGAAGGCAACAATGCCGAGCTTGGCGCCAAGATCCTGTCCGAATCCGGCTTGAAGCTGCTTCCGGCACAAGGGCTGAATGATGCAGCCGAAAAGATCGTTGCTGCAGTCGCAGCCTGACCCCGCACAGATAGAAAGGTTGAACAACAATGAGCGTTCTAGTCAATAAAGATACCAAGGTGCTGGTGCAGGGCTTCACCGGCAAGAACGGCACCTTCCATGCCGAACAGGCGCTGAAGGCCGGCACGCAGGTCGTGGGCGGCGTCACACCGGGCAAGGGCGGCAGCATTCACCTGGGCCTGCCGGTATTCAACACCATGAAGGATGCCGTGCGCGAAACCGGCGCCGATGCTTCGGTGATCTATGTGCCGGCACCGTTCGCCAAGGATTCGATCCTGGAAGCGGTGGATTCCGGCGTGAAGCTGGTGGTTTGCATTACCGAAGGCGTGCCGACGCTCGATATGCTGCAGGTCAAGCGTTACATCGAATCGACTGACGTGCGCCTGATCGGCCCGAACTGCCCCGGTATCATCACCCCGGGCGAATGCAAGATCGGCATCATGCCCTGGCATATCCACCTGCCGGGCAAGGTCGGCATCGTCAGCCGCTCCGGCACGCTGACTTACGAAGCCGTGGCGCAGACCACCGCGCTGGGCTTGGGCCAATCCACCTGCATCGGCATCGGCGGCGACCCGATTCCGGGCATGAGCCACATCGATGCGCTCAAGCTGTTCCAGGACGATCCGGATACCGAATCGATCATCATGATCGGCGAAATCGGCGGTTCGGCCGAAGAAGAAGCGGCCGAGTTCGTCAAGTCGTATGTGACCAAGCCGGTCGTGGGCTACATCGCCGGCGTGACCGCGCCCAAGGGCAAGCGCATGGGCCATGCCGGCGCGATCATCTCCGGCGGCAAGGGCACGGCGGAAGAGAAATTCCAGGCCTTCGAGAAAGCCGGCATTGCCTATACCCGCAACCCGGCGGAACTGGGCAAGACGCTGATGGAGTTGTTGAAGTCCAAGGGCCTGCGTTAATACTTTGCTGTCCCGAAAAGGGCCTTCCTTTGGTCGTCATACCGGCGCAGGTGACCGCAGGGCCCGGTATCCAGGTGCAATGTTTGAAAAATCAAAAACCTGGATTCCGGCTTCCGCCGGAATGACGACAAGAAGGTTGGTCAGTCTACGGACTTTCCCGAATGTCATCCCTGCAGCATAATCGGACGCATTTTTGACTGAATGAGGTGGCGGTAATGGTTCCGGCAGAACTGAAACAATTGGCGCAGGAACTTGCTCAAGCCAGCGCCGAAGTCATTCGCGGCTACTACCGCAGCGGTCTGGCGATCGACGACAAGTCCGATGCCAGCCCGGTCACGCAAGCCGACCGCGAGGCGGAAATTGCCATGCGCAAGCTCATCGCTGAGCGTCGGCCGCAGGACGGCATCATCGGCGAGGAGTTCGGGCGCGAGAATGAAGATGCCGAATGGACCTGGGTGCTCGATCCGGTCGATGGCACCAAAGCCTTTATCACCGGACGACCCTTATTCGTGACCTTGATCGGCTTGTTGCATCACGGTAAGCCCGTGCTGGGTGTGATCAACCAGCCCGTCACCAACGACTGCTGGCTCGGCGTGGTGGGCGAGGGTACGACACTGAATGGCAAGCCGGCGCAGGTTTCGCAGATCGTCGAACTGAACCGCGCGCGCATCGGCTCGACCGGGCCGCAGTATTATGGCGCGGACGGGCTGGCGGCTTTCAACGCGTTGGCCGCGCAATGCCGCTTTGCTGTGTGGGGCGGCGATGGCTATCAGTTTGGCTTGCTGGCTTCTGGCGGCATGGATATCGCTGTGGAATCGGGGATCAAGCTGCACGATTTTGCCGCGCTGGCGCCGGTGGTGATCGGCGCTGGCGGTATCATGACCGACTGGCAAGGCCAGGCGCTCGACAAAAACAGCGGCGGCGACGTGGTTGCCGCGGCAACACCCGAACTTCACGCCGCAGCCTTGGAGTGCCTGAACCGATGAATCCGTTGATCTCCGTAGCCGAACTGGCCGCAATTTCCGATACCAATCTGGTGATCGTCGATTGCCGCCACCAGTTGTCCGATACGGCCTGGGGGCGCAACGCCTATGCCGCCGGGCATATCCCGG
>JAGTRM010000037.1 GCA_018261735.1 Pseudomonadota bacterium
GGGCGCCACGGCTTCTTCAGCTGCTACGAAGCCTTCATCCACGTGGTCGACTCGATGTTCAACCAGCATGCCAAGTGGCTGAAGACCACGCGTGACATCCACTGGCGCAAGCCGCTGCCGTCGTTGAACTACCTGCTGACCAGCCATGTCTGGCGTCAGGATCACAACGGCTTCAGTCACCAGGACCCGGGCTTCATCGACCATGTGGTCAACAAGAAGGCCGAGGTGATCCGCGTCTACCTGCCGGCCGACGCCAACATGCTGCTTTCGATCACCGACCACGTGCTCCGGAGCCGTCACTACGTCAACGTCGTCATCGCCGGCAAACAGCCTGCATTGCAGTACCTGACCATGGACCAGGCGATCAAGCACTGCACCAAGGGCCTGGGCATCTGGGACTGGGCCTCGAACGACCAGGGCGGCGAACCGGACGTGGTCATGGCCTGTGCCGGTGAAGTGCCGACCATGGAAGCGCTGGCCGCGACCGACCTGTTGCGCCAGGAGTTCCCGGAACTGAAGATCCGCTTCGTCAACGTGGTCGACCTGATGACGCTGCAGCCGCAGAAGGAACACCCGCACGGCCTAAGTGATGCGGAGTTCGACTCGATCTTCACCACCGACAAACCGATCATCTTCGCCTTCCACGGCTACCCGTGGCTGATCCACCGCCTGACCTACCGCCGCAACGGCCACGACAACCTGCACGCGCGTGGCTATATCGAGGAAGGCAGCACCTCGACGCCGTTCGACATGGTGGTGATGAACAAGGCCGACCGCTTCAGCCTGGCGATCGACGTGATCGACCGCCTGCCGCAACTGAAGGGCCGCAGTGCCTACGCACGGCAGAAGTTCGAGGACAAGCTGATTGAGCACAAGCACTATATCAACGAGGTCGGCGACGACATGCCCGAGGTGAAGGATTTTTGTCACAATCGGGTGCGATGAGGTAAGGGGATCTATATACAGATTGCGGATGTCGTTACCGGCAAACCCCGGCCTCTGCCGATGCGTGGCAAACATAGACCGTGACGGCGAAGCCGCTGGCTGCGGCGTAACGCGTTTCGATCGCTTTGCACAGGGTTGTGCGAAATCGTGCAGCAGCGCGACGATGCCGTCGCCGGTCATGCGCACGCCGCCTTCCTTACCGACTACGTCGCTGACGACTTCCACCAGTAAATCCACCCGCAGCACGGTTATTTCAAAATCGTCGCTTTCCAGTGCTGCAGCCAGGTCGATGTCGCGCGCGGCGGCTTCGCATTGCTGGTTGCGCGTGTTGTATTCGCTTCCGATGAGCCCGCGCTGGATGTTGGAGTTGACGATCGTCACCGCCAGATCGCTCGGCATGGCGACCGGATGGTTTTCCTGCTAGCGGCAGTCATTGCCGTAATGCAGTGTACTTTGTCGATGATTGATCCTGTTTTTTCTCAGCACGCCTGCGTCATACCAAAGGCCGAGGTGCTCTGACTTATGTTCAGGCGCTTTGCAGTTTTTACAGTTCCTTGCTAGCTCAAATCTACCAAACGGGTGTGTCCGACGGTTTCGGGCTACCCAAGAGATCTGGTTACGGTGAGCTGGCTCTAAAAATGACTCCAACTAAAATTTTCATGGCATGTGTTGCGCATTTTATCTTCTTTGTGTATCGTTATACCAAGCTTAGTAAAACGATACACTTGTGAGGAAGTAATCAAGATCAGCCCTGTGGAGTATTTGTCGGCACGAAGAATTTGAATAAGGCGCAGCAAGACGCTTAAGTCCAAACATTTCGTTTGGCATAAGGAGGTAACGGACCGCTATCCAAGCGTGTCAGTTACGTGATTGGTGCCCAAAACCAACCAATGGGCAAACTCAATGAGGAGGTTTTATCATGCAATGCAGCAATTCCCGTCGTATCGCCCTGAAAACCGCTTTTGCCGCATGCCTGGGCATTTCAACAATCTTCATGACAACCCCGAGTGCTGTTGCCGCTCCTGTAGTCAAGCTGCGCATGGCGTCATCACTCCCGGCAGATCAAAATTC
Source organism: Pseudomonadota bacterium (assembly GCA_018261735.1). Classification (GTDB taxonomy): domain Bacteria; phylum Pseudomonadota; class Gammaproteobacteria; order Burkholderiales; family Chitinibacteraceae; genus Formivibrio. The sequence continues at coordinate 2,017 of JAGTRM010000037.1, forward strand.
GGCCCATTACGTCTGGTTTGAACGATTCCAGGCCAACCTCAAAGCTTCAGTGAATGATGCGGTCGAAGTCACTTTTTTTGCGAATGGCATGCTGGGCAAAGAGGCTGATGTGGTCCAGCAAGTTCGGCTTGGTGCTTTGGACATGATGGTTTCCGGAACATCGATCTGGGCCACGCTGGTGCCGGAAGTGGGTGTGCTTGACCTTGGCTACCTGTTTGACAATAACGATCACGCTGGCCGTGCTCTTGACGGAAAAGCCGGAGAGGCACTTTCCGGAATATTGCTGAAGAAAGCCAACATCAAGACATTGGGCTATGGATTCAGTTTTGGTGCGCGCAATGTGTACAGCAAAAAACCCATCAAGACACAGGCCGATTTGCACGGTGTAAAAGTCCGTGTATTGCCGGCCCCCAACTTTATCGCGACCTTGAAAGCCATGGGTGCAACAGCGGTTCCCATGCCTGGTGGCGAAGTGTATTCGGGGTTGCAAATGGGCGTGATCGAGGGGGTTGAGCATGATGCGCCCTCAGTGCTGGCCAGCAAATATTATGAAGTTGCCAAATACTGCGCACTGACGCAACACATCTACAACCCCATTGTCGTGGCGATGAACAGTGCCAGTTTTGAACGGATTCCTGCGCAATATAAAGCAGCTGTCCTTAAGGCAGCAGCAGAAGCAACCAGCTATGAGCGCATGCACGCTGCAGGGGCGGAATCGAAGGCGTTTGACCTGCTCAAAAAACAGGGTGTGACCGTTACTGCGGTTGATCGTGAAAGTTTCCGCAAGGCGGTAAAGCCGGTATGGGCTGAGTTTTCCAAACAGTATCCAGGCGTTCAGCCTGTGATGGATGCAGTCGAGGCGGCTCGCAAGTAATTCTCCTCGTTGCACCGGTCAGTGCTGCCCGCTCAATTGTTGCGACTCCTCACGCACAGTAGAGCGGGCAGCCACTGAACGTGTCATCACCGCTTCCCGGCCAAGCTCCGGGATCCACCACTAATCTAAGGAACGTTCATGACTGCGCACACGCATGCCGAACCTCTCGACGAGTCCTTGACCGCGCACGACGCGGAGGTTGTCTCGTCACATCCCGCGAAACCAGTATTTTTCTTGAGCGCGGCAAACCAAGGCTTAACCAAGGCAACAGCAACCATCGGAGCCATTGCTCTGGCTGTCAATGTGCTTGTTGTTTTCGCCTCAATTTTCTGGCGTTATGCCCTGAATGAGCCTGTGGAGTGGGCCGAAGAAGTTGCTCGCGCACTGATGGTGACGATCATCTTTTGCGGTGCCGCAACATCCATGGGCAAAGGTCGCCATATCGGGGTTGATCTGTTCCTGGGCTGGTTGCCGGATCACGCAAGAGCCTATGTGGCTCACGGGAGCCGCTGGATTTTGCTCGTTGTCTCATTCGGGCTGACGTTATCCAGTATTGATCTGGTCACAGCATCCTTGGCACAAACGACTTCGACCGGATTGCCGCAGGTCATTTATGTCCTGCCTGTGGTATTGGGTGCCTTGGTAATGACCTCCATAGCACTGGAACATTCTCTGCAAGCGCAAGTGAAGCAGGTTGTCATCAGTCTTGTTGGTGTCGTGATGCTTGCATTGATCGGATTTGTTGTTCTCAAAACGATACCAGAAGGTTTGTCCGGCCCAGGCATCCTGATGCTTTCCTGCTTCATCCTGGGCGTGGTTGCCGGAGTTCCGATTGCCTTTACGCTGGGCATATCGGCAATGACCTTCTTTGTCACCAATCCTAATTTGCCTTTTGTCTTTTTTGCCCAGCAGGTCTCGGCAGGGGTAGACCACTTTGTTTTGCTCTCCATCCCGTTTTTCCTGCTGGCAGGTGCGGCCATGGAAGTCAACGGCATGTCATCCCGCCTGGTTGAGCTGATTGTGCGTTGCATGGGGCGGTTCCGGGGTGGTCTGAACATGACCATCGTGGTAGCCATTGCCTTTTTCTCTGGGATTTCCGGTTCCAAGCTTGCTGATATTGCCGCAGTGGGAGGCGTGCTGATGCCTGCAGTGCGCCGTGCCCGCCAAAGCAGTAAAGATGCCGCAGGCTTGTTCGCAGCATCTGCCGTCATGGCGGAGACTATCCCTCCTTGCGTCAACATGATTGTCATGGGCTTTGTCGCCAATATTTCTATCGGGGCGCTTTTTATTGCAGGCCTGGTTCCTGCTGCCTGTTTGTTGCTGTTGCTGATCATTGCCAGCGTGGTTTTCGGCAAACGGATCAATGTTGAACACGCATATCCAGTACGCATGCCAATGAAGCAATTGTTGCTTGGGGCGGGTATTGGTCTTGCCATGGTCATCATGATTGGTCGCGGAGTAATGGCGGGTATCGCAACGTCAACCGAAATATCTTCCTTTGCTGTGGTTTATGCGATTGTTGTCGGTCGCCTTGCGTTCCGTGAACTGACATTCAAAGCCACTGTAAAGCTCTTTGTTGATACCGCATCCATGTCGGGCATGCTGTTGTTTATTGTTGCCGCAGCAACCAGTCTTTCTTATGCGCTGACCATGGAAATGATTCCGCAGAAAATAGCTGAAGCATTGGTGTCGCTTGGCAATAATTATGGTTCCGGTATTTTTCTTATTCTTTCAATTGTAATGGTTGCAATTTTTGGAGCGGTACTGGAAGGGGCTCCTGCGCTGATCATATTTGCGCCTATTTTGGTGCCAATTGGGGTTCAATTGGGCTTTGATCCTCTGCATTTTGCAACAGTACTTATTTTGGCGATGGGCTTGGGCTTGTTTTCGCCACCGATCGGGCTGGGGCTTTACACCACCTGCGCCATTTGCGGTGTATCAATGAAAGATGTCATTCGCCCCATGTTCAAATACTGGGTAATCATAACAATTGGTTTGTTTATCGTTGCATTTGTACCATTTCTGACCGTTTGGTTGCCAAAGGCAATGGGTTATGGCGTTTGATGTTGCAAGACAATTAATCCTCGAAATATAGATATCGCATATCAGTGAATTGCAAACCAAGGGCAGGCCGCCCCAGGTCAGGGGAGAGGCATGCCCGAAAACCTCGCAGGCGTGTAACTGGAATTCAATTAATACAGTTCATTTCTGCACCTAACAACATAATTAAGGAGCAAAAAATGGGATCACTCGTCGGTAAGCGCGCACTGGTCACTGGCGCAGAACAGGGTATTGGCAAGGCTGTGGCGGAAGGCCTGCTCAGGGCAGGTTGTGACATCGCGATTCACTATTTCATGGGCGAAGAAGGGCCGCAAGAATTGGTTGCACTGGCCAAATCGCTCGGGCGCAAAGCCGATTATTTCCGCGCCGACCTGACCCGGGAAGCTGATGCCGTTGAAATGGTGAAGAACGCGGCCGAATTCCTGGGTGGACTGGATGTGCTCGTCAATAACGTCGGCGGCTTGGTCGAGCGCAGATCGCTGGAACGGGTGGATTTGCCTTTCTGGCAGAAAGTGATTGATATCAACATGACCACGATGATGATCGTGACCCGGGAAGCGGTTCCTCACCTGGCCGAGTCTAAAGGCGCGTCGATCGTCAATCTGGCCTCGTTGGCCGGCAGAAAGGGCGGGCATGGCGGGTCGCTGATTTACTCGATGACCAAGGGTGCTGTCCTGACCTTTACCCGAGCACTGGCCAGCGAGCTTGGTCCCAGAGGAATTCGTGTCAATGCCGTAGCGCCTGGCCTGATTCTCGGTACGCGCTTCCACAATACCCATACCACCCAGCAATCTGCTGACGAGACGATTAAAGACATTCCGTTGGCGCGGGCCGGTGATGTGTATGACATTGCTCGACCGATCGTTTTCCTGGCATCGGAATACGATGGCTTCATCAACGGTGAAACCATTGATATCAATGGCGGGGTGTATTGCGCTTAAGCGCCATCCTTGGGTAGCCGCTCTCCTCGGGTAAACGGGGGGCGGCAGTCGAATCAAAGTTGATAAAGGGGAGAGCATTCATGCTTAAAACCAAGCTTCTGCATCCTGATATTCTCAGAGTGCTGGGTAGTTCCGGCCACTTTTCACGCATTCTCATTGCTGACGGAAACTTTCCTGTGCAATCCCTTGCCGGGCCCAACGCCACCAAGGTATTCCTGAATCTCACAGCGGGTATCCCCAAGGCCACCGAGGTGCTTGCGGTGTTGGCCGACATGATCCCGATCCAGGCGGCAACACGGATGGAGATTCCCAATGGCGAACAGGCGCCGATCATCGAGGAGTACCGGCAGCTGTTGCCGCAGAACCTCGTTATTGACCATCTGGAACGCTATGCCTTCTATGATGCCGTGAGTTCACCGCTCACAACCTTGATCATCGCCACGGGCGAGACCCGCCGCTTTGCCAATCTGTTGTTGACCATTGGTGTGGTGAAGCTGGAGCAGAGCGAGTGTTACTGAAAAGATCTCGGCACATGGATGCGGCCTCTTCAAGGCAACTACCCTGATGCACGCAGGGGCGTAGAAAACCATGCATTTCTTGCGGAATACCTTTGATAAACAGGCGGAATTACTCGTCAGATGTAATGTAAAAAATTCGCATCTTGACTATCGATGCCAGAAGGGATGAGCAGTCGCCCCCGCACTTGATAAAGTGATATTATTTTGCCAGATATTATAATTCACATTATTTAAGGGTGTCTTTCGTGGCCAGAATTCAAGACGTCGCATTGCGTGCCGGCGTGTCAGTCAGTTCAGTCTCTAATGTTCTAAACGGCCGAACGAATAAAATGGGGAAAGATACGCTTGAAAGAATTGAGCTGGCAATAAGTGAATTGAATTTTCGGCCGAATAGAGTGGCGAGGCAATTGAAAACCGGGCATGCTGCATTGATCGGCATGCTTGTTCCATCGATTGCCAACCCCATGTTTGCATCTCTGGCGCGCGAAGTTGAAATTGCTGCCAGGAGTGAATACGGATATAGAATTTTGCTGGGGAATACCTATCGGCAAAAAGAAGAGGAACAGGTATTTTTGGATGATTTGTTATCTCATGGGGTGCGTGGCGTAATTGTTGTTTCTTCCTTGGCGGAGCAAAGTCATTTTAAAACTGCTATTGATTCAGGTTTGGTCATGGTTAATTATGATAGAAGAGCCGTGGAGGTTAAAAATGGCTGCCCATTGACTGATAATATTTCAATGAATAACTTTGAGGCAGGAAGAATTGCTGCACGTCATCTGATTGATCATGGCTGCAAACGGATTGCGTTTACGACTGCATCAGGAAAAACTATTAGCCGTGTCGACAAGATCGAAGGTTTTATGGCTGCGGCCAAGGATGCTGGGCTAACTGATGATGCCTTCGTGATAGAAGGTAAAGCTCAATCTGAGTATGGCGATACCGAAATGGCGGATCTTGGTAAAAAGTTGGCTGAAGAAATTAGTGCTATGAAGAACAGGCCGGACGGTATTGTTGCCGTTAATGACATGATGGCAATTGGCTTGATTTCCGGCTTCAGGGGTTGCGGGATAAAAGTGCCCGATGATATCTCGCTGGTTGGGATTGAGGATATATTCTTGTCGTCTTTGGTTAGTCCTGCAATTACCTCGGTCAGGCCGCCGATTGCAGAGATGGCAAAGCTGATGGTTGATAGACTCATCGCAAGGCTATCAAACCCGTCGATACCGGCGGAAGATTTTTTGTTTACGCCAGTATTGATTGCCAGAGAATCGGTGATATCACGCGTAAAGTAACGCGGAATGAAAATCCGAAATTGGGTGGGACATTCTTTATCTCCGGCGGATTTATGACCTGTTCCCCGATACATCCGATCCGGTTGTTGGCCCGGATCGGTCAACGGGTCTTTGTTGAGTCAACAGCGGTCGACGAGCAGTCGACTGGTTCTGTGTACCCGAATGACCGGAATCTCGGGCTTCCTCATCGTGCCGCTGCTGCTCCCGGATTCCGCTTTGCTACATATGGGTGTCGTTACCGGCAAACCCCAGCACCCGCCGAGGCATGGCAGACATACACCGTGGCGGCGAAGCCGCTGGCTGCGGCGTAACGTGCTTCGATGGCTTCGCGCGCGGGCTGCACGAGATTATGCGGCAGCAGCGCGACGATGCAGCCGCCGAAGCCGCCGCCGGTCATGCGCACGCCGCCTTGCTGGCCGACCACATCGCTGACAATTTCCACCAGAAAATCCACCAGCGGTACGGTGATGGCGAAATCGTCGCGCATCGAGGCGTGCGAGGCGGCCATCAAGGCGCTGATCGCGGCGCGGTCGCCGTTTTCCAGTGCTGCAGCCAGGTCGATGGCACGCTGGCTGTCGGTGATGATGTGGCGGGCGCGGCGGGCGACGATGGGGTCCATTTCGGCTGATCGTGCTTTGAACGTGGCCAGGTCCACATCGCGCAGCGCCTTGACACCGAAGAAGCGCGCTGCGGCTTCGCATTGCTGGCGGCGCGTGTTGTATTCGCTGCCGACGAGCCCGCGCTGGATGTTGGAATTGACGATCATCACCGCCAGATCGTCCGGCATGGCGACAGGGCGGGTTTCGAGCGAGCGGCAGTCGATCAACAATGCATGGCCTGCTGCACCGCGCGCGGAAATCAGCTGGTCCATGATGCCGCAGTTGCAGCCGACAAACTGGTTCTCGGCCTGCTGCCCGATCTGCGCCAGCAGCGTCGGGTCGATGTCGAGGTTAAACAGGGCGCTGAAAAATTGCCCGGTGGCGACTTCGAGCGACGCCGACGAGCTAAGCCCGGCGCCCTGCGGCACATTGCCGCTGACCACGAGATCGGCGCCGTGCAGCGGGTAACCGCGCGCGCGCAGGAACTTCACCACGCCGCGGATATAGTTGGCCCACTGCATGGTCAGGTTCGGCAGCAGCGGCATATCCAGCCGAAACGTGTCCATTGCCCCGCCGTAATCGAGGGCGATCACCCGAACCGTATCGTCCGTTCGCGGCGAGCCGGAAATCACGGTCTGGTAATCGATGGCGCAGGGCAGCACGAAGCCGTCGTTGTAATCGGTGTGTTCGCCGATCAGGTTGACCCGGCCCGGCGCTTGTACCGAGAGGGCGGGTGCATAGCCGAAGTTGTCGGCAAAAACCTGACGGGTGTGTTGCAAGGGATTCATGGGGTGTCTGCCGTTCAGGATTCGTTGTAATGGATGGCGCTGACGCTGCGCAGCTTTTCGGCGGCTTGCTCGGGCGTCAGATCGCGCTGGGTTTCGGCCAGCATTTCGTAGCCGACCATGAATTTACGCACGCTGGCCGAGCGCAATAGTGGCGGATAGAAGTGCGCGTGCAATTGCCAATGATCGTGGTTTTCGCCATCGAACGGTGCGCCGTGCCAGCCCATCGAGTACGGAAACGAGCACTGGAACAGGTTGTCGTAGCGGCTGGTCAGTTGCTTGAGCGCGAGCGCCAGATCCTGCCGCTGCGCGGCATCGAGATCGGGCAGGCGGCGGGTGTGGGCCTTGGGCAGCAGCAGCGTTTCGAACGGCCATGCGGCCCAGTAGGGCACGACGGCGAGCCAGTGTCCGGTTTCGACCACGACGCGGCTGCCGCCGGCTTCCGCCTTGGCGTAATCGAGCAAGAGTGGGTTGCCGCGCTCGGCAAAGTAGGTGCGCTGGTGCGTATCCTCGCTGGCGGCTTCGTTGGGCAGGAAGCTGTTGGCCCAGATCTGGCCGTGCGGATGCGGGTTGGAGCAGCCCATCATCGCGCCCTTGTTCTCGAACACCTGCACCCACGGATACTGTTGGCCCAGTTCCGTGCTTTGTTCGCACCAGGTTTCGATGACTTGTGCAATGGCCGGCAGCGACAGCTCGGGCAGGCTCTTGCTGTGATCGGGCGAGAAGCAGATCACGCGGCTGGTGCCGCGTGCGGTGCCGGTCTGGAACAGCGGGTTGTCCGTGGGTGGCGCGTCGGGCGCATCGGTGGTGAGCGCGGCGAAATCGTTGGTGAAAACAAAGGTGCCGCTGTAATCCGGATTGGTTTCGCCGGTGACGCGCTTGTTGCCGGCGCACAGATAGCATTCCGGATCGTGCGCCGGGCGGGCGCTGCGATCCGGCGTTTCCTGCTGGCCCTGCCACGGGCGCTTGGCGCGATGCGGCGAAACCAGCACCCAGTTGCCGGTCAGCGGGTTCAGGCGGCGGTGCGGGTGGTTACTTGGGTCAAACATGCTTTGGATGCCTCTTGATCCGTGTTATTTGAGGGTTCGGCCGGCTTCTTCCAGTACGAAAACAGGAAGCTGAAACTCTGGCTGCCGCGCTCGAACAGGCGCTGCATCAGGCAGAAAAGGCACAGCAGCACGCCAACGGCGATGCGCGTCCACCAGGAGCTCAGTGTACCGTCAAAGGCGATCAGCGACTGGATTACGCCCAGGATCAGTACGCCCACCAGCGATCCTGCCACATAGCCGACGCCGCCGGTGAGCAAGGTGCCACCGATCACGGCAGCGGCAATCGCATCGAGCTCCAGGCCCAGCGCGTGCAGGCCGTAGCCCGACAGCATGTAGAAGGTGATCAGCACGCCGCCGAGCGCCGAGCATAGTCCGCTCAGTGTGTAAACGAGGATTTTGGTGCGGCCGATCGGCAGGCCCATCAGTAAGGCAGAGCGCTCGTTGCCGCCGATCGCATACACGGTACGGCCAAAGCGCGTGTACTGCGCCAGATAGATGGCAAAGGCCAGCACGGCCAGCGCAATCAGTGCGCTGATCGAGATGAAGGTTTCCTCGCCCAGCATCAGCCGGTACTGGGCGATCTGCGTATAGCTCTCGTCGGTGATCGAGATCGAATCGATGCTGATCACGTAGCACAGCCCGCGCGCCAGGAACATGCCGCCCAGTGTCACGATGAAGGGCTGCAACTGGAAAGCATGGATCAGCACGCCCATCAGCAAGCCGAAACCGGCGCCCATCAGCAGCACCAGCGGAATGACGGCCCAGATGCTCCAGTGGTGGTGCTCGACCAGTGCGGCGGTCACCATCGTGGTTAACGCGACGATTGAGCCGACGGAAAGATCGATGCCGCCCGAGATGATCACGAAAGTCATGCCGATCGCCACCACGCAGATAAACGCGTTGTCGATCAACAGGTTGATGAATACCTGCGCGGAAAAGAAACCGGTGTAGGCGATCGAGCCGAAGCCGAACAGCGCGACGAACAGCAGGCTGGTGACGATCAGCGGCAGGGTGCGGGCATTGATATGGCGAGAGAGATTCATGCGGCTTCTCCTGTACGCAAAACGTGCCGGGCCAGCATCGCGCGCAACGCGTCCGACTGGATCAGGCAGACGGCAAACACCACCAGCGCCTTGACGACCATGTTGATCTCGGGCGGCACGCCGAGCGAGTAAATCGCGTAGGTCAGGGTCTGGATGATCAGCGCGCCGATCAGGCTTCCGACAATGCTGAAACGCCCGCCGGCAAGCGAAGTGCCGCCCAGCGTCACCGCCAGGATCGCATCGAGTTCGAGCAGCAAGCCGGCGTTGTTGCCGTCAGCGCTCTTGACGTTCGAGGTGATGATCATTGCGGCGATGCCGGCGGTCACCGCGCAGAAGGCATAGACCCAGAACACCAGCGCGCGGGCGCTGATGCCGGAAAAGCGTGCCGCCACCGGGTTGATACCGACCGCCTGGATGAACAGCCCGAGCGCGGTACGGTGTATCAGCAGCAACAGAGCGATCAGCACCACGGCGACGATATAGAGCGAAACCGGAATGCCCAGCAGGAAGCCGTTGCCGATGAAGAAGAACGGCTCGTAGTAGACCGTGACGATCTGGCCCGCGGTGATCAACTGCGCGATGCCGCGGCCGGCGACCATCAGGATCAGCGTGGCGATGATCGGCTGCATGCCGGCGCCTGCCACCAGCAGGCCGTTCCACAGTCCGCACAGCAGGGCCACCGCCAGCGCGCCCAGAATTGCCAGCGGCATCGGCACGTTGGAAACATAGCTCTGCACGCCGTTCTGGATCACCAGCGAGCCGCCGATCATCGAAGCGACCACGGCGCCCGAAATGGCCACGGTGGCGCCGACCGAGATATCGATGCCGCGCGTGGCGATCACCAGCGTCATGCCCATCGCCACAAGCATCAAGGGCGCGGCGCGGTTCAGGATGTCGATCACGCTGCCGTACAGCGCGCCGTTCTTGATCTCGATATCGAAAAATCCGCGGTTGAAATAGAAATTGACCAGGCAAAGCAGGGCCAGGGTCACGCACGGCCAGAACAGGCGGTGGCGCAGGCCGGCGAGGAAGGGGGCGGGCAGTCGGTTCATGATTCGGCTCCTGCGATCATGCGGAATACGCTTTGCTCGTCGGCATCCTTGCCGGCGATCTCGCCGATTTTCTGCCGGTCGCGCAGCACCGCGATGCGATCGCTCACGCGCAGCACCTCGCTCATCTCCGACGAGATGAACAGGATCGCGAGGCCCTTGCGGCATTGGGCCTTGACCAGTTCCATGATCTCTAGCTTGGCGGCGATGTCGATGCCGCGCGTGGGCTCGTCGAGGATCAGCATTTTCGGATCGGTGGCCAGCCAGCGCGCCAGCAGCGCTTTCTGCTGGTTGCCGCCGGAGAGTTGCCCGATCGGTTTTTCGGCATCCGGCGTACGAATGCCCAGTTGCTGGATGTATTCGTCGGCAATCGTGCGTTGTAGGCGTTTGGGCAGGTAGCGGAAGATGCCGCGCCGCGCCTGCAGCGCGAGGATGATGTTTTCGCGGATCGACAGCTCGGCGATGATGCCCTCGGTCTTGCGATCTTCCGGGCAGAAGGCGATGCCGTGCTGCACGGCCTTGCGCGGCGAGTTGAGTTTGACGGCTTCACCACCGACCCGGATCGTGCCGCTGTCGGTATGGTCGATGCCGAACAGCATGCGGGCGGTTTCGGTGCGTCCGGAACCGAGCAAACCGCCCAATCCCAGAACTTGGCCCTGGTAAATGTCCAGATCGATCGGGCGCATCGTGCCGGTCGAACCCAGTCCGCAGGCCGAGACGTACGGATCGGCGGCAACGCTACCGGTCTGTGCCGCGGTCTCGGCGGCATAACTGGCTTCGTCGATTTCGCGGCCGACCATGGTGTTGATCAGGTCCAGGCGCGATAGTGCGCTGGCCGCGTATTCGCCGACGAATTCGCCGTTTCTGAGCACCGTGATGCGGTCGGAAATGGCATAGGTCTGGTCGAGAAAGTGGGTGACGAACAGGATCGCCATGCCCTTTTGCTTGAGCTGGCGCAATGCCTGGAACAGGCGCTCGACTTCGTCTTCGTCGAGACTGGAAGTCGGTTCGTCCAGAATCAGCACCTGCGCGGCCGTGCTGAGCGCGCGGGCGATGGCCACCATTTGCTGGATCGCGACCGGGAAGCTGGCGAGCGGCAGCGTGACATCGATGTGGATGTTCAGCGCGGCCAGTGCGGTTTGCGATTCGCGCTCGATGGTTTTCCAGTCGATGGCTGGCCCGCGTATCGGGAAGCGGCCGATGAAAATGTTCTCGGCCACCGAGAGGTTGGGGCAAAGATTGATTTCCTGGTAGACGGTGCTGATGCCGATGGCTTGGGCTTCACCGACGCAGGTCGGCTGGATCAGCTCGCCCTTGAGGCGGATTTCACCGCCATCCGGCGTTTCAACGCCGGTCAATACCTTGATCAGCGTCGACTTGCCGGCGCCATTCTGCCCCATAAGGGCATGGACTTCACCGGGAAACAGGCGCAACTGCACGTTTTTCAATGCGGCGACACCCGGGAACGATTTGCGGATGCCCTGCATTACCAGAATGGGTTCGACAGTCATGAAGATCACTCCATTTCACTGCGTGGGTTGGACAAACGGCCCGATCAACGAGCCGTCCGTCCGGTGTGCTACTTGGTAAATTCCTGCTGCCTTAGTATTTGCGGTTCGGGAATTCCTTCGCTGCGGTTTCCATCGGGAACACGCCTTCCTTGGTGTTGATGCGCTTCGGCTGAGCCTTGCCAGCCTTCACTTCCTTGACGATATCCATCAATTGCGGGCCCAGTTGCGGATTGCATTCCACCGATACGTTGAGCTTGCCGGCCATCATGGCTTCGAATGCGCCCTTCACGGCGTCGATCGAGACGATGATGATGTCCTTGCCCGGTTTCATGCCGGCGGCTTCGATAGCCTGGATCGCGCCGATGGCCATGTCGTCGTTGTGCGCGAACAGCACGTTCACTTTCTTGTCGGTCTTCAGGAACGCTTCCATGACTTCCTTGCCCTTGCTGCGGGTAAAGTCGCCGGTCTGCGAGCGGGTGATCTTGAAGCGCGGATCGGCCTTGATCACTTCTTCAAAGCCCTTCTTGCGCTCGATCGCCGGTGCCGAACCCACGGTGCCTTGCAGTTCGACGATGTTCACGTCGCCTGGATTCTTGTAGTTTTCCAGCAGCCACTTGCCTGCCTTGCGGCCTTCTTCGGTGAAATCCGAACCGATCATGGTTACGTACAGCGAAGGATCCTTGGTTTCGATGCTGCGGTCGGTCAGGATCACCGGAATCTTGGCGCTCTTGGCTTCTTTCAGCACCGTATCCCAGCCCGTGGTCACGACCGGGGCAAAGGCGATCACGTCGACTTTCTGGGCGATAAAGCTGCGGATGGCCTTGATCTGGTTTTCCTGTTTCTGCTGTGCATCGGAGAACTTGAGGTTGATGCCGGCAGCCTTGGCTGCATCCTTGATCGACTGGGTGTTGGCCGTGCGCCACTCACTTTCTGCGCCCACCTGTGCAAAACCCAGTGTGAGTTGTGCGGCGAACGCGGGCAGGGCGAGGCCGCCCACAATAAAACCAGCAGCAATGGCAGAAAGCAGGGATCTTCTGGACTTCAACATATTGATACTCCTCTTCGGTTTATTGGACGCCGGTTTCCCGGCGTTTAGTGCCCCGTTTCTGCCGATCAAACGTGGAAAAAACGGGAATGCGGCCCGTTTTTATTTCAACGACGCAGGCCGAATGCCAATTCGTTCCAATTGATCTCGTTCTTGAATGCGGCAATCTCGGTCTTGCCGTCGATCAGCAGGAATTCGATGCCAAACATCTCGGCCAGGATGCGCAGGTGCTCGGACGTGATCGCCTGGCTGTAGACCGTGTGGTGCGCGCCGCCGGCCAAGATCCAGGCTTCGGCCGCCACATCGAGACTCGGCAGCGCTTTCCAGACCGCACGGGCGACCGGCAGTTTCGGCAGCGGGTGCGGCTGCTCGACCACGTCCACTTCGTTGACGATCAGGCGGAAACGATCGCCCATGTCGATCAGGCTGGCGTTGAGCGCACGACCGGGCTTGGCCGAGAACAGCAGGCGCGCCGGATCGTCCTTCTTGCCGATCGAGAGCGGCTGCACGTCGAGCAGCGGTTTGGCTTCTGCCGCAATCGACGGGCAGACTTCCAGCATGTGCGCGCCGATCACGAGTTCGTTGCCTGGCGTGAAGTCGTAGGTGTAGTCCTCCATGAAAGAGGTGCCGCCGGGCAGGCCGTGCGCCATCACCTTGGCCGTGCGCAGCAGCGCGGCGGTTTTCCAGTCTCCTTCCGCGCCGAAGCCGAAGCCCTGCTGCATCAGGCGTTGCACCGCGAGTCCCGGCAGCTGGGTGAGGCCGTAGAGGTTTTCGAACGTGGTGGTAAAGGCGCCAAAGCCGCCAGCGACCAGGAAATTCTTGATGCCGAGCTCGATCTTGGCTGCGTCGATCAGGTGCTGGCGTTTTTCGCCGCCCTGTTTGACTCTGCCGGAGAGTTGATAAGTGGCTTCATATTCTTCGATCAGCTGCGCCAGTTCCGTCTCGGTGACGGCATCGACCGATTTGACCAGATCGCCCATCGCATAACCGTTGACCGAATAGCCGAACTGGATTTGCGCGGCGACCTTGTCGCCTTCGGTCACGGCCACTTCGCGCATATTGTCGCCAAAACGGGCAACCTTCATGTGCTTGCTGTCGTAGACGGCGGCGGCCACGCGAATCCAGCGGTCGATCTTTTTCAGCGACTGCTGGTCCTGCCAATGACCGACCACCACGCTGTACTGCTTGCGCATGCGCGCGCCGATGAAGCCGAACTCGCGCCCGCCGTGCGCGGTCTGGTTCAGGTTCATGAAGTCCATGTCCATGCTGTCCCACGGGATTTGCGCGTTGAACTGGGTATGGAATTGCATGAACGGTTTTTCCAGCACGCTCAAGCCGCCGATCCACATCTTGGCCGGCGAGAAGGTGTGCATCCAGGTGATCAGGCCGATGCAGTTTTCCGAATGGTTGGCCTCGCGGCACAGCGCGAGGATTTCATCCGGCGTCTTGACGGTGGGCTTGAGCACGACCTTGACCGGGAACTTGCCGGCGCCATTCAAGCCTTCAACGACGATGCGGCTGTTGTCTGCCACCTGTTGCAATGTCTTGGGGCCGTACAGGTGCTGGCTGCCAACCACAAACCACACTTCAAGCTGTTTGAAAAATTCCATGGTGTTGATTCCTTTCCGGTGGGTCCGGTTGCGGGTCTTATTGATCGAGAAATGCCGGGATCAGTCCGATTGTTCCGACTGACCGTAATAGGCATGGGCGCCGTGTTTGCGCAGATAGTGTTTGTCGAGCAGGAAGTTGGAAACGGGCGGGCGGTGCGGGTTGAGCATCACTGTGAACAGTGCCATGCGGGCGACTTCTTCCAGAACGACCGCATTGTGTACCGCGTCATCGGCCGATTTCCCCCAGGCAAAGGGCGCGTGTTCGGAGACCAGAATGCCGGGGATGCCCATCGGGTCGACTTCGCCGATGGTTTCGATGATCACCCGGCCGGTGTTGAGCTCATACGCTTCCTCGACTTCGGCCGCCGTCAGCGGGCGCGAGCAGGGAATGGCACCGTGGAAGTAATCGGCGTGCGTGGTGCCAAAGGCTGGGATCGCACGGCCGGCCTGCGCCCAAGCGGTGGCATGGGTGGAGTGGGTATGCACGATGCCGCCAATATCCGGGTATTGCTGATAAAGCGCGAGATGAGTCGGCGTATCGGACGAGGGCCGCAGCGTGCCTTCGACGACATTGCCCTGCATGTCCACCACGACCATGTCGCCAACCTGCATGGCGTCGTAGCTGATGCCGCTGGGCTTGATCACCATCAACCCCTGTTCGCGGTCGATGGCGCTGACATTGCCCCAGGTGAAGGTCACCAGCCCGTGTTTGGGCAGGGCCAGATTGGCAGACAGGACTTCTTCGCGCAGTGTCTTGAGCAGCATGATCAGGCTTCCTCTGGCGTGGCGGCGTACAGGGCTTCGGATTGGCCGGCCCAGCGCAGGTAACGTTGGTAAAGCTGCTCGAAAGCGGCAACGTTGTGCGGGGCAGGGTTGTAGGTGTGTTCGATGCGGCTGGCCATGGCCTGCTGGGCGCTGGCGACGTCGCGGTATTCCTCGGCGGCCACAGCGGCAAAGATCGCAGCGCCGAGCGCGCAGCATTGATCCGAAGCGACCACTTCAATCGGGCGGTTCATCACGTCGGCGCAGACCTGCATCACGGTGGGCGACTTGCGGGCGATGCCGCCCAGCGCGACGACGTTTTCGACCGGCACGCCTTGGTTGATGAAGCACTCCATGATCGCGCGCGCGCCAAACGCGGTCGAGGCGATGAAGCCGCCGAACAGCGTCGGTGCATCGGTGCCGAGGTTCAGGTCGGTGATCACGCCCTTCAGACGCTGGTTGGCAAACGGCGTGCGCCGACCATTGAACCAGTCGAGCACCACGGGCAGGTGGTCAAGGTCGATGTTGCTGGCCCAGGCTTCGGTCAGGGCGGGGAGCAGGTTGTTTTCCACCTGTTGCAGTTGTGGGGCCAGCGCCGGGTTTTGTTGTGCCGCCAGTTGCAGCGGCCAGGCCAGCAGGCGCGAGAACCAGGCATACATGTCGCCAAAGGCCGATTGGCCCGCTTCCAGGCCGATCATGCCGGGAACGACGCTGCCGTTGACCTGGCCGCAGATGCCCTCGATGGCGCGCTGGCCGATCACGGCATCGTCTGCAATCATGATGTCGCAGGTGGATGTGCCGATTACCTTGACCAGCGAATACGGGCTGGCGCCGGCACCGACGGCCCCCATGTGGCAATCGAATGCGCCGCCGGAAACGACGATGCCTTCGGGCAGATTCAGGCGTTGGGCCCATTCCGGGGTCAGTATCCCGACCGGGACATCGGCGGTGAACGTTTCTTCAAACAAAGGGTAGGGCAGGTCTTCGACGAGGCAAGGATCGAGTTCGGCCAGGAACGCCCGGTCGGGCAGGCCGCCCCATTCTTCGTGCCAGAGTGACTTGTGGCCAGCGGAGCAGCGTCCGCGCTTGATTGTGTTTGGGCGGGTGGTGTCGGTCAGTAGTGCTGGCACCCAGTCGCACAGCTCGATCCAACTGGCCGCGGCGGCTCGCACGGCCGCATCCTTGCGCGAAACGTGCCAGATCTTGGCCCAGAACCATTCCGACGAGTAGATGCCGCCGATGTAGCGGCTGTAGTCGGGGAATTTTTCGTCATGGCAGAGCGCGGTGATGGCTTCGGCCTCGGCGATCGCGGTGTGATCCTTCCACAGCACGAACATGGCATTAGGGTTGTCGGCAAACTCCGGCCGCAATGCCAGGACGTTGCCGTCGGCATCGATCGGTGCGGGGGTCGATCCGGTCGTATCGACGCCAATGCCGATAATCGCGCGCCGTTGCACTTCGTTCAGGGCGGCAACGGTTTCGCGGATGGCGGCGGTCATGGATTCGATGTAATCGAGCGGATGATGGCGGAACTGGTTTGCCATGGGCTCGCTGTAACGGCCTTCCGCCCAGCGTGGGTAGTAGGCTACCGCGGAAGCGATTTCAGTTCCGTCGAGGCAACTTACTGCAAGCGCCCTGACAGAGTCGCTGCCAAAATCAAGGCCAAGTACTATTTTTTCTGACATTGTGTTGTCCTGGATTACAAAAAAATCGGCAATCGTATGGACTAAACAATATGGACTTTATGCGGTGAGAGGTTAGTATTCGGCTGTCGTTTATATGTACGTAATGGCTTTGATGTTGGATATTTTAGGGTGTTCTGGCCGTTATTCTTGCTATAAACTGCCGTAGATATGGATGTTTCTGCTTTTGTTTGGTCTTTACGTAGATACCTACTTCCAATACTTGTGGGGTTGGAGTTACCGTAATTGTGTAGCTTGTCCATATTTGGCTACATGGCGTGTGGCTGGTGCCGGTTTGGGGGTGGGGTGATGTGTAAGAATTTGCTCCGCCCAAAATACCATCAGTTTTCTGCCATGCGCGTTTCTTGGCAAGCTTCGCTGCAAAGCATGTTTGATGAAAAAAACAAACCAGGGTTAGGTGTTGGAACTCATTAAAGCCTGGACTGGATTGGGATCACCCTGAAACGGAGTTTGTTGGGTGAAAGTTGGCAATGTTCGTCTAAGTAAATCTCTTCATATTGAATCGGAGACTGGATCATGAACAGAAGGAAAGTGCTTGTAGGCTCGCTGCTGGTTGGCTTGATGGGGAGTTTCTCGCTTGCGCATGCGGCCGATAAGGGCCTGGTCGGGATTTCCATGCCGACAAAATCCTCCGCCCGCTGGATCTCGGACGGCGCGAGCATGGTTAAGGTATTCACCGAGAAAGGCTACAAGACCGATCTGCAATATGCAGAAGACGACATTCCGAACCAGTTGGCGCAAATCGAAAACCTCGTGACCAAGGGCGCCAAGGTGCTGGTGGTGGCTGCGATCGACGGCACCACGCTTTCCGATGTGTTGCAGAAGGCCGCCGACAAGGGCATCAAGGTCATTGCCTATGATCGCCTGATCAAGGGCTCGAAGAACGTCGATTACTATGCAACCTTCGATAACTTCCAGGTTGGCGTGCTGCAAGCCGGATCCCTGGTGGATGCGCTGAAACTGAAGGAAGGCAAGGGCCCGTTCAATATCGAACTGTTCGGCGGCTCGCCGGATGACAACAATGCCTTCTTCTTCTATGACGGTGCCATGTCCGTGCTGGATCCGTACATCAAGAGCGGCAAGCTGGTGGTGCGTTCCAAGCAGATGGGCATGAAGCAGGTCGGTACCTTACGCTGGGATGGCGCGGTTGCCCAGGCCCGCATGGATAACCTGCTCTCGGCCTTCTACGGCAAGGAGAAGGTTCACGCCGTGTTGTCGCCGTATGACGGACTGTCGATCGGTATCCTTTCCTCGCTCAAGGGCGTTGGCTATTGCTCGGCGCAGCAACCCTGTCCGTACGTGAGCGGCCAGGATGCCGAAGTTCAATCGATCAAGTCCATCATCAAGGGCGAGCAATATTCCACCGTGTTCAAGGATACGCGTGAGCTGGCCAAGGTCACCGTGGGCATGGTCGATGCGATGCTCAGCGGCAAGAAGCCGACCGTCAACGATACCAAGACCTACAACAACGGCATCAAGGTGGTTCCGTCCTACCTGCTCAAGCCGGTGAGCGTGGACAAGACCAACTGGAAGAAGATTGTGGTGGATAGTGGTTATTACACCGAAGCCCAGGTGAAGTAAGGGGCATTGCAGGATTGGCGTGCCGGTGCCGCGTGGCATCGGTGCGCCGGATTCAACCCAGATGTATGGAGGTGAGCCGGTGGGGCCCATTCTGGAAATGAAAGGAATCACCAAGCGTTTTCCGGGCGTCGTTGCCTTGAGTAACGTGAATCTGGTGGTTCAGGCAGGCGAAATTCACGCGATCTGCGGTGAAAATGGTGCAGGCAAGTCAACGCTGATGAAAGTGTTGAGCGGCGTTTATCCAGCCGGAACTTACGAGGGCGAAATCCATTACGAGGGGCGCGTCCAGAAGTTCGATTCGATTCGTGATAGCGAAGAGCAGGGCATCATCATCATCCACCAGGAGCTGGCCCTGGTTCCCCTGCTGTCGATCGCCGAGAACATCTACCTCGGCAATGAACAAGGAAAATTCGGCATCGTCGACCATGAGCAGACCCATCGCCGGACGGTGGAACTGCTGGCGAAGGTCGGGCTCAACGAATCGCCCGAAACGCTGATCACCGATCTGGGGGTTGGCAAGCAGCAACTGGTTGAAATTGCCAAGGCGCTTTCCAAGAAGGTCAAGCTGCTGATTCTGGACGAGCCGACCGCCAGCCTGAACGAAACCGACAGTGCGGCCTTGCTGGATCTGTTGCTGGGGTTCAAGGCACACGGCATCACCTGCATTCTGATTTCCCACAAGCTCAACGAAATATCCCGCGTGGCGGATTCGGTGACGGTGCTGCGCGATGGCGCCACCGTGAAAACCATGGATTGCCGCGAAACGCCGATCTGCGAAGACACGATCATCCGCTACATGGTGGGCCGCGACATGGCCGACCGCTACCCGCAGCGCCAGCCCAACATTGGTGAAATTGTTTTCGAAGTCAAAGACTGGACGGTTTTTCACGAACAGCACGCCGACCGGAAATTCATCAAGGGCGTGAGCTTGAATGTCCGCAAGGGCGAAATTGTCGGCATCGCCGGGCTGATGGGGTCCGGGCGCACCGAGTTTGCCATGAGTGTTTTTGGGCGCAGTTACGGGCGCAACATCAGCGGCAAGGTTCATCTGCGCGGCGAATCGATTGATGTCAGTACCGTCAGCAAGGCGGTGGCGCACGGCATTGCCTATGTCACCGAAGATCGCAAGGGTTATGGACTGGTGCTGGAAAACGAGATCGAGCACAACATTTCACTGGCCAATCTGCCCGGCGTATCAAGCCATGGCGTAATCGATAGCGGGCGCGAATTCGCCGTTGCCACCGACTACAAGCGCAAGATCAACATCCGCTGCTCCGATGTGTTTCAGCATGTCGGCAATCTGTCCGGCGGCAACCAGCAGAAAGTGGTGCTGAGCAAATGGCTGTTTTCCGGACCGGAAATCCTGATTCTTGACGAACCCACACGCGGTATCGACGTGGGGGCGAAATACGAGATATACACGCTGATTGCCCAGCTTGCCAGCGAAGGGAAATGCATCATCCTGATTTCTTCGGAGATGCCGGAATTGTTGGGAATGAGCGACCGGATCTATGTGATGAACGAGGGGGCGTTTGTGGCAGAAATGCCTGTTGCAGAAGCCAGTCAGGAAAAAATCATGCGCTCGATAGTCAATGCGGGGAAAAACTGAAATGAACACCAACGTAGAAGCGATCCCTATGGTCGCGGAAAAAACGCCTTTTGCCTCGATCATCAAGAAGAACCTGCGCGAGTACGGCATGCTGATCTCGCTTGCCGTGATCATGATCTTCTTCCAGTACCAGACCGAAGGCACGCTGTTGCAGCCCTTGAATCTGACAAACCTGGTGCTGCAAAACAGTTACATCGTGATCATGGCACTGGGCATGTTGCTGGTGATCGTTGCCGGGCATATCGATCTGTCGGTGGGTTCGGTCGCCGGTTTCATCGGCGGACTCGCGGCCGTCTTGATGGTGGAATACCACTGGCACTATGTGCCGGCCGCCTTGATCTGTCTGGTGGCGGGAGCCTTGATCGGCGCCTTGCAGGGATATTTTGTCGCTTTCCACAAGATTCCGTCGTTCATCGTGACGCTGGGCGGCATGCTGGTATTCCGCGGTTTGACGCTGGCGCTGCTGGCCGGACAGTCTGTCGGCCCGTTCCCGCCGGAATTCCAGTTGCTCAGTTCCGGCTTCATTCCGGAGTTGATCAACGGCGAAGGCCTGCGCATGACCTCGGTGCTGATCGGCTGCCTTGTCTCCGCAGGGCTGTTCTATGCCGCCATGCGTGAACGCGCCAACAAGGTCCAGTACGGTGCGAGTGCCGAACCCATGGTCTTTTTTACCATCAAAAACCTTGTCTTTGCCGTTGCGATCATTTTCTTCTCTTACCTGCTGGCCTCCTACAAGGGCTTGCCGAACGTCATGATCGTGATGTTCGGGCTGATGCTGATCTATGACTTTGTTACCAACCGCACCACGATCGGGCGCCGCGTTTACGCGCTGGGTGGAAATGAAAAGGCTGCGCGCCTGTCCGGGATCAAGACCGATCGCCTGTCGTTCTACACCTTCATCAACATGGGCGTGCTGGCGGCCGTCGCCGGGCTGATTTTTGCCGCGCGGTTGAATACTGCCACACCCAAGGCGGGGGTCGGCTTCGAGCTGGACGTGATTGCGGCCTGCTTCATCGGCGGCGCTTCGGCGACCGGCGGGGTGGGCAAAGTCATGGGGGCCGTGATCGGTGCCTTCGTGATGGGCGTCATGAACAACGGCATGTCCATTCTGGGCATCGGCATCGACTGGCAGCAAGTCATCAAGGGCATCGTGCTGGTCGCCGCCGTGTTTGTGGACGTTTACAACAAGAACAAATAAGCCTCGCACTCTTGCAGAAACCGGTTATGCGGTCTTCCATCATTGGCGGATATACCTGATGGATCGGCATGCGATAACCCAAAGGTGGGTGCCGGATCATTCCTGATCCGGCCGCTCCCAAAGGCAGCGAAATGCATCTGGACGATAACGGACAACAACTCGACCCGCTCTTGCCTGGCTACTCGTTCAATGTGTACCTGGTCGCGGGAATGACGCCGATCATCGAAAACGGGCCGCTCGATTTCTTTATCGACCGCAACAAGGGTATGAGCGGTTTCATCATCAACATGACGGTGAAGGGGCAGGGCAAGGTTTTCGATGGTGAGGAGGCCTTCATCACCGAGCCCGGCGATCTGCTGCTGTTCCCGCCGGATGCGGTCCACTATTACGGCCGTGCGCCGCAGAGTGCCAACTGGTATCACCGCTGGGTCTATTTTCGTCCTCGCGCCTATTGGGCCAACTGGTTGAAATGGCGCCATCAGGTCAACAAGGTGGGCCGGTTGACACTGTCCGACAAGGCGGTGATCAACGAGTTTGACGATCTGTTCCAGCAGATCGAGCAGACCCACAAGGCCGGCCGGCGCTCGTCCGAAGATCTGGCAATCAACCTGCTGGAACGTCTGCTGATACGCTGTTTCGAGGAAACACCGGAAAACCGCAGCAAGCCGATCGATTTGCGCATTGAAGAAGCCTGCCAGTATCTATCCCGGAATCTGGCCGAAGAAGTGAACCTCGACGATGTGGCTCGTCATGTCTGCCTCTCGCCTTCGCGCCTGGCGCACCTGTTCCGCGAGCAGATGGGGGTGAACATCCTGCGCTGGCGTGAAGACCAGCGCATCATCCTGGCCAAACACCTGCTGCAGAGCACCTGCTCGCCGATCGCCAAGGTAGCGGGATTGGTCGGCTACGATGACCAGATGTATTTTTCCCGCGTGTTCCGCAAGCGGGTGGGCACCAGTCCCAGCATCTTTCGCAAAACCAGCGAAGGCTCTCCGGTGCAGTGTGTCGACGCTGTGGGAGCGGACTCGTTTGCCGATTTTTTGGGCAGCCAGAATTGATACCGGAACCGAAAAGATGAATTCAGCGCCAACCCTTTGCCCGGACGGGCGCCCCGCCACCTTGATCACGCTGGAGCATGAATGTGGCACCCGGCTGACGCTGATGGACTGGGGCGGCACCTGGTTGTCCTGCCTGGTGCCGCTGGCGGATGGCAGTCGGCGCGAAGTGCTGCTGGGCTGCGAGCGGCTGGAAGACTATTTCCGCCAGACCGCCTATCTGGGGGCAACGATCGGGCGCTATGCCAACCGCATCGGCCATTCCCGCTTCAGCAGGCAAGGCCACACGTTTAACTTGCTGGCCAATCAGGGGCCGCACCAGTTGCATGGCGGGCCGGACAGCTTCGACCGGCGGCGCTGGCAGATCATCGAGCAGGGTCGTGATCATGTTTGCCTCGGGATTGAATCGCCCGCTGGCGATCAGGGCTTTCCCGGCAACTTGAGTGCCCGCGTGCTCTACCGGTTGTTGCCCGATTGCCGGATCAGCATGGAGTACCAAGCGCAGGTCGATGCGCCATGCCCGGTGAATCTGACCAATCATGCGTATTTCAATCTGGACGGTGCGGCGACCGACGCACGGCAGCATGGGCTGCAAATTCGCGCGCAGTACTATGTGCCGGTGGATGCCGGCCTGATCCCGACGGGCGAGTTGCAGCCGGTTGGCGGGAGCAGTTTCGATTTCACCGCCCCGAAATGCATCGCGCGGGATTTTCTGGCGGATGCGCAGCAACAACTGTGTGGCGGCTATGATCATGCCTGGCTGCTGGATGAGGCGTGCAAGGCGATGGCCGACCCGGCGGCGGTGCTGGTTTCTGGTGATCAGCGCCTGGCGATGGATCTCTATACCACCAAGCCGGGCTTGCAGTTCTACAGCGGCAATTTTCTGGCCGGAACACCGGCGCGGGACGGTGGCCACTATGCCGTGCACCAAGGCGTGGCGCTGGAAACTCAGTTCCTGCCCGATAGCCCCAATCACCCGGAATGGCCGCAGCCCGACTGCTGGCTCTTGCCCGGCGTGACTTACCAGCACACGACTCAACTGCAATTTCGCCCGATCCCCTGACGGATACCTCCTGACCAGGCGAAGACCGCCCCCTCAACTGGTAAACTGGTTCCTGACCATTGCTTGTTCCCCAAGGCATTGCCGCCTATGGTGGATAGGCGCAAATCAGGAGACAACCATGCCCACGCTCACCGAAATTTACCGCTATCCCGTCAAATCGACCTGGGGCGAATTGCTTCCTGCCAGTGATGTCGGCCCGATGGGCTTGCCGTTTGACCGGGCCTGGATGGTGGCCGACGAATCGGGGCGCATGATTACCGGCCGCACCGAGCCCCGACTCGTGCAGATCAAAGTGCGGGTGGATGACAGCACGCTGACGCTGAGCGCGCCGGGTCGGGAGGTGCTGGTTGTTCCCCGTAGCCAGTTCAATCAGCCGATGCCGGCCTCCGTTTGGAAGGACGAATTTCCCGCGTTTGCCGGCGCGAAGCCGGCGGACGAATGGCTGTCGGGCTTTCTCGGCAAGCCGGTGTGGCTGCTTTATGTCGGCGCGGCATCGGCCCGGCGCGTGCGGCGCCGGCCCGAGGTGGCGTTGTCTTTTGCCGATGCCTACCCGCTGTTGCTGATCGGGCAGGGCTCGCTCGACGAGCTGAACCGGCGCGTCGGCCGCGATCTTTCCATGCGCCGGTTTCGCCCGAATCTGGTCGTGACCGGCAGCGAGGCGTTTGCCGAGGATCGCTGGAAAAAAATTCGCATCGGCGAGGTGATCTTCAGCATCGAAAAACCGTGCGAGCGCTGCGCGTTTACCACGGTCGATCCGGAAACCGGTGAGAAATCCAGCGATCAGGAACCGCTGCGCACGCTGGCCACTTTCCGCCGAACGCCGGATGGCGTGCTGTTCGGCCAGAATGCCGTGGCAGAGGGCGCCGGGCAGATTGCTTTGGGCATGGAAGTCGAGATTCTGGAAGCGGTTTGAACTTTTTAAGGTTGCAACGTCCCAACTCAGGGCGCTTGGGTCGCCCCGTCATCTGCCGGTGCTTCAATCAAAATTTTGAAGGTTTTAAAAAAACATGAAGTTGCCGATTCGTCTGCTTGCCTTGCTGTTTCCCCTGTTCATGGCCTGCGCCCAAGCGGCGCCGGTCAAGATCACCGAAGTGGAAGGGGTCAGTGAATATCGCCTCGCCAATGGATTGAAAGTGCTACTGGCGCCCGATCCTTCCAAACCGACGATCACGGTCAATGTCACCTACCTGGTGGGATCGCGCCACGAGAATTACGGTGAAACCGGCATGGCGCATCTGCTGGAACATCTGCTGTTCAAGGGCACGCCAACGCACCCGAATATTCCGCAGGATTTGTCGAGCCGCGGCATGCGCCCCAATGGCGTGACCACCTACGATCGCACCCAGTATTTCGAGACTTTCGCCGCACGCGAGGATTATCTGGCCTGGGCGCTGGGGATGGAGGCCGATCGCATGGTCAATTCGTTCATCGCGGAAAAAGACCTGCGTTCGGAAATGACCGTGGTGCGCAACGAGATGGAGCGTGGCGAAAACAGCCCTGGTTCCGTGTTGCGCGACAAGATGCTGTCCGCCGCCTACCAGTGGCATAGCTACGGGCGCAGCGTGATCGGTGCACGCTCCGACGTGGAAAACGTCCGCATCGGCAATCTGCAGGCGTTTTATCGCACTTATTACCAGCCCGATAACGCCGTGCTGACCGTGGCGGGCAAGCTCGATCCGGCCAGGACGCTGGCGCTGGTGGAGCAGAAATTCGGCGCCATCGCCAAGCCTGCGCGTGCCTTGCCGGTGCTGTATACCGTCGAGCCGCCGCAAGAGGGCGAACGCAGCGTACGGCTGGAACGATTGGGCGAGAACCGCATCCTCGATGTGATTTACCACGTGCCTTCCGGCGCGCACCCGGACGCGGTTGCGCTGGATGTCTTCATGGAGATCATGGCCGATACCCCGTCCGGGCGCTTGCACAAGGCGCTGGTCGAAAGCGGCAAGGCGACCGGTATCCGGGCCTGGAACGCCGATCTGGTTGATCCCGGCTATGTTTTTTACAGTGTGCAGTTGCGCAAGGAGGATGCCCCCGAGGCGGCGCGGCGCGTTTTGTTTGAAACACTGGAAGGCGTGGCCAGCCGGCCGGTCACCGACGACGAGGTGGAGATCGCGCGCCGGGCCATGCTGGCGGGCTACGACAACACCCTGAACGATTCCAGCCTGCTGGCCATGTCTTTGTCCAGCGCCATCGGGCTGGGCGATTGGCGCTTGTTCTTCTGGCAGCGCGACCGATTGGCTACGCTCGATGCGACGGAGGTCAACCGCGTGGCGCAGCGTTACTACCGCGCAGCCAACCGCACCGTGGGGGAATTCGCGCCGGTGGATGTGCCGGTGCGGGTGGAAATACCCGCTGCGCCGGATCTGGCCAAGGTACTCGAGGGTTATGCCGGCAATGCGGCGGTGACAGCGGGAGAAGCTTTTGAACCTTCGCCGGCCAATATCGAGGCCCGCACGCAAAAATTGGCCCTGGAAAATGGCCTGAAGCTGGCACTGCTGCCCAAGAAAACGCGCGGCCAGACGGTGCGCGCCACCATGATCATCAACTATGGCGATGCCCAAAGCCTGCGCGGCCAGGCCAATGCCGCGGCATTTACCAGCATGATGCTGATGCGCGGCACGCAACAGCGCAGCCGCGAATCCATCACGCGCGAGCTGGACCGCCTGCGCAGCCAGATCCACATTGGCGGCAGCGGCCAGACCGTGACCGTGAGCGTGGAATCGGTGCGCGAAAACCTGCCGGCAACGTTGCGGTTGTTGCGGGAAATTCTGCGCGAACCGGCATTCGATTCGAACGAGTTCGCCCAGTTGATGAAGCAGGCGCGCGCCGGCGTCGAGGCCGCCCGGGTCGAGCCGGACAGCATTTCCGATCAGGCGCTGACCCGCCATTTCAACGACTGGCCCAGGGACGATATCCGCTATGCCCAGACTTTCGACGAGCAACTGCAATCCTTGAGCACGCTCAAGCTGGAAGACCTGCAGCGATTCCATGCCCGCTTCTATGGCGCCAATCATGCGCAATTTGCCGCCGTGGGCGATTTCGATGCGGCCGGATTGACGGCGCTGGTGCGCGAGCTCTTCGGTGACTGGCGTTCTGCCGCGGCCTATCAGCGATTGGCGCATCCGTTCAAACCCGTTGCGCCGGTCAGCGAAACGCTGGAAACGCCGGACAAGCAAAATGCCGTGTTCCGCGCGGCATTGCGCATCCCCGTGGGCAACAGCCATCCCGATTATCCGGCCTTGCTGGTCGCCAGCCGTATCCTGGGCGGTGGCTTCATCAGTTCGCGTCTGGCAAATCGTCTGCGCCAACAGGAGGGCATTTCCTATAGTACCCATATTGGTTTTTCGGCAAGTCGCGAGGAACAAACGGGCAGTTTTTCTGCCTATGCCATCTACGCGCCACAGTTTCGCCCAAAGGTGGAGCGAGCCTTTGGCGAAGAGCTGGCCCGGGCCGTGCGCGATGGCTTTACCGCGGAAGAAGTGAGGGATGCACAAAATGCCATCCTGCAATCCGAGGAAATGAATCGTGCCCAGGATGGCAATCTGGCCTGGATGCTGGCCGCTGATTTGCACTACGGGCAGGATTTTGGGCGGGTGGCGGCGCAAGAAGAGTTGATTCGCAAACTCACGCCGGCTGTTGTTCATGCTGTGCTGAAGAAGCATATCGATCCTGCGGCGTTTTCGCTTTTCTTTGCCGGAAATTTCGCGAACACAGTCAAGCAATAACGGTTGATGGACATGGAAAACCAATAAAAAGGAGTATCAACGATGATGGAATTACTGACTGATCCCGCAGCCTGGATCGCCTTCCTGACCCTGACCAGCCTTGAGCTGGTGCTGGGGATCGACAATGTGATCTTCATTTCCATCCTGGTCGACAAATTGCCGGCTGCACGGCGCGAATTCGCAAGGCGGCTGGGGTTGTTTCTGGCCATGTTCATGCGGATCGGCCTGTTGCTGGTTTTGTCGTGGATCGTGGGTCTGGTCGAGCCCCTGCTGGCGCTGTATACGCAGGACGGCAGCATGAAAGCTGCCCTGGGTGCAGCTCCTGAGATGGACGGAATTAAAACGTTGCTGGCATTGTCCGGACGCGACCTGATCCTGATTGCCGGGGGGCTGTTCCTGATCTGGAAGAGTACCGGCGAAGTGCACCAGTTGATGGAAGGGGAAGAAGGCCACGGTTCCAGTGCCGTGAAAGCCACCTTGGCCGCGGTGATCACCCAGATCATCATCATCGATCTGGTGTTCTCGCTGGATTCCATCATTACCGCCGTGGGCATGGTCGATGAGGTGGCGGTGATGATCGCGGCTGTGATCGCCTCGGTCGGGCTGATGATGGTGTTTGCCTCGCATATCGGCCACTTTGTTTCCGCGCACCCTACGATCAAGATGCTGGCGCTGTCTTTCCTGGTTGTGGTCGGGCTGACCCTGCTGCTGGAAGGCTTCGGCCACCATGTGCCCAAGGGTTACATCTACTTTGCCATGGCGTTTTCCGTGCTGGTGGAAATGCTCAATATCCGTGTACGCAGGAAGGCGGCCAAGCCCGTCAAGTTGCATGAGCCGTATGTGCCGGAACGTGACTGATTGGCTGCTCGCTGATTCCCCCGAATGCCCCGGGTTGTGCCGGGGCATTTTTTACGCGCTTACCGCATGGGTCTGCGGTGCTAAAATCCCGTTTTGTCCGAAGGTTTTGCCATGTGGAAACCCAACACCACCGTCGCCGCGCTGATCGAGCGTTCTGGCCGTTTCCTGCTGGTTGAAGAGCGCATCGATGGCGAACTGAAGCTCAACCAGCCCGCCGGTCACGTCGACCAAGGAGAGAGCATCGAGTATGCCTGCGTGCGCGAAGGGCTGGAAGAAACCGGCTACCACATCCGCCCCACGGCGCTGGTCGGCGTGTATCAGTGGACCCCGCCCGAACGCGCGCACATGACTTACCTGCGCTTCGCGTTCGCCGCGGAGGTGATCGGCGAAGAGGCCGGTTATCAATTGGATGCCGGCATCGAGCGCCCGGTGTGGCTCACTTACGAAGAGATTGTCGCGCGGCGTGATCAGCATCGCAGCCCGTTGCTGCTGGCCTGTATCGATGATTATTTGGCGGGCCGGCGTTTTCCGCTGGACGTAATCCGGGATTTTGATCGTGCGTGAAAAAATAGTGGTAGGACTTTCCGGCGGCGTGGATTCGTCGGTGACCGCGTACCTGCTGAAAGAGCAGGGCTATGAGGTGATCGGCGTCTTCATGCAGAACTGGGAGGACGACAACACCGACGAATATTGCTCGATCAAGGAAGACAGCATGGACGCCATCGCGGTGGCCGACCTGCTGGGCATCGACATCGAACTGGTGAATTTCGCCAAGGAATACAAGGACCGCGTGTTCAGCTATTTCCTGGCCGAATACTCGGCCGGGCGCACGCCGAATCCGGACATCCTGTGCAACAGCGAAATCAAGTTCAAGTGCTTCCTCGACTACGCCATGAAGCTGGGCGGCGTGAAGATGGCCACCGGCCATTACGCCGACAACCGCCTGCGCGCCGATGGCCGCACCGAGTTGCTGCGCGGGCATGACCAGAACAAGGACCAGAGCTACTTTCTCTATCGCCTGTCGCAAGAGCAGGTTTCGCATGCTGTGTTCCCGCTCGGCCAGATCGACAAGCCCGAAGTACGGCGCATCGCCGAAAAAATCGGCCTGCCCAATGCCAGGAAAAAAGACAGCACCGGCATCTGCTTCATCGGCGAGCGCCCGTTCCGCGAATTCCTGAACCGCTACCTGCCCAAGGTGCCGGGGCCGATGGTCACGCCCGAAGGCCGCATCATGGGCGAGCACATGGGCCTGATGTATTACACCCACGGCCAGCGCCAGGGGCTGGGCATCGGCGGCGCCGGCGAAGCCTGGTTCGTCGCCGGCAAGGACATGGCGAAGAACGAGCTGATCGTGGTGCAGGGCCATGACCACCCCTTGCTGCTCAAGCCCAACCTCGTGGCGCAGGATCTGAGCTGGGTGCTGGGCGAAGCGCCGCAGGCGGGCCGCTACACGGCCAAGACGCGCTACCGCCAGCAGGATGCCGCCTGCGAGCTCGTCTATCTGGACGAAGGCCGCTGCGAACTGAAATTCGATACGCCGCAGTGGGCCGTAACGCCGGGACAATCAATGGTGCTGTACGACGGCGAAGTCTGTCTGGGTGGCGGCATTATCATTTAAACCGGGGGGCGGTGGTATTGGGTCATGTATCTCCACTTGGCGGTAATGCCATTCTTAAGAAAAAAATCCAACCAATCGACGTCATCCCGGCGAAGGCCGGGATCCAGATACCTCGGTGGATACTGGCTCTGCATTCCCTTCGGTCAGATTCCGGCCTTTGCCCCGAAGGAAATACCCTTGGGGTACGCCGGAATGACGGCAAGTTGTTAAGTGAATGGTATCTCCGCCTGGCAGCAATTTTTGCAAAAATAGGTTGACGGGTGCGGGGAGCACATCCATAATACGCACCTCTTCGGGGGTATAGCTCAGCTGGGAGAGCGCTTGCATGGCATGCAAGAGGTCATCGGTTCGATCCCGTTTACCTCCACCAAAGATAAAAACGAGGCCGCATGAATGTGCGGCCTTCGTTTCTAAGGCCGAAGTCCCCATCGTCTAGAGGCCTAGGACACCGCCCTTTCACGGCGATAACCGGGGTTCGAATCCCCGTGGGGACGCCATCCATGGGATGGTTACAGCAGAAATGATGTTCCAGTATGAGTGCGGCAAAAAAAGCTGATAGCTTTTTTTGCCGTTTTCTTTTCTGGAACGACAACGAATTGGCTGCCCATCAAAAAATTCCTTGAGCACCTGCCGGCTCTGGTCACCGCCTTCCTGAAGTAACGCCTCAAGATTCAGCAATGACAGCTGGACCTGGTTGATCAACTGCTCAATGTCCTGCGATTCCAGTGGTTTTCGGCTACTAAGCTCATTGATCTGGCCTGCAAGATGTTGCTGCCGCTCTTCACGCTTCTTGATCTCGCGCCCCAACGTTGCAGGGGTATTGTCGGATCCCGCAGCAGCTATGGCCCATAAGTTGTCTATTTCACGTTCAAGTTTTTTTAGTTCAGCCTGAAGGTTTTGTAGCTTCCTTTGCAGTGGCTCATTATCGTCTTTTAATAGATTTGCAACTTCTGCAGTCAGTGTGCTGATAGCCGAATCAGACAGGAACTCCCTTTTAATTACTTGAATGATCTGTTCCTCAAATAGCTTGGTTGGTTTGCGTAGTGAGTTGCTGCACTTGACGGTTCCGTGCTTCTTGTAACCTGAACACATATAACAGGATTCGAGTCGCCGCGTGCTACCGCTGCCATAGCTACACCGAATGGCAATCATGGGGCAGCCACATTCTTCACAAATCATGAGGCCAGATAAAAGATGGTGCGAATGACGTGCTTTATCAGTCAAGGCTTCGATCTGTTTCTCGTAGGTCTTGGATTTGGCGCTTAGTCGATTTTGAACGGCATCCCATAGATGGGATTCCACAATACGTAACTCAGGACATTCAGTGATAATCCAATCCTTTTTGTCTTGAGGAGTCCTGATCTTTGCGCGCCCATCTTCATATGTGTTTTTAAATTTCCCATAAATGATCTGGCCAATGTAACGCTCATTGCGCAGCATTTCCCTAATACCCGTCGCAGCCCATAAATTCCCCCGAGGCGCTAGAGGTTTGCTTCCGGCGAAAAATCGATCCAAATATTCCAAGTAATTCCTTGAATCATGGCCATTCAGAGTATGAGCAATTGCACGGTAGCCATGCCCTGCTTGGTACATGGCAAAAATTCCCCTGATTACAGCAGCTTCCTCCGGATTAATCTGATGTTCAGTGTATGCATGTACGGACGAGCCATGCTGTGATTTATCGCAGACTTGAATATTCTTGTATCCGTATACCTTGCCACCCGTTACAGCCCCCAGCCTTGCCCGCACAGTCATTGCATCCCGCGTACGCTTGCTGGCGTTCAAGCGTTCTTCTTCAGCAATGATGGCTTTAAAATGCATCGTAAGCCCATCCATATTGCTTATATTTTTTTCCTCCTGTCCCGTCAAATACGAATAAACCGAAACATTAGCCCGCTTGAGTTTGCTCATGACGTCTAGCGTTCCATCAACTTCACGCCCAATTCTGGAGAGTTCAGAAACGATCAAAATTTTGTAATTTTTTCTTTCTGCGACTAGGTTCTGTAAACCTAAACGGTTTTTAAATTCGGCGCCTGATGTCTTTTCATCAAAAAACACGTGGTGATCCGGTACAGTCCATCCATTGGCTTCGGCAAATTGCTTGGCATGCTCAATTTGTCGATGAACAGATGTGTTTTCAGCTACCCTGTCTGAATCATCAGTCGACTTACGTGCATAAATAGCTGCAATAATGGGCGCATTGGCGTTCATGATATTTCCCTTTTTTATTGAATTGAATCTTTCAATTGTTGTTGAACGTTGTTATCGCTTTGACTTCTGATTTTGTGCGCGATGAGCTGCGCCAAGCTGCTGGATGCACGCTTCCGGCATTTCTCTCCTTGAGGCTTCTGAACGGCTTTAATGAACATATGAAGAAGCTCTTTGTCGTTAAGCATCGTGTTTTCCTTTTGCGTAAATTTACGCGACTATAAAAACACGATGTTTCACTGAACTGCAAATTGGAGGCTTTTTTAGCTTTTTTCCTGTGAAATCAGGCCTAAACTTTGACAATTCCTAGAAGAACCCCATACGCTTTTGGGTTTCACTTGCCTGGGTTTCAGGCGCTTCCGGCAACAACTCTCCTTTCTGTCGTAGCAGTGCCTCAGGCGAATCGAAGCACGCCAAGGCCGCATCAAATCCCTGTTCCAGCCGTTTACGCAATTCACGGATACTCGGGCATTGCGCCAGGAATTCCGCCTGCAATTCCTGCGGCAGGGTCGAATGAAAGAGCTGCGCCCGACCTTCCTGTAGCAGTAGATGGGCATACAGGTTGTTCAGGATGATCGACCACGCCTCGGGTGGGGGCGCGGAAACCAGACAGGTCTGGAAGCGGCTCAGCAACGGCGCTGGCAATTGCGCGCTGCTGTTGGCCGTGGCGAGGAAAGAGCAATGGCTCAGATCGATTGGCACTTCGACAAACTTGTCCTCAAACTCGCAGGCGTTTTCTGGTTCCAGTAGCAACAACACAATATCCAAGGTCCAGCCATGCTGACCGATGCCACTCTTGTCGATTTCTTCCAGCAGGATCAGCGGATTGGCCACCGGACTCTGGGCCAGGAACAGTGCCAGCTTGCCCGGACTGGCTGATCCCCAATGGCGTGAAGTCCCCACTAGTGCCAGATTGTCGGCATTACCACCCAGTTGAAGCTCCAGCGTGGGTACGTTGAATACCTCGGCCAGCTGATGCAGCAAATGGCTCTTGCCGTTGCCGGGCGCCCCGGTGAGCAGCGTCGGACTGAGCTTTAATGGATGCTGGGTGGCGATCTGCAGCTTGATCCGGTTAAGCAAGGGATCGAGGACCGCCGCCAGATGCGGCATGCGCTGATACAGCTCCAGCAACTGCGCCCAATGCGCGCTATCCGGCACCCGCAACACCTTGGGTTGGGCCAGTTGCTTCAATTGTTCTACCAGCCCGCTGCGATCCCGTGCCATTTCTGTTTGCAAGCGCTGCAACAGCGCGGCAGGATTCACCAACCATACCGATTGAGGGTCCTGCGTGGCGGGTGTGGACCCCAACCGCGATCCCGATCCCGACTGCGGCCTACCCTCAGCCGCTGCCGACAGCGTGGCAGCGAACCGCCCGCGCAGTGAAGTATTTTGCCGAAGTGGCAACAGCGCGAGCAGGTGCGCCGCTTGCGCAGCATTGAGACGGCCTAATGACGGCATGATCCACCCTCCAGCAAACTGATCTCCACCAACCAGAAGGCATGAATCTGCTGTAATAGATGCTCCAACTCTGCTTGCGCCCACGCCGGCGAACTCTCTGCCGCCCAGCCCAGACGCGTACGTAACAGCAATGCCAACTCCCCACTGTCTTCGCGTTCAATCACTGCGATCAGGTTGCTCCGACTATTCCAATTGTTGACGAACGCGATCAGGTTCCCCAACTGCCCGGCATCAAAGCGGTTCTCGCAACGGCTTTCCAGAAACAATCCCTGCA
>JAGTRM010000059.1 GCA_018261735.1 Pseudomonadota bacterium
GCCGTTGCTGCCGCTATCCTTCGTGCCGGTAAGGGTAATGTTCCCATTCTCGCTGGAGATCGTGCCAGTCGTGCCACTGACGGACACATCGCCCAAAGCCAGACCGTCTGAACCGTCCTTGGCGATGCCGCTGATAGTGATTGTGCCAGAGCCACTGGTGCTGATGGCACCGCCGATGCTGACTCCGCGAGCATTGGTGCCAGAAGGATTGCCGCGGCCAAGAATGGAAATGCTTCCTCCTGCCGCGTTCAGCGTGCCGTTAACTGTGACGCCGCGATAACGGGCGTTATTCTCAGTCGAAGTGCTGTTATTGTCCCCCAGCGCATATCCGGTGACCGGATTGGTTCCGCCGCCGATGGTAATGTTGCCGCCGCCGGTGTTGATGGATGCGCCGACCGGTATCCAGACAGAACCATCAATGCCATCATCGGCGGCATCGTTTCCGCCTGCGCGGGTCCAAAGCGTAAGGGCGTTATTGTTGCCGGAAACGGAGGATGTTCCGCCGAAAAAGATGCTGTTGCCAGTTTTGATCGTCAGTGGATCGTTGTAAGACAGGGCTGTGCTGCCTACGGTGATCGCGCCCGCCGCGGCATTGCCCACTGTGATGCCGGAGAAGCCGTTGACGAAATTGGTAGAGAAATAGCTGGCCGGCAGTTGCAGAGTGCCCGTACCGCCGGCGATGCCGATGGTGGTGCCGGCAGCGTACGGTTCGACGGTCAGAGTGCCGCTGCCACTGATCGTGTTATTGGAACCCACGTTGAGTGTGTTGGACTTGATGACAATATCGCCGCTCCCGGCATTAATGCTATGGGCATTCGACCCGTTGTAAAACGAGAAGAGGCCGGGGGTTTCTGCCGTGATGTCGCCGCCGCCGGTTGTAGTTGCGTTCAGGGAAATTTCAACACCTTTGTTGCTGTTGGCGGTATTTTCTCCGTAAAGGCTTATCCCGCCCGCACCAGCGGTGACGCGCGTGTATTTACTGTTGAGCTGCGAGCCGGCAAGGCCGTGATAATTTGCGTTGGAAGTGGTGCCGCTGATGTTGACCGCATTAGCATTAATGTCCAGATAGCTACCGGACGGTGCCCCGTCAATCCATGCAGATAGTTCAATGCCGTGATAAGACGAAGAGATGCCTTCCATGGTCAGGGTGCCTGTTCCTGCATTCAGTGTGCCGCTATGGGAGAAACTGATTCCCATGCCAGAGCCGGTGGTGGCGGTCGATTTGCCTCGTATCAGGATGTCGCCGCCGCCGGATTGAATCGTTGTTCCGGCGGTTGCCGCATTGTTCAATCTGCCGATGCTGACGCCGCTGTAATTTGCCGTTGCGGATGTCGCGTAACCGTCGGGGATGCCGTCGCCAGCCGTTCCGCCGTTGGCGCCATCGTCCAGCCCGCCGGCCATCACGATCTTGCCGCCGTTGGTGCTGATGGTGCTGCCATCCGTGATGAAGACATAGCCACTGCCCGAATTGTCGGAATCGGACCAGAGGATGGTGTGGAGCTTGTAACTGCCGGTTCTGCTGAGGGTTTTCCCGGCATCGATGACGATGTTGCGCTCGGCCTTGAGGGTAAGAGTGGTGTCGACTGTTCCGCCGGTAACGGTAATATTGTCTTTGACGAAGATGTCGCCATCGCTGCCGCTCAATGCGCTGCAGGCTGCTCCGGTGCAGGCGCCCGTGCCGGAAGTGTCGAGCGTCACATTGGTGGTTTGCAGCGCGGTTGCGAGGGTGGCGCCTGTCACGTCACCCCCTGAAGCGGCAATGGTGATGTTGACAGGGTCGATCAGCCATTTGCCGGTTTTACCGTAAGGGGCGGCGGTCGTGACCTGCACGCCGTCCCTAACTGTTACGGTTGCGGCGCTCGTTTCGATGAAGCCGCCATCGCCACCCTGAGGCGCGCTGGCATCCAGCTTCCCGCTCACGATGGTTTCGCCGCGTTTCATATCGGCCAGCAAATATATTTCCCCTTTTCCGCCAGTTGCCAAGGTGCGCGCCTCGGTGATGCCAGTGTGGTTGATCACTGAAGTCGCCAGTTCGCCGGCTGCTTTGGCCGTGAGGTAAACGAGTCCGCCGTCGGAGCGTATGCCGCCGCCTTGCTCGATCAAGGTGTTGAGTGCGCCTTCATCAATTTGGATTTTGACCGGTCCGCCCAGATCCAGTGTGACCTTGCTGCCCGCCGCCATCAGGACATTGCCTTGCGGTGCGTTGATTTGGCCAGAGTTGACGATCTTGGCGGCAATCAGTGCGACGGTTCCGCCTGCTGTGGTCGTGATGTTGCCCTGATTGGTGATAGCGTTGCTGGAAATTCCTTCAAAGCGGTAATTGCCGGCCATGAAATCGGCGGTGGAGATATTCAGCGTCGATGCGAGGAGGCTGCCCACGTTCACTTGTGCGGTGGGCGTGAAGAGCGCACCATTGGGATTGATCAGGAAAATTTTGCCATTGGCGTTCAGCGCGCCCTGGATGACCGACACATCGGAACCGAGGACGCGGTTCAGCGCCACGGCAGAGGCAGACGGCTGCACGAAATTGACGGTGTTGCCCTGGCCGATGGAAAAATTTTGCCAGTTGACGGCCATATTGGCCGTGTTCTGCGTGACGATCATCGTGGTGCCGGTGCTGGCGATATGGCCTTGCCCTGCAACGATTTGCCCGCCGGTGGGCAATTGTTGCGCCTGCGCCAAAGTCGTGAAAGGGGCTGTGAGCAGTGTGGCTGCCAGCACCACGGTGCGGCAGCGCTTTTTTCTCGTGCGTGCAAATTCGGCAACAGCGATGAACATTTGCTTGACGTTGCTCCAGACAAGGCGGTAAGTAAAATTCAGATTTCGTGATTTCATGGAGGGGCCTTGTTTATGTTTTTTTTTTCATCATTGCGCGCCGGGCACCCGATGTTGAGTTGCCCTACAGAACTTTACGAATTTTTATTTTTCGTCGCATCGGTAGGATTACCGATTTTCCAATGGCAGCCGATTTATTAGAATGGAGTATTTTGATCCCGACCAAAGTTATTTTGTCCTCCGACGAGGAGCGCGCTTATCGCCGACATTTTTTGCCGGTCGACACGCGCTGGTTTATGCTGCTTGCGGCAGTAAGTCTGCTCTTTAACGGCATTTACATCTTCTTCGACTGGCGGTTCGTTGGTGCCACGCCCCTCTTTGCCATGCTGCTGGGTGATCGCCTGTTCATGATCGCGCTGGCCGTCGCCACGGTCCGGTTTGTACGCAGGACGACCGATCTGCGGCGCTACGATGCGGCGATCATCGGCTGGGCGATTTCGTTTGCCGCGTGTTATCTGCCGATCCTTTATTCGCGGCCGAGTGGCTTCATTTCCAATGTCGTGCCCGAAATTCTCGTCGTCATGATGCTGTATCTAGTGGCACCGGACAACCCACGCTGGCGTTTTTTGCCGGGGATTTCCTTCTGCGCCGCCTCGTTGTTCGGCCTTTTTGCCTTTCGCGACCCGCTGCCGGACGTCGTGCTGTGGTCGATCCTGGCTTCGTTCCTCTTTGCTAACTTGATTGGCATCATCGGCGGCAGGGTGCTCCAGCCTGTGCGACGCGCAATGTGGAAGGCGGAACAGGAGCGCACCCAGGCGGTCGAGACGCACAATCGGCTGCTGTCCATGCTTGCGCATGAATACCGCACACCACTCAATGCCATCACCAGCAGCTCCAGCCTGCTAAGCCAATACTTTGATCGTCTGGACGAGACACAGCGCAAGGCAGTGCTCGGACGGCTGGAGGCCGGCGGCGTCCGTCTTACTGAACTGCTTAATCAGGCTGATTATTTCAGCCACAGCAATGTCAATCGGCTCAGCCGCCAAGTGGTTCGAACCGATGTCAATGCCTGGATGGGCAAGGCAGTCGCGGAACTGGCGGCGCTGTATCCCGACTGCGGTATTGAGTGCGTGAATAATTGCACCGAAGACGAGCGCTGGCTCGACCCTTTTCTGCTCAAACTGATTGTCGTCAACCTGATCTCAAACAGCTACAAATTTTCCCCTGCAGATGCCGCCAAGCGGCTTGTTTTTGCTTGCGATGCAGCCGGCATGACGATCGTCATGCGCGACGATGGTCCGGGGATTGCTGCTGCGGAACAGTCGCAGGTGTTCGACCGCTTCTTCCGCGGTCACGGTAGCGAGCATGTTCAAGGTTCTGGTATGGGGTTGGCCATCGTCAAGGAAGCGGTCGAGCAGCTGGAGGGGACTGTCGAGCTAAGCAGTGTCCCGGGGCGCACGACCTTCGTGGTGCGCCTGCCATGGTTGGAGAATACTGATGATTGACCCGCACGATATGACGGCACTGATCCTCGTCGTCGAAGATGATCCGAACAGTCTGGCTAATACGGCCCTGATTCTGGAACTGGAGGGGTTCGCCATCATCACTGCGGCCAACGGTAGCGAAGGTCTGGCGCAGATCAGGGCGCACCGGCCGCAACTGGTGGTTTGCGACATGATGATGCCGGGGCTCGATGGCATGGGGCTGCTCGCGGCCGTGCGGGCCACACCCGAGATTAAGACAACGTCTTTCCTGTTTCTTACTGCCTTGACCGATTACGGACTGATGCGCAATGCCATGAATGCTGGCGCCGATGACTATCTGACCAAACCCTACACTGCTGCGGAGCTGTTAGGTGCCATTCGCGCACGTCTGAAACGGCTGGCTTCGGCAAGTCCCATGCTGCGACCACATGCCAAGCAACTGGAGCGGCTCAGCGCAAGGGAACGCGAGATATTGACACTGATCGGACATGGGTTGTCTTCACAGCAAATCGCCGAACGCCTCTCCATCAGTCGGCGGACCGTCGACAGCCATCGCGCCCACATCATCGACAAGCTGAACATGGAAAACCTGAGCGCCCTGATGCGCCTGGCGGTTGCTCTCGTTTACACAGCTTGAAGAAACGTTCCGAGACCGGTGGGATATCCCGGTGTGTTCAGCGAGTTTGAATGCCCATTTTTTGGTTAAAGGGGCCACCCTGTCGGCGCCGATTGAATATTGACCCACCCTGCCGATTGAAATTTGACCCAGGGCTTTTCGCTGCTTTTGAAGCTGGCATCTGTGGATAAGTGTACCAAACAGTTAGCTTCTTGATTACCTTCTTTCGGTTCTTTCTTGGCTGGTGAATGAGCGGGGGAAGCCGCGAAGGGCGTAGACCGAAGCGGATTTCCCCGCGCGCGACTCAGAACGGCTCGTCCGGTAGTAGCACCTCCTTCCCGCCTTTCTTCGCTTGCTCCCGGGACTTGATTCGCGACTTGGCTGCCATACTGCTGTGATGAAATCGGTAGGATTCATTACCGGTTTCCACAATATGGCAGTGATGGGTCAGACGGTCGAGCAGCGCCGTTGTCATCTTGCC
>JAGTRM010000060.1 GCA_018261735.1 Pseudomonadota bacterium
CAAGAGCCTGTATCCGCTGATCCTGGCTGCGGCCAAGACCACCGCGATCGTGCTGTTCCTGGTGGCAGCGGCTTCCGTATCGGCCTGGCTGGTGACGGCGGTGAACATTCCGCAGCAACTGGGTGAAGTCTTGCGGCCGTTCATGGGCAACCAGACGCTGTTGATGGTGATCCTGATGCTGCTGGGCCTGGTGATGGGTTGCGTGCTCGATTTCACGCCGAACATCCTGATCATGGTGCCGGTGCTGATCCCGATCATCAAGGAAGCGGGGATCGACCCGGTCTACTTCGGCGTGGTCTACATCCTGAACCAGTGTCTGGGTCTGATCACCCCGCCGGTGGGCGCGGTGCTGAACGTGATCAGCACGATCGGCAAGATGCCGATGAACAAGGTGGTGGGCGGCGTGCTGCCGTTCCTGCTGGCCGAATCGGTGGTGATGTTCCTGCTGGTGTTCTTCCCGTCCATTGTGATGGTGCCGTTGCAGTGGATGACGGCGCGCTAAACCTGTGAGTACCTTGCGGCGGACTGAAAAGTCCGCCGTAATTTCTTTAAACCCTCGTTTTATGGAATTGCTCCCATGAAAGTCACCAAGCTGACCACCTACCGTCTGGCGCCGCGCTGGATGTTCCTGAAGATTGAAACCGACGAAGGCATTACCGGCTGGGGCGAGCCGGTGATCGAAGGCCGCGCGCGCAGCGTGGAAACCGCCGTCAACGAACTGTCCGAATACGTGATCGGCAAGGATCCGGCACGGATCAACGATATCTGGCAGGCCATGTACCGCACCGGCTTCTACCGCGGCGGCCCGATCCTGATGAGCGCGATTGCCGGCATCGACCAAGCGCTGTGGGATATCAAGGGCAAGGTGCTCGGTGCGCCGGTGTATGAGCTGCTCGGTGGTTTGGTACGCGACAAGATGAAGATGTACAGCTGGGTCGGCGGCGACCGGCCGGGCGAGGTAATCGCCGGCATCAAGAAACTGCAGGCCATCGGCTTCGACACCTTCAAGCTCAACGGCTGCGAGGAAATGGGCCTGATCGACAACAGCAAGACCATCGATGCCGCCGTGGCCGTCGTCGCAGAAATCCGCGAAGCCTTTGGCAACAGCATCGAATTTGGCCTCGATTTCCACGGCCGGGTCGCTGCACCGATGGCGCGAATCCTGATCAAGGAACTCGAACCCTACCGCCCGCTGTTCATCGAGGAACCGGTACTGGCCGAACAGGCCGAGTACTACCCGAAGTTGGCCGAAATGACCCATATCCCGATCGCCGCGGGCGAGCGCATGTTCTCGCGCTTCGAGTTCAAGCGCGTATTCGCGGCCGGCGGGCTTTCGATCGTGCAGCCCGATCTGTCACACGCCGGCGGCATCACCGAATGCCACAAGATCGCAGCAATGGCAGAAGCCTATGACATCGGCTTTGCACCGCACTGCCCGCTCGGCCCGCTGGCCTTGGCCTCGTGCCTGCATGTCGACTTTGTCTCGCGCAACGCCGTGCTGCAGGAACAGAGCATGGGCATTCACTACAACCAGGGCGCCGAGCTGATGGATTACGTGCTGAACAAGGAAGACTTCCAGTTCCACAACGGCTACATGCTGCCACCGAAGAAACCGGGCCTTGGTGTCGACGTGAACGAAGAGCTGGTGATCGAAAACAGCAAGAAAGCGACTGACTGGCGCAACCCGGTCTGGCGCCATGCCGATGGTGCCGTCGCCGAGTGGTAATCCCGACACCTTGATCCAACACGGCAGGGGTGCTAAACCCCTGCCCCATCAAGAGATTTGCCAGATGACTTCCTCCACCGCTACCCCGCAACTGCTGGCGCTCGACTGGGGCACTTCCAGCCTGCGCGCATTCCTGCTGCGCGACGGCCAGATCATCGACACCCGTTACTCGCCGCACGGCATCCAACACCTGCCCGAAGCGGGCATTGCCGGGTTCGAGGCCGCGTTCCGCCAGATCGCCGGTGACTGGCTCGAACGTTGGCCGCAATTGCCGGTGGTTGCCTGCGGCATGGTCGGCAGTGCACAGGGCTGGCGCGAGGCGCCGTATGTGCGTTGCCCAGCCAACGTACAAGCCCTGGCCAGCCAGAGCGTGACCGTGCCGAGCGGTTTCGGCCCCGATATCCTGATCGCACCGGGCGTACTGCTTGACGATCCCGACCAATTGCCCGATGTGATGCGCGGCGAAGAGATCCAGATCGCCGGCGCCTTGCTGCAAAACCCGCACTGGGCCAAGCGCTGTTGCATCGTCTTGCCAGGTACACACTCGAAATGGGTGCAGATCGAGAATGGCCGGATCGTCAATTTCGCCACGTACATGACCGGCGAACTGTTTGCCGTGTTGAAGAAACACTCGATCCTGGGCCGGCTGCTGCCGGAAACTCCGCCCGCAAGCACAAATAACGAAGCTTTCGAGCTGGGCCTGGCCAGCGCGCGAGACAGCAGCCCCGGCGATTTCCCGCACCAGATCTTTGCCACGCGCACGTTGGGCCTCGCCGGCCGTCTGCCGCACGGCGCACTCGCCGATTACCTGTCGGGCCTGTTGATCGGCTACGAACTGATCTCGGGCTTGGCGCAGGCTCAGGAAGAAACCCCGCTGATCCTGATCGGCGATCCGGCCTTGTGCCAACGCTATGTCCAGTCGCTCACTTATCTGGGCAAGCCGAATTGCACCGTGCTGGACAACACCGCGCCGGCCGGCCTGTGGGACTTGGCCACTGCCGCCGGCTTGCTGGCCTGAAGATCACCTATTGAAGCATGGAGAAAAGAATGACCGACAACACGACCCTGGCCAGCCGCTTCGCCGCAGCCAATGCCCAACTGCCGCTGGTGGCCATCCTGCGAGGCATCAACCCGGAAGAAGCCGAAGAAATCGGTCGCGGCCTGTATGACGCCGGTTTCCGCCTGATCGAAGTACCGCTCAACTCGCCCGATCCATTCGCCAGCATCGCCAGGATTCGGCGCGCCCTTCCCGCCGATGCGCTGGTCGGTGCCGGCACGGTACTGACGGTGGAACAGGTGGCACAACTGAAAGCCAGCGGGGGCGACCTGACCGTGATGCCGCACGCCGATACCACGGTGATCCGTGCCGCCAAGGCAGCGGGCATGCTGTGCGTACCCGGCATCGTCACGCCGACCGAAGCGTTCGCGGCACTCGCAGCCGGTGCCGATGCACTGAAACTGTTCCCGGCCGAACTCGTTACCCCGCAGATCCTCAAGGCCATTCGCGTCGTACTGCCGAAAACTGCGCGCCTGCTGCCGGTCGGCGGCATTACGCCCGATACCATGAAACCGTATCTCGATGCCGGTGCCGGCGGCTTTGGTCTGGGTTCTGCGCTTTATGCACCGGGAATGACCTGCGAACAAGTCGTGGCACGTGCCAAAGACTTTGTCGCTGCTTGGAAGCAATTGGCACGGGGATAGCCCTGTTACCGCCCCTCGCCTGAAAAGCTTGCGGAAACCCGGCCGGATTTGCAGTTTGGCCCGGCCGGGTATGCAGTATCTCAATAGCAACCAGCCTCATCCTCCTTGACTTACCAAAAATGTTATTTACTGCCTGATAGTGCTTTTGCGCGACCGCATGTGGAAACATATGTCTGGTAAAAGGCCGTAACAGAGTAAAATGCTCATTCAGGAGAGCAATCCCATCTTGCAAATCGGGGCATTTTCTGCAACTATATATACAACATATTGTTTTAATTGAATTTTTAACCAACCAGACATCACCATGCCGATCGAACCGATTATCAACCATCGTCTCTACAAGAAGGTGGCCGACCAGATTGCCCAACTGATCCAGAGCGGGGAATACCAGCGCGGACAGAAGCTGCCGGGCGAGCGTAATCTGATTACGCGTCTGGGCGTCAGCCGGTCTTCTTTGCGCGAAGCGCTGATTTCACTGGAGACAGAGGGATTGATTGAAATTCGCGATCGTTCGGGCATTTTTGTCCTGGGAGAACCAGAAACCAGTGAAGCAGCAACCAACGACACAACCGTGTTTGAAGTGTTTGCGGCGAGAGAACTGATCGAGGTTGAAGTCGCCACGCTTGCCGCACTTCATGCTACCCCGGAACAACTGGAAACGCTGTCTTTGCTCCTGGGGAAAATGGTGGTTTGTTCGGCCAGCGATCCCCAAGGGGCTGAATATGACCGCCAATTCCATCTGACTCTGGCACAAGCCTGTGGTAATCGGGTTCTGCTGCGCACGGTGGAATTGCTTTGGGAGAACACCCAGTCTGTGATGGAGGACCAACCCCCGCAGATCAAGCATTCCGAAGCGACCTGGCAAGCCAATGTGATGGAGCATCGGGACATCCTCCATGCCATCCGTTCAAAAAATCCGCAAGCAGCCCAGACCGCCATGCAGCAACACCTTGAAAACGCCATCAAGCGCTTTTCGGCAGAACTGAGTTAGTTTCCCTATCGAAACAACAAAAAGCCCGCAATTGCTTGCGGGCTTTTTAACGTCAGGCCAATTACGTAAGCACGGATTACATCACGGCACCGACCTTCCACGGAATGAACTCGTCCTGGCCGTAACCCAGCTCCTCGCTGCGCGCCCGCTTGCCCGAGGCATAGGCAATCACTTCCTCGAACATGCGCTGGCTCAACTGCGCCATCGTTTCTTCCCCGGTAATGATGTCACCGCAGTTCACGTCCATGTCGTCGCGCTGGCGTTCCCACAATGCGTTGTTGGTCGCGAACTTGATCGTCGGCACGCCGGCACAGCCAAAGGCGGAACCACGACCGGTGGTGAAGCAGATCAGTTGCGCGCCGCCCGCAGCCTGGCCGGTGGCCGAGACCGGGTCGTAGCCCGGGGTATCCATGTAGACAAAACCCTTGGCGGTGACCGGTTCGGCGAAGTTGTACACCGCCTTCAGGGTGGTCGTGCCGCCCTTGGCCACGGCGCCGAGCGATTTCTCCAGGATGGTGGTCAAGCCGCCGACCTTGTTGCCGACCGACGGGTTGTTGTCCATCTCGCCGCCGTTGCGCGCGGTGTAATCACGCCACCAGTCGATGATGCCGATCAGCTTCTGGCCGATTTCCGGCGTGTCGGCGCGGCAGGTCAGCAAATGTTCGGCGCCGTAGATTTCCGGTGTTTCCGACAGGATGGCGGTGCCGCCATGCGCGACCAGCAGGTCGACCATGCCGCCCAGCGCCGGGTTGGCGGTGATGCCGGAATAGCCATCCGAGCCGCCGCAGTTGAGGCCAATGATCAGCTTGCTCAGCGGGGCCGGTTCGCGCTTGGCCTGATTGGCTTCCGGCAGCATGCCCGCCACTGCTTCGATGCCCATCTTGATCGCGGCGGTGGTGCCGCCGGCATCCTGGATC
>JAGTRM010000038.1 GCA_018261735.1 Pseudomonadota bacterium
ACGGGTGATGAACCTGAATGAGCGCGTGGCGTCCTTGGATGCGCCGCTGGATATCGATCCGATGCTGACGATCGGCGAATCGATCCCGGACGAGCAGCACGACGGCCCGGAGACCCTGCTGCAAAACGCCGAAATCGAACGCTATGTCTGCGAATGGCTCAAACAGTTGTCGGACAAGCAACGTATGGTGATTGAGCGCCGTTACGGGCTCAACGGCTACGAAATCTGCACCCTGGAAGATCTGGCTGCGAACCTGAGCCTGACGCGCGAACGGGTGCGGCAGATCCAGATCGAGGCGCTGGACCAGTTGCGCCGCATCTTGCGCCGCTACGGCGTTTCACGTGACGTGATGTTCTGATTCATTTGAGTAAAAAAGAGCCGGCTAACAACAGCCGGCTTATTTCATTTCTGGGACCGGAAAGCGAAACGAATCCGCTTTCCGGCTGCGAACAGGTTAAATGCCGCGAAGCAATTCGTTGATACCCACCTTGCCGCGAGTCTTGGCGTCGACCTTCTTTACGATCACCGCGCAGTAGAGGCTGTATTTGCCGTCAGCGGAGGGCAGGTTGCCGG
This sequence comes from Pseudomonadota bacterium, assembly GCA_018261735.1. Taxonomy (GTDB): domain Bacteria; phylum Pseudomonadota; class Gammaproteobacteria; order Burkholderiales; family Chitinibacteraceae; genus Formivibrio. The sequence continues at coordinate 574 of JAGTRM010000038.1, forward strand.
AAACGACCACGGAGCCAGCCGGAATGCGGCCGTAGGTAACTTCGCCGGTTTCCCGGTCGTAAATGCGGGTCGATTGGCCAATGTAAACGCCCATCGAGATCACCGAGCCTTCTTCCACGATCACGCCTTCAACTACTTCCGAGCGCGCGCCGATGAAGCAATTGTCTTCAATGATGGTCGGGCCGGCTTGCAGCGGCTCCAGCACGCCGCCAATGCCTACGCCGCCGGAAAGGTGCACGTTCTTGCCAATCTGTGCGCAGGAACCCACGGTGGCCCAGGTGTCGACCATGGTGCCTTCATCGACATAGGCGCCGATGTTCACGTAGGAGGGCATCAGTACGGTGTTTTTGGCGATGAACGCGCCTTTGCGAGCGATGGCATTGGGCACGACGCGGAACCCGCCAGCGCGGAAATCGGCTTCGTTGTAATCGGCAAACTTGCTGGGAACCTTGTCGAAAAACTGGGTGCAGCCGCCGGCCATGACTTCGTTGTCGTTGATGCGGAAAGACAGCAGTACGGCTTTCTTGAGCCATTGGTGCGTGGTCCATGCGCCATCGATTTTGGCAGCGACGCGAAGTTTGCCTTGATCGAGGCAGTCGATAACTTCGTTGACGGCATCGCGGACTTCGGCAGAAGCATTGGCGGGAGTGATTTCGGCGCGGTTTTCAAAGGCGGTTTCGATAACGTTTTGCAGGTTGCTCATGGTTCTATTCCAGAGTGTGTTTAATGGGGTAATCAGCAGGACTTCATCAGTAAGCGGTTGGTGAAGCGCACGATGCGATCGGCAGCTTCCTCGCACTCGGCGAGCGGTGCGACTAGTGCGATCCGGATGCGGTTTGCGCCAGGGTTGGTTCCATGTGCTTCACGGGCCAGAAACGAGCCGGGCAATACGGTTACATGCTCGTCTTGATATAGGCGCTTGGCAAATTCGGTGTCGCTAATCGGTGTTTCTGCCCACAAGTAGAAAGCGGCATCCGGCATTTGCACATTCAGCGCAGTTTGCAGTTTGGGCGTGACGGCGGCGAATTTGGCGACGTACTGGCGGCGATTTTCTGCCACGTGCGCTTCATCGGACCAAGCGGCGGCGCTGGCGGCCTGCACCGGCGGGCTCATTGCGCAACCATGGTAGGTACGGTAGAGCAGGAACTGTTTGAGGATTTTCGCATCGCCCGCGACAAAGCCTGAGCGCATGCCTGGCACATTGCTGCGCTTGGAAAGCGACGAGAACATCACCAGCCGGGTGAAGTCGCGACCAAGTTTGGCTGCGGCTTCCAGCCCACCGAGCGGTTTCTCTTCACCGAAATAGATTTCTGAATAACACTCGTCGCTGGCGATCACAAAGCCGTAGCGATCGGACAGCGAAAACAGTTTTTTCCAGTCGTCGAGCGATGCTACGGCGCCGGTCGGGTTGCCGGGCGAGCAGACAAACACCAGTTGTGTGCGCTTCCAAATGGCTTCGGGTACGCTGTCCCAATCAGGCTGAAAATGACGGTCGCTGGTGCAATTCATGTAATACGGTTCGGCCCCGGCCAGCAGTGCCGCACCTTCGTAGATCTGGTAGAACGGGTTGGGCGAGAGCACGACCGGTTTTTCGGCAGCTGTCGGGTCGATCACGGCCTGGGCAAAGGCAAACAGCGCTTCACGGCTGCCGTTGACCGGCACGATTTCAGTTGCGGGATTCGGTGCGGAAATTCCATAACGAAGGGAAAGCCACTGGCTGATGCTGCTGCGCAGCGCGTCCGAGCCTAGCGTAACCGGATAGTTTTCCAGTCCGGCCATATTGGCGATCAGCGCATCCTTGACGAGTTGCGGCGTCGGGTGTTTCGGTTCGCCGATCGAAAGATTGATGGGCCGGAGTGCCGGATTGGGCGCTACGCCGGCGAACAGCTGGCGCAGTTTTTCGAAAGGGTAGGGTTGCAGCAGGGAAAGTCGCGGCGACATGGCGGGCGGCTCTTCAGGAATCAGGGAAAACGCCAATTATAGCGCAAGCGGGCAGGGAAAGCCTTAGCGCGCCTTCAGGCTCTTGAGCAAGACCAGCGCGGCACCGCCTCCGCCCTCGGCAGGCCGGGCCTGGCAAAAGGCCAGAACATCATCACGTTGGGCCAACCAGTTTTTCAGTTTGAGCTTCAATACGGGTTCGCGGTTGCGGGAGCCCAGTCCCTTGCCATGAACGATTCGCACGCAACGTTGGTTGCGCAAACGGCAAGCGTGGAGGAATTCGGCAACGGCTAGTCGGGCTGAATCGGATGTCTGCCCGTGCAGGTCAAGCTCGGCCTGCACTGCCCACTCGCCACGCCGCAATTTACGCAAAGATTCATGTTGTACGCCCGGGCGCATGAACAGCAGTTCCTCGCCGGTTTCCAGTTCATCCCAGGGCCAAAGATCGGTCATGGCTTCGGCGATGGTGCGTATTTCGTCGGAGTGGTGCCGGCGTGGCCACGGGGAGGGAGGGTGCGGCGGGTGAGGGTAATGCGTATGGACAAGCGGAACTGCCCCACGCACGGCCTGCATGAACAGATCGTGATCGGAGGGCGTGGGTTCAGGCGCAGGCGTGGCTGGCTTGGCCTTGGGCGTATTGCCCAAGGTTTTGCGCAGGCGCTTGAGGTGTTTGAGGGTCTGGTTGTCCATGGCAAGAAAAAAGGGACGCGAATTTCGTGCCCCTTTTACCTGATCGGCCGGTTCGGATCAATGCTGTGCTTCGAGGTATTTGTCCGCATCCAGAGCGGCTTGGCAGCCGGTGGCGGCAGAGGTGATGGCCTGGCGGTAGATGTGGTCCTGTACGTCACCTGCGGCAAATACGCCGGGAATGTTGGTGGCAGTGGCGTTGCCAGCCTGGCCGCCGCGCGTGACGATATAGCCGTTTTCCATTTCCAACTGACCCGTGAACAGATCGGTGTTCGGTTTGTGTCCGATGGCGATAAAGACGCCGGCAACGGCGAGCTCGTGCGTGCTGCCGTCCACGGTGGATTTCAGGCGCGCGCCGGTGACACCGCTGGCGTCTCCGAGGATTTGGTCCAGTGTCTGGTTGGTTTCCAGTGTGATCTTGCCGGCGGCAACTTTTTCCATCAGGTGGTCGATCAGAATTTTTTCCGAGCGGAAGGTGTCGCGGCGGTGAATCAGCGTCACGTGTTCGGCAATATTGGAAAGATACAGGGCTTCTTCCACCGCAGTGTTGCCGCCACCGACCACGGCGACTTTCTGATTGCGATAAAAGAATCCATCGCAGGTTGCGCAGCCGGAAACGCCGCGGCCCATGAATTCCTCTTCTGATGGCAACCCCAGATACTGGGCGGAAGCGCCAGTGCTGATAATCAGTGCGTCGCAGGTATATTCGCCCGAATCGCCAATCAGGCGGATCGGTTTTTCAGTCAGCTTAGCAGTGTGGATATGATCGAAAATTATTCCGGTGCCGAAGCGGAGCGCGTGCTTTTCAAAACGCGCCATCAACTCCGGTCCTTGCACGCCATCTGCATCGGCTGGCCAGTTATCGACATCGGTGGTGGTCATCAGTTGTCCGCCCTGGGCGATGCCGGTGATCAGGGTGGGTGCAAGGTTGGCGCGCGCGGCATAGACTGCCGCGGTATAACCGGCCGGGCCAGAACCCAGGATGAGCAAACGGGAGTGTTTGGTTGCCATGACGAGTCGTCCTGTGTGGGAATAGGAATGGAGTGAAGTCTATAGCTTTCGAAAGCGGCTTTCTAATGGAATCTTGCTATGGTGGTGATAGCAGGGTGTCTATCTTGAGCGGGCGTGCACGCCTACAATGAAACGGTTGTGGATGGCTCTTGAGTGTTTCTTGATCGGTAACAGGTTGTCTTTGCATGCGAAAAACGTTCCATCCCCTGCTGGGCCTATGGCGAACCGTGCCGGCACTGCGCAGCCCTGCGGTACGCCGGGTGCTGCTCAAGCAGATTTATTTCACCAGTAATCAGGCCGCCTATCTTGTTGCCCTGATTGGCTTTGCGCTGGGCGCCATCGTGGTATTGCAGTTGCACGATGTCTATGGGCAGAGCTGGGAGTCGTCGTTGCGCGTTCTTGGGCGGCTGGGGATGAATGAGCTTGCTCCCTTGCTGGGTTCCTTGATCATGGTTGCCCGGTCGGCTTCTGCGGTGGCGAGCGAGTTGGCCAACATGCGCGCCAATGGCGAATTTCGTTGCCTGTCTCGGCATGGTATTGATGTCGTGGAGTACCTGTTGCTGCCGCGGGTGCTGGGCATGACCGTTTCTGCGGTGGTGCTTTCCGGTTGCATGGCCCTGTTCGCCCTTGTTGGCGGTATTATTTTTTCGGCGGGTTGGGATGCGGGTTACCAAATTGCCCAGGTTGAGCGCATGGTGCAGCCGGGCTGGATCTTGGTCTGCCTCGGTAAATCGGCGGTATTCGGTTTTTCGGCGGGTGTTTTTGCTTGCGGGGTGGGATTGATCACCAAACCCCTGCCAACGGAACTGCCTAAAGCCGCCTCGCGTGCGGTATTTATTGGGATCTTGATGCTGTTCATCATTGATTTTGTTTGGTCGTTGATCCTATGACGCTGAAGTCGGCCGCCCTGTTGCAGCTTTCTGTGAATCCAGTTCAGCCAGGATGCTGGTGGATGACGGTTCCGCATGGCGAAGCGGTGGCGGATTGGGTGGATATGCTGGCGGATGAAGCACAAAAGCAGTGGTTTGGACGGGTGGCGGTCTTGGATGCTGCTGCAACCTTGATCAGTAACTTGCGCGTGTGGGAAAACCTGATTCTGCCGGTTTGGCGGCGCGATAATGTGCCGCTGGCTGCATTGGAGGAATCAGTAAATTCGGTCTTTGACCTGGCGCAGGTGGCGCAAGTGCAGCGCGAAAAACTTGTCATGCAGTTGCCTGCCGTTCTGGATAAGGCAGAGCGCCGCTTGGTGATCTTGTTGCGTTCTGTTCTGATCGGGCCGGCATGCGTGATCTTCGAGGAGGATCAGTGGCATGATCTGGCGGCACGGACTCGGGATTCGCCTCATGCGCGTTTATTTGCTCGATTGCAGCAATCGGACTGTTTGATTGTGGTCGGCCCGTCGCCTGCGCCGGATGGGTTTGGGCGAGTAGCTATTGTTGAGCGAGGGTAAGTGGATGAGTTTGCTGAAAGATACCGATCCACGTTTCCGCTTTCTGGGCTGGCGGGTGGTGTTCTTTGGTCTGTCGGTTTTGCTGGTTCTGCTGGCGTTGGCGTTGGGTGTCGCGCTCAAGCAGGGAATGTTTGTCGGCAAGACTCGGCTGCATTTTACCGCCGAGCATGGCGCTGGTTTTGCGACAGGCATGCAGGTGCGTTTTTCAGGCTTTCGGATCGGCGTTGTGGACAAGGTGGCACTGAACGAGCAAGCCAAGGTCAATGTGGATTTGCTGATTGAATCGCGCTATCTCAAATGGATCAAGGCTGATACCACGGCGCAGATGCTGCAAGAGGGGTTGATGGGAGATTATTACCTTGAAATGATCGGCGGCTCGCCCGGCTTGCCGCCAGTCAAAGAGGGTGACCGAATCAATTTCGCGCCGGCGCAAAGTCTGGCAGATATTGCGCACGACCTGAAAAATCGCACTATTCCGATCATTGACTCGGTGCAGAGTACGCTCGATTACATTAATGATCCCAAGGGAGATGTGCGTCAGACGGTGGCTAACGTACACCAGTTGACGGCCGAACTGCGCGAAACGCGCGCGCGGGTTGATCAGCTGTTGAATCGTGTGGATGGTTTGGCTGACCGGGAGGTGCGGGCGACATTGGACAATGCCAGTCGCGTGCTGGCCAAGACCGATAATGTGGTGGCTGAAGTGCAAGGGCGCTTGCCGCAAATGATGGATTATGCCGCGAGCAGCATGGCGAGCTTGGATGCGACCGCACGCAATGCCAGTGCCATGGCGGCAATGCTGCGCAATACCCTGGACGAGGCAGCGCCACGCCTGCCTGGCTTGGTGCGCAATACGGACGATCTGGTACGTGACAGTCGTGAAACCTTGCACGGATTGCAGCAGAGCTGGCCTCTCAACAAAATGCTGACTCCCACCCCGCTGGATGCGCCGGTGCCGGATAGTCGGCGCTGAGTCGAACGATATGTCTACCAAACTTCTGATGGGCTTGTTCATTCTGATTCTGACGGCCTGTGCGGGGAGTCCGCCTGCACGTGTTCCGGCGTTGCGCTTGTCCACGGAGGAAGCCAACCGAGCAGCGGTTTCGGCGGCCCAGGCATTACGTTGGGAGAATGCCGTGACATCCTGGCGCGAGGCGTTGGCGGGTTATCAGGCCATGGATGACTGGCAGGGGCAAGGCCGGGCGCGTTTGGGGTTGGGGCAGGCCTATGCCCGCCTTGGGCGCGACGATCTGGCCCGGGGTTATCTCGAAGCAATGCTTGAATCTGCGATTTTTCCCGAGGAGCAACGCGCGAGTGCGGCGTACCAATTGGCCTTGCTGGATGTGCTGCACCATGATCGGGCCCTGGAATTGCTGGATGCTGCGCGACGATTTTGTGGCGCAAACTGCTCCCTGGTTGTGCAGTTTGACAATCTGGCTGCACGCTTGGCTGCCGGTCGAGGCGACTGGGAGAGTGTGAGGCGCTTGGCGCAACGCGCACTGGATGCTGCAGGATCGATGCCTGCCGAACGATCGCATGCGCATCGGCTTCTTGGCGAGGCGGCACTGGCGGGTAATTCGCCGCTTGTTGCCCGGGAGCATCTGAGGGCGGCGTTGCTGGATGATCGCCAATTGGCCGAACCTGAATGGTTGCTTGAGGATTATCGCCTGCTTGAGAAAACGGCAGCCTTGTTGGCAGACGATCCGCTGGTGCAAGAGGCGCAAATGCGGCAAAAAAGCATTTGCGCCGCAGCCCGGATACCCGGCTGTTCCGGGCAATCTGGCGGCTTGCCTTGATTTTTGGGTGCCGGGCGGGTTAGAATCTTGCGGCTTTGCGGCATGGGGCCGTAAAGATACTTTCCCGTTCGCGCTTGATAAGGGTGCGTTCCGCCAGTGGCGGCGTTCCATGCGAACGGAAGTCCTAACCCTTATGCATATTGGAGTTTTCAATGTCTGTCAGCATGCGTCAAATGCTTGAAGCTGGTGTTCACTTTGGTCACCAGACCCGTTACTGGAATCCGAAAATGGCGCAGTACATTTTCGGTGCGCGCAACAAGATTCACATTATCAACCTGGAAAAGTCCCTGCCGATGTTCGAAGACGCGCTGAAGTTCGTGCGCCGTCTCTCGGCAAACAAGGGCACCATCCTGTTTGTTGGCACCAAGCGTCAGGCTCGCGAGATCGTTGCTGAAGAAGCGCAACGTGCAGCCTGCCCGTTCGTTGATCATCGCTGGCTCGGCGGTATGCTGACCAACTACAAGACCGTCAAGCAATCCATCAAACGTCTGGCTGAGATTCAAGCCATTCTGGCAGACGAGAACAACGGTTATGGCAAGAAAGAATTGCTGGATATGAGCCGTGAAGTGGAAAAGCTTGAGCGTTCGCTCGGTGGTATCAAGGACATGGGCGGTCTGCCGGACGCGATTTTTGTTATTGATACCGGCTATCAAAAAGGCACTATCGTTGAAGCCAAGAAGCTGGGCATCCCCGTGATTGGCGTGGTTGATACCAACAACAATCCGGATGGCATTGATTATGTTATCCCGGGCAACGACGATTCCAGCCGTGCTATTCGCTTGTACGCCCGTGGCGTTGCGGATGCCGTGCTTGAAGGCCGCAGCCAGGCGGTGCAGGAAATCGTTGAAGCTGCTGCTGCCGCTGCCGAGGCTGCTGCAGAGTAAGTACGATCTGCCCTCGTGGTCCGAAAAGGGGCGTTTTTTCGCCCCTTTTTTGCAACAATTTCCGGACATAATGTCCGTACCGATTCAGGAGAAACATATCATGGCGGAAATCACCGCAAAGATGGTTGGCGAACTGCGTGAACGCACTGGTCTTGGCATGATGGAATGCAAGAAAGCCCTGGTTGAAGCCGAAGGCGACATCAAGAAGGCCGAAGAAGTTCTGCGCATCAAGTCTGGCAACAAGGCTTCCAAGCTGGCGGGCCGTACCGCTGCCGAAGGCGTTGTTGCTACCTTCATTTCTGCCGACAAGAAGACCGGTGCCCTGATCGAAATCAACTGCGAAACCGATTTCGTGGCCAAGGATGTTGGTTTTGTGGCGTTTGCCAATACGGTAGCCCAGGCCGCTGCCGAATCTGGCGCTGCAGATGTTGCTGCGCTGGCAGAGGTAAAGACAGCGACCGGTGAAACGGTTGAAGAACTGCGCAAGGCCATCGTGGCCAAGCTGGGTGAAAACATGACCCTGCGTCGCTTCGTGCGTTACCAGACCGCTGGCCAGCTGGCTGCCTACCTGCATGGCGCCAAAATCGGCGTGCTGGTGGACTTCACTGGTGCCGATGAGCAGTTGGGCAAGGATGTTGCCATGCATGTTGCAGCAGCCAAACCGGTTTGCGTATCCAAAGAACAAGTGTCTGCTGATCTGTTGGAACAAGAGCGCAAGATTTACACCGCGCAGGCTGCTGAATCCGGCAAGCCGGCCGAAATTGTTGCCAAGATGGTCGAAGGCCGCATCAACAAGTACCTGGCTGAAGTTACCTTGCTCGGCCAACAGTTCGTGAAGAATCCGGATGTAACCGTTGAAAAGCTGCTGGCTGAAAAGAAAGCCACGGTAAACGCATTCACCATGTATGTCGTGGGTGAAGGCATTGAAAAGGCTGTTGTGGATTATGCTGCAGAAGTGGCAGCGGCAGCCAAGGTTTGATCTAATATCTTGATTGAGCCTCGGGCGTCACGTTGGCGCCCTTGAATTACGGAACGCCGCGCGGCGACGCGCGGCGTTTCCGCAACCACCCCCATCATCGAGAGGAGTTTTTCAATGAGTCAAGCGCCAAAATATCAACGCATCCTGCTCAAGCTCTCCGGCGAAGCCCTGATGGGTGAGGATAGTTACGGAATCAATCGCGCCACGATTGATCGCATCGTTCAGGAGATCAAGGGTGTTGTTGATCTGGGCGTGCAGATAGCTATCGTGATCGGCGGCGGCAATATTTTTCGCGGCGTTGCACCTGCGGCGGCGGGCATGGACCGTGCTACCGCTGACTACATGGGCATGCTGGCAACGGTAATGAATGCCATGGCCCTGCAGGATGCGATGCGTCATGCCGGTGTTGTGAGTCGTGTACAGTCCGCCTTGACTATCCAGCAGTGCGCTGAACCCTATGTGCGCGGCAAGGCTATCCGTTACCTGGAAGAGAACAAAGTGGTGATTTTCGGCGCGGGAACCGGCAACCCATTCTTTACCACGGATACGGCGGCAGCCTTGCGCGGCATGGAAGTCGGGGCGGATATCGTGCTCAAGGCCACCAAGGTCGATGGCGTTTATACCGATGACCCTAAAAAGAATCCGGATGCAGTGCGCTACCACACGGTAACTTTCGACGAGGCAATTGGCCGCAATTTGAAGGTGATGGATGCCACGGCATTTGCACTTTGTCGTGACCAGAAAATGAACATTTGCGTATTCAGTATTTTCAAAGCCGGAGCCCTTAAGCGTGTCGTACTTGGGGAAGACGAAGGCACACTGGTACACTGCTGATTCATACGTTTCTGCAAGCGGGCGGAAAGCGGTTTCCGCCTGTTTTTATTGGTTTCAAGAGGAATTGAAAATGATCGCCGATATCAAGAAGACCACCGAAAGCAAAATGCAGAAAACGGTGGAAACCCTGAAGCATGATCTGGCCAAGGTGCGTACCGGTCGCGCACATACCGGGTTGCTTGACCATATTACGGTTGAATACTATGGCAGCATGACCCTGTTGACGCAGGTGGCCAACGTGACCTTGATCGATGCGCGCACCATTGGTGTCCAGGCTTGGGAGAAAAACATGGTCTCCAAGGTGGAAAAAGCGATTCGTGATTCCGATCTGGGGCTGAATCCGGCAACCAATGGCGACATGATTCGCGTGCCGATGCCGGCACTGACTGAAGAGCGCCGCAAGGATCTGACCAAGGTTGTGCGCAGCGAGGCCGAAGGTGCCCGTGTTTCCGTGCGCAATGTACGTCGCGATGCCAATAATGACCTGAAGGTGTTGCTGAAGGACAAGGATATTTCCGAAGACGACGAACGGCGCGGCCAGGAAGAGGTGCAAAAGCTCACCGACAAGTACATTGCTGAAATTGACAAGTTATTGGTCGAAAAAGAAAAAGATTTGATGTCGATGTGATGCGGACAAGCCCAATGACCAAATCGATTCAGCCAGGCAAGCTTGCAGGGCAGGGTGTTGTTCCCAGCCATATTGCGATCATCATGGATGGCAATGGTCGTTGGGCTAAAAGCCGTATGCTGCCCCGCGTATTCGGGCACAAGAAGGGTGTGGATGCATTGCGGGAGACCGTGCGTGCGTGCAGCGATTTGGGGGTTTCGTATCTCACGGTTTTTGCTTTTTCCAGCGAGAACTGGCGTCGTCCGCCTGATGAAGTGGGTTTTTTGATGAACCTCTTCCTGCAGGTATTGACTGGGGAAATCAAACGGCTGAATCGGCACAATGTAAGACTGCGCTTGATAGGTGACCGTTGTCGTTTTCCGCAAGAGCTGGCGGCCAAGATCGACATGGCGGAGTCGGCCACAGCCGGCAATACAGGCTTGACGCTGACCATCGCGGCAGACTACGGTGGTCGCTGGGATATTCTCGATGCCACGCATCGCTTGCTTGCAGATCATCCCGAGAAATCGGCAACCTTTGGCGAGGATGACCTCGTGCCCTACTTGGCGATGTCATACGCGCCGGAACCGGAACTCTTTATCCGTACCGGGGGCGAGCAGCGCACCAGTAATTTCTTGTTGTGGCAACTGGCTTATACCGAACTCTACTTCAGCGACCTGGCTTGGCCTGATTTCGATCGCAAAGCGCTGGAACAGGCGATCGCATGGTACCTTGGCCGCGAGCGGCGCTTCGGTCAAATCAGCGAGCAACTGAGAAGCAGCGAGACCACATGCTGAGAACCCGTGTTTTGACGGCGCTTGTGCTGGCGGCCTTATTGTTGCTGGCGTTGTTTGGATTGCCAGAAACGGCCTGGGTATTGTTTTGCGCTGTATTGATGGGGGTGGCTGCCTGGGAATGGTCTGCGCTTTCAGGGTTGTCACATGGCTTGTCCCGCTTTTATCCCTGGATAACAGGGGTTCTATTTGCTGTCATTGGATGGCAACAACTTCCGATGAGTATTTCGTTCGGCGTGTTTGCAGGGGCCTGTCTGTTTTGGCTGGTGTTGGCCCCGATCTGGCTTGCAGCGAAATGGCATTTGCGGACTGCGGGAAATCTGAATGCCTTGTTGGGTTGGGCGCTGCTGTTGCCTGCCGGGCTCGCTCTGTTGCTGTTGCGCGGAGATGGCTGGCGTCTGCTGGCTGTGTTGATGATTGCCTGGGTCGCTGATTCGGCGGCTTATTTTGCAGGAAAAGCGTTTGGCCGGCACAAGCTTGCTCCGACAATCAGTCCGGGCAAAACCTGGGAAGGGGCCTTGGGGGCTTTGCTGGGCGTTGCGTTGTACATCAGCCTTTTGCCAAAATCTTTCTCCTTTGGTTTTGGCGCCGGCCTATCCGCATCAAGCGGATGGACAAATTTGTTGTGGATCACCTGTGGCGTGCTGCTTACCGCAGTCAGTATCGTGGGCGATCTGCTCGAATCGCTTTTCAAGCGCCAGGCTGGCATGAAGGACAGCAGCACTCTGCTGCCTGGCCATGGCGGTGTACTCGATCGCGTCGACAGTCTGTTGGCTGTTCTGCCTGTTGCTGCTGCGATTTATCTGGCCCATCTTCTGTTTTTTGCCGCGCCTGCCGCCCATTAATCAAGAGTTATTATGCCGAAGCAAAAAATCCGTTTGACCATCCTTGGCGCGACCGGAAGTATCGGCGCAAGCACACTGGACGTGGTGGCACGCCACCCTGACCGGTATGAAGTGTTGGCGCTGACTGGTGCTGGCCAGATCGAAAAGCTGGCTGCGGCCTGTATTCTTCATCGGCCGCGCTATGCAGTCACACTGGAAGAAGCGTCTGCTGAGCGCCTGCGCAAGCTGCTAAATCAGGCGGATTCCAGGACGGAAGTGCTCTGCGGTGCCGATGCCCTGATTCAGGTTTCAACCTTGCCGGAAACCGATGCGGTGATGGCGGCCATTGTCGGTGCGGCAGGTATGCCGGCAACGCTGGCAGCGGCGCGGGCTGGCAAAAAAGTGCTGCTGGCGAACAAGGAAACCTTGGTGCTTGCCGGCCATATCTTCATGCAGGCCGTCGCCAAGAGTGGCGCAACACTGCTGCCGATCGACAGCGAACACAACGCCATTTTCCAGAGCTTACCACATCCTTACCATGGTGATTTAAATGCGGCTGGTGTTAAGCGCTTGCTGCTGACCGCTTCAGGGGGGCCGTTTCGAGGACTCTCGGCGGCCGAACTGGAGAAAGTCACCCCCGAACAAGCGGTGTGTCATCCGAATTGGTCGATGGGGCGCAAAATATCCGTGGATTCAGCCAGTCTGATGAACAAAGGCCTGGAAGTGATCGAGGCGCATTGGTTGTTCAATGCCCCGGCGGAGGCGATACAGGTGGTTGTCCATCCGCAAAGTGTTATCCATTCAGCGGTTGAATTTGTTGATGGATCGGTCATTGCACAATTGGGTGCGCCCGACATGCGCACCCCGATTGCTTATGCGCTCGCTTACCCTGAGAGAATTGCAGCTGGTGTCACTCCGCTCGACTTGTTTGCAATAGGCCGGCTCGATTTTGAACGACCCGACCTGGTTCGTTTTCCGTGTTTGCGCCTGGCCTATGAGGCTCTGCAAACCGGTGCCGCTGCGCCGGCCATGCTCAATGCCGCCAACGAAGTGGCTGTTGCTGCGTTTCTTGAACGCAGAATCGGTTTCACTGACATTCCTCCCTTGATTGAATCCGTGCTTGAGCAGTCTGTCGGGCAACCCGCAGACAATCTCGATGATCTGATGCGGGCGGACCGCCTGGCGCGGGAACTGGCCATGCAATATCACGTATGCTGCTGACGCTGGTTTCTTTCCTGTTTGCCATCGGCCTGCTGGTGACCGTTCATGAGTATGGTCATTACCGGATAGCCAAGTGGCTTGGCGTCAGGGTGCTGACCTTTTCCATCGGCTTTGGCAAGCCCCTGCTGCAGTGGCGGTGTGGCGAAACGCAATGGCAAATTGCTGCCATTCCCTTGGGCGGTTTTGTGCAGATGCTTGGCGAGAGTCATCAGGCCTTGTCGCCCAGCGAATCGGTGCATGCGTTTGATCGGCAACATCCGCTACGGAAAATGGCGATCGTGGCCGCCGGGCCGCTGGCCAACCTGTTGTTCGCCTGGTTATTGTTTGCTCTGGCGTTCATGGTGGGGGTTGATGCGATCAAGCCGGTTGTTGGCAGTGTCCGCGCCGGTGGCATCGTGGCGGAGGCCGGGCTGCGTTCTGGGGACGAGGTTACCCGGTTTGCTGGGCATGAAATTCAAAGCTGGGAGGATTTGCGCCTGGCTGCATTGGCTGAAGTGGGCTCGAGAACCCAATTGACAGTCCATGGTGCCGGCGGTGGCGAACATGATGTGATGCTTGATCTGAGCGGATTTGGCGGAAAAGATATTGGTATCGATATTTTATCGCGCCTCGGTTTGTCGCCCGTTCCTTTGATCAATCGAATCGCCCAGGTGGAACCGGGGAGTGCGGCGGCACAGGCAGGATTGCTGGCGGGCGATGTTGTGACAGCCGTCAATGATCATCCGGTTATGCAATGGGAGCGATTACAGTCCCTGGTGGCCGAAAACCCGGGACGGGCGCTGCGTCTGAGCGTGAGGCGGGGCGCTGATCTGCTTGAATTTACCGCAACACCTTCAGTTATGTTGTCCATGGAGGGCAAGGTTGGCCGGTTGGGCATCTTGCCCGAGATTGATGAAAAACGGTTTGCCCGCCTGAGATTCACACTGCAGCTTGATCCATTAGCCGCACTGCAAAAAAGCGGGGAAATGGTGTTGAATCTATCGGAAATAACAGCTCGGGCAATGGTCGCGATGTTGACTGGAGGCTTGTCGGCAAGCAATGTAAGCGGCCCGATCGGTATTGCCCGCATGGCCGGGGATAGTGCCGGGCTGGGAGTGGCAGCCTATTTGCAATACTTGGCTTTACTAAGCTTAAGCCTTGGCCTGCTTAATCTGCTGCCGGTTCCTGTGCTGGATGGCGGGCATTTGCTGTATCATAGCGCCGAGCTTGTTCGTGGGCGCCCCCTGTCCGCGAGCTGGCAAATGGTTGGTCAGCGCATCGGAATCGCACTGCTGGTGGGACTGATGCTGCTGGCCTTCTACAACGACATTCACCGATTCATTCCCGGTTAAGATTATTCCTTGGCCGCAACCTGATCCGGAACGATGAAACTCAAGCCGATATCCCTGCTGCTTCTTGCTGCTCTTGGTTCTTTTCCTTTCGCTGCCTTTGCCGCCGATCCCGTAACCATCCGCGATATTCGAGTGGAAGGGTTGCAACGCACAGATCCGGGTACGGTATTCAATTATCTGCCAATCAAGGTGGGTGGGCGTTTTGATGACGGGGTTGCTCGCGATGCAATCAAGGCACTTTTTGCCACGGGTTTTTTCAATGATGTGCGTGTTGAAACCGAGGGTGATGTTTTGGTCGTTACGGTCGAAGAGCGGCCAACTATTGCTCAAATTAATATCAATGGCGCTAGTCTTTTAGAAAAAGACCAAATCCGCAATGCCATGAAGAGCCAAAATTTTGCGGAAGGCCGCATCTTCCAGCAAGATGTTCTCGATGCGGCTATTAATGAGCTCAAGCAGCAATATTTCATGCGTGGCCGTTATTCTGTTGATATAAAGTCGACGTTGACCAAGCTGGAACGTAATCGCATGGGCGTGCAGTTTGATATTTCAGAAGGTGATGTTGCGCGCATAAAGAGAATTAATGTCGTAGGCAACAAGACATTTGATGCTGACAAATTACTGGACCTTTTTTCCCTGTCAACATCCGGCTGGATGACCTGGTATACCAAAACTGACCAATATTCAAAACCGAAATTAACTGCAGATCTAGAAAAGCTGCGTTCTTTCTATCAGGATCGCGGTTACCTCGATTTTAATGTTGATTCGACGCAAGTGGCAATTTCGGAAAACAAGGAAGAAATTTACCTCACGGTCAATGTGACTGAGGGCGATAAATACACGATTGGTGAGATAAATTTCGCCGGTGAAATGGCTGTGCCAGAAAATGATTTGCGCAAACTGGTTGCATTCAAACAAGGTGAAGTTTTTTCGCGTGAGAAGGTGACTCGATCGAGTGCCAGCATTGCGGAACGCCTGGGGCAGGAAGGATATGCTTTTGCCAACGTCAACCCGGTGCCGGAAGTGGATCGCCAAAAGCATGTGGCAGCATTTACGTTTTATGTTGATCCGGGTAGAAAAACCTACGTGCGTCGTGTGAATATCAGTGGGAATGCGATGACGCGCGACGAAGTCATTCGTCGTGAAATGCGCCAGATGGAAGCCGCCCCCTATGATGGGGCCAAGATCAAGCGCTCCAAGCAACGGCTTGACCAGCTCGACTACTTCAAGGAAGTGAACATCGAAACGCCAATCGTGCCAGATGCGGTTGATCAGGTCGATGTCAATGTAGCTGTCACTGAAAAGAAAACCGGCAGTTTCAATATCGGTGTGGGCTATGGGCAGAGCGAGGGGGTTATTTTGATTGCCTCACTCTCGCAAGCAAATTTTCTGGGAAGCGGTAAAACAGTTACGCTGGAAGCGAATACCAGTAGCAGCAGCACAACGTATTCTCTGGGGGTGATTAATCCGTATGCCACCCCGGATGGTGTTTCATTTGGCTGGAATGCATATACGCGAAAATATGATGCATCTGATCTTGATGAGGGCGAATACAGCACTAATTCGCTTGGTGGCGGCATGTCATTCGGCTTGCCTATTTCAGAAGAGAATCGCATCAATCTGACGTTGAATGCCGAAAAGATTAAAATCAACACAACCAGTGATTCGCCCCAATATGTCCAAGATTATGTAACACGCCGTGGCAACAACAATAAAATATTTACTGTTGGAGCAAATTGGGCGCGTGATACTCGTGACTCGGCAACTTATGCAACGGAAGGGCGATACCACAAACTGAGCACCGAAATTGAAACGCCGGGTTCAACTACCAAATATGTCAAGGTTTCAACGGAGAATCAGCTTTTCTATTCGCCAGTAAAAACTTTTACGGCAATGTGGAATATCGAAGCCGGTTATGGGATGGCCTATGGTGGTAGCGAATTACCCTTCTACAAGAATTACTTTGTTGGCGGGATTGGTTCAGTGCGCGGTTTCAAATCCGGAAGTTTGAGCAAAAAAGAAACAACTTCCACCTATAGCGTTGCCCTCGGCGGGACGCGCCGATTTGTCAATAATTTTGAATTCTTCACGGCCATGCCGGGAATGAAGGACGACAAGTCGATGCGACTCAGCGCCTTTGTGGATAGCGGTGCGGCATGGGCCAAAGGTGAAAAATTAAGCTTGGGTGATTTGCGCCATTCGGCAGGCGTGGCATTTACCTGGATTTCGCCAATTGGTCCGATCAAGATGAGTATTGCATCACCCATCAAGAAGAAATCGGACGACAAGGTTGAGAAATTCCAGTTTCAATTGGGGCAAGTGTTTTGAAGCAAAGCAGGAGAGCAATTGTGAAACGGGTACTGTGCTGGTGTGTGTCATTGATCCTGGTTTCCGGGGCGGCAGTTGCGGCTGACTACAAGATTGCCGTGGTGGATGTGGACCGTATCATGCGCGAATCCGGACCCTCGATCCGGGCGACCAAGAAACTTGAAAAAGAGTTCGAAAGCCGGCGCAACGAGATGCAGCGTATTACTACGCAAGGCAAGGCGCTTGAAGCATTGCTGGATAAAAATGGGTTGCACGAAGCCGAGCGCAAGGCCAAGGAACGCGAATTGGTGAAACTCAATCAGGATTTTCAGCGGCTTCAGCGAGAATTCAACGAGGATCGCAATACCCGGATGAATGAAGAAATCGCGGCCATTCAGGAGCGTGCGCGCCAAGCGATCAAGCAGATTGCCGAGTCGGAAAAATATGACCTGGTATTCCAGGAAAACGAAATTTTGTTCCGCAGCTCGCGGATCGATATCACCGAGAAGGTGATCAAGCTTCTCGGCGATAAGTAAGGGTTGTTTAATGCAGCACAAGAATCTTGCTGTACGACTTTCCGAGCTCGTACAAAAATTGGGTGGGGAATTGCGTGGCGCCGATGTACTGGTGTCCCGACTTGCACCGCTGGATGATTCTGATTGTGAATCAATCACTTTTCTTTCCAATCCAAAGCTCAAGTCCCAACTGGCACAGACCCAGGCTGCGGCAGTGATTGTAACGGCCGCCGATGCTGACAATTTGAGCCTTCCTTGCATCGTCACGAATGATCCCTACCTCTATTTCGCCAGGGTAGGGCAGTTGTTTCATCCATTGCCTGTTGCCGTCCCGGGAATTCATCCAACGGCTGTTGTGGCTGACGATGCACAAATTGACCCTTCCGTTGAGATTGGTCCGAATGTGGTGGTTGAGGCGGGTGCCCGGATCGGTGCGCGCACCATTCTAAAAGCGGCTTGCATCATTGGCGCTGGGGTTGAAATCGGGGGGGACTGCTTGTTTTACCCGCGAGTCACGGTTTATTCAGACTGTGTGATCGGCAGCCGGGTAATCGTGCATGCCGGCGCCGTCATTGGCTCGGATGGCTTCGGCAATGCCTGGGCGCGTGATCATTGGGAAAAAATTCCGCAAATCGGTCGCGCCGTGATCGGTGATGACGTGGAAATCGGGGCAAATACGACCATTGATCGCGGTGCACTGGGCGATACCGTGATTGCCTCGGGCGCACGCCTCGATAACATGATCCAGATCGGGCATAACGTTGAAATCGGGCGGTTTACAGCCATTGCTGCCTGCTCCGGCATCGCGGGCTCGACCAAGATCGGCGCGGGCTGTTTGATTGGCGGCGGGGTAGGCATGAGCGGCCACTTGAAGATCGCCGATCGGGTAGTGGTTCTGGGCGGCAGCAATGTGCCTTCCAGCATTGAAGAGCCCGGTGTTTACGGCGGCAGCGTGACCCCGATCATGCCGCAAGCCGTTTGGCGCAGAAATGCCGTTCACTATAGTCATCTCGATCAGCTGGTAAAGCGGGTCCGGGAACTTGAAAAAAAAATCGGCACAGCCGAAAACGAAACTGGGAGCAAAGTATGAACAAGATGGATATCCAAGCCATCATGGAATATCTGCCGCACCGTTATCCGTTTCTCCTGATTGATGGGGTTACGGACATGGAACCTGGCAAGCGGATTGTGGGCTTCAAGAATGTGACGATCAATGAACCTTTCTTTCAGGGGCACTTTCCCAAGTATCCGGTGATGCCGGGGGTGCTGATTCTGGAATCACTGGCGCAGGCGGCAGGCTTGCTGACGTTCAAGAGCGTTGGCGCACCGCCCTCCGATAGCACCATGCTGTTTTATGCCGGAATTGACAATGCGCGATTCCGCCGCCAAGTGGTGCCGGGTGATGTCCTTACCCTTCATGCCGAGATTACAGCGAACAAGCGCGGCATCTGGAAATACGCGGCCAAAGCCATGGTCGGTGATGAAGTGGCTGCTGAAGCTGATTTGATGTGTGCAACACGCGAAATTTGAGACAAAATATAAATGGCCCGAATTCATCCTACCGCGCTGGTTGCATCTGGCGCACAACTTGCTGATGACGTTGAAATTGGCCCTTACTCGATTATCGGGGATAAGGTTGCCATTGGTGCCGGTACGGTCGTAGGCCCGCATGTCGTGATTGAAGGTGTGACGCGTATCGGCGAACGCAATCACTTCCACTCGGGTGGTGCGATTGGTTGCGCCCCGCAAGACAAGAAGTATCGCGGCGAGCCGACGGAACTTGTGATCGGCAATGGCAATACCTTCTTCCAGAATGTGACGATTGCCACCGGCACCGCCCAGGATCAAGGCATTACCCGGATCGGCGACGACAACTGGGTAATGGCCTATGCCCATATTGCCCATGATTGCATCGTTGGCAACCACATCATTCTCGCAAACGGTGCCACGCTTGCCGGGCATGTTGAAGTTGGCGATTACGTTATTCTGGGTGGCCTTTCTGCGGTGCATCAATTCTGTGTGATCGGTGCGCACGCGATGGGCGGCGGCGGCGCCATGATCAATCAGGATGTTCCTCCGTTCGTAATGTGCGAAGGCAACCGTGCCATCCCCCGCGGCCTGAATACCGAAGGCATGAAGCGTCGCGGCTTCAATGCCGAGCAGATTTCCGCAGTCAAGCAAGTCTATAAGCTGCTGTACAAGGAAGGCTTGTCTTACGACGAAGCGTGTGTGCGTATCGGTGAAATGGCACAAAAGGAATCTGCACTGGCTTTGTTTGTCGATTTCTTTGCGCGTTCCAAGCGCGGCATCGTGCGCTGACCGGTGCAAAGGTGACAAAGCTGTTTCCAGCGGGAAGTGGTCCCAAGATTGCTATTGTTGCGGGCGAGGCCTCGGGTGATTTGCTCGGTGCCGCGCTGATTGATGCGCTGCGCCGCCGTTTCCCGACCGCGCGCTTTGCTGGTATTGCCGGTCCGCGCATGCAGTCGGCGGGGGCGGCGACGATCGATTCAATGGAAACCCTGTCGGTGGGAGGTATTGTCGAGGTCGTCAAACACCTGCCGGCAATTCTTTCCCTGCGTCGTCGATTGATCAAAGCCTGCCTTGCCGAAAAACCGGATATTTTCATCGGGATTGACGCACCTGATTTCACGCTTGGAGTGGAGCGTCGCCTCAAGCGTGCCGGCATTACCACCGTGCATTACGTCAGCCCCTCGATCTGGGCGTGGCGACCGGAGCGCATCAAGACGATTCGCGCAGCGGTCAATCATATGTTGCTGTTGCTGCCTTTCGAGGAAGAAATTTATCGCAAGGCGGGTATCCCGGCGACCTATGTCGGACACCCCTTGGCCGACCAGATTCCTTTGACTTCGGATCAAAGCGCGATTCGGGCTGTACTGGAAATTCCCCGGGGAAAGCGTGTTATTGCGATTTTGCCCGGCAGTCGCCAGCGTGAGGTGGAGGCCCTGGCGCCCCTGTTTGTCGAGACGGCGAAACGCCTTTTTGCCCGTTACCCGGAAGCCTGTTTTCTGGTGCCGTTTGTCTCTCGCGAAACCCGGCAGCGGTTCGAACAGGAAATCTGGTTGCAGGAAACCCAGGACCTGCCGTGGCGATTGATGTTTGGACATTCACATGAAGCCATGCTGGCTTCGGACGTGGTTTTGCTGGCATCCGGAACCGCAGCGCTGGAATGCATGCTGGCGCATCGACCTGTCGTTGTTTCCTATCGTGTGGCGCCGCTGACTTATCGGCTCGTCAAACGCAAATATCTGCTGCCCTATGTCAGCCTGCCCAATATCATTGGCAAGCGTCATCTGGTGCCGGAATTCTTGCAGGAAGATGCCCGGGCGGAAAATCTGGTTCAGGCGGTTTCAGCCTACCTTGACGATGAAAGATTGTGCGGGTTGATTTCCGCTCAATTTGCCGGCATGCATGGCGAGTTGCGTTGCAATGCGGCGGAGCGTGCTGCTACTGCGCTAGTGCCACTGCTGGGTGGCGCTTGATGGATTATATCTGTGGCGTTGACGAGGCAGGACGAGGGCCGCTGGCGGGTGCAGTGTATGCTGCTGCGGTCATTTTGCCCCAGTCGCACCCGATCGTCGGGCTAAATGATTCCAAAAAATTGACTGCACGCCAGCGCGAGCGGCTGTTTGACGAAATCAGGATGCATGCCGTGGCCTGGGCCGTTGCATCAGCCAGCGTGGCTGAAATCGATATCCTCAATATCCTGTGGGCGACGATGCTGGCCATGAAACGAGCGGTTGAGGCCTTGCCGGTTATGCCGCAGGAAGTGCTGGTCGATGGCAACCGTACGCCGGATCTGGTCATCCCCGCGCGGGCGATTGTGCAGGGAGATGCCACGGTCCCGGCGATTTCAGCTGCATCGATTCTGGCCAAGGTTAGCCGGGATCGGGAGGCGGAAAGATTGGAGCAAGAGTACCCTGGTTACGGCTTTGCCCGCCACAAGGGGTATCCCACGCCACAGCATCTGGAGGCCTTGAGCCGGCTGGGTCCGACTCCGGCGCACCGGCAAAGTTTTGCCCCGGTTCGTCTTGCGATGGGGCAAGGGCAATTTTGCCTGACCTGATGGTTGTCGCGGTTACGACTTGCCTCTAATATCCCTTGCTATTGATAAGGCGAATTTTGGTTTTTTGCCGCACACGGCAAATGTTTGCAAACATCTGAACAGGGAACGAACGCATGTTCGTCATCGTTGGCTATATTTTCATGTGCGCTTGCATTTTTGGATCCTTTTCGATCCATGGCAAGCTGGTGGCGTTATGGCAACCGCTTGAAATCGTGATTATTTTGGGTGGCGCTATTGGCGCCATGATTGTCGGGTATGGCGGCAATCCGCTCAAGGCCACCCTGAAGGCACTGCCGACTTTGTTCAAGGGCACGGCCTATAGCAAAGCTTTTTACATGGATCTCTTTGCGCTTCTGTATGAATTGTTGCAGAAGGTGCGCAAGGAAGGCCTGATGTCGATCGAAGGCGATGTTGAAGATCCGCATGCCAGCCCGCTGTTTTCCAAGTACCCGAAAGTTTCTCACGATCATCATGTGGTTGAATTCCTGACGGATTATCTGCGCCTGATGGTCGGGGGCAATCTCAATGCCTTTGAAATTGAAAACCTGATGGATGTGGAAATCGAAACCCATCACCATGAGGCGGAGTTTCCCGCGCAAGCCATCGCCAAAGTGGCGGATGGCTTGCCTGCTTTTGGGATTGTAGCTGCGGTGATGGGGGTGGTGAATACGATGGGATCCCTGCATTTGCCACCGTCCGAACTGGGTCCGATGGTGGGCGCGGCTTTGGTGGGAACATTCCTCGGTATCCTGATGGCCTATGGCTTTGTCGGTCCGCTGGCAACGATTCTGGAGCGCAAGGTTGGCGAAGGCACACAGGTGTTCAACACCATCAAGGTTACGTTGCTTGCCAGCCTGAACGGCTATGCGCCGCAAGTGGCTGTGGAGTTCGGTCGCAAAGCGCTTAATTCCACGGAACGCCCCAGCTTCAAGGAGCTGGAAGACTTTGTGAAGAATGCCAAAAACAAGTAAGCGGCGTTTTGATGCGACTGCAACCGGAGTGATGAAGTGAGCGACGATTCCCAGCGGCCCATAGTCGTCAAGAAAATCAAGAAAGGGGGCCATGGCGCCCATGGCGGGGCATGGAAAATTGCCTTTGCCGATTTCATGACCGCCATGATGGCGTTTTTCCTGTTGATGTGGCTATTGGGTTCTGTATCCAAGGGGAATTTAAAAGGAATTGCGGACTATTTTGCCAATCCCGTGAAAATCGCTTCGTCCGGCGGGGAAGGGGCGGGGGATGCAACTTCTTTGATCAAGGGTGGCGGCGAGGATCTGACCCAACAAACAGGTCAGGTCAAGAAAGGTGAAGCCAAGCACAGCGAAACCGAAACAGATCGTCAGCGCCTGTCTGCACTAAAGAAAAAATTCGAGGAGCTGATGGACGACAAGATGCAAAAGAACAGCAAACTGGCCCAGTTCCGCAACCAATTGCGGCTGGACATGGTGGCTGAAGGTTTGCGCATTCAGATCGTCGATGAGCAAAATCGCCCGATGTTCAAGTCAGGCAGTTCGGACCTAGAACAGTACACCCGCGACGTGCTGCATGAAATTGCCACTTTGCTGAATGAAGTCCCCAATACCGTATCGCTTTCCGGCCATACCGATGCGGCCCGTTTCTCGGGTGGGGAGCGTGGATACAGCAACTGGGAACTGTCGGCAGACCGGGCCAATGCTTCGCGGCGCGAGTTACTGGCTGGCGGCCTTGCCGGACAAAAAGTTTTGCGCGTAAATGGTTTTTCCGATGTTATCCCGCTCGATAAGGACAATATCTATAACCCGATCAATCGGCGGATCAGTATTGTTGTTCTAAACAAGGAAGCTGAAGAAGATATTCGTCTTCAGGCTGGTTACACCAAAGAACCGGTTCCATCCCCAAGCAGTGCCGTGGCTTCTGTTCCGCACTGATTGTTGTCTGTCATTCAATATGGGCCGCTCCCAGCTGTTTATTTTTTTATGCATTGAAATGCTGGCCGGCGCGCTGTGGCTGTTTTTGCGGATTGTTGCGCATGGCCCCCTTTGGGCATGTCTGCTTGGATCAAGTATTTTTGCACTGACGGCAGCTTGGCGTTGGCATGATGGACGTTGGTGGCTGCTGATTCACGCCCTGTTTTTTCCGGTCGTGTTCGGCGCATTGCAGCTGGATATTTCCCCGCTCTGGTATTTATTTGCCTTTGTATTCAGCTGGCTTGTCTTCGGTCGGGTAGCCCTGAATCGCGCTCCGCTCTTTCTATCGAATCGCCAAGTGTTGACGGCTCTGGAAAAACGCCTGCCGCAAGCGGGTCATTTTCTGGACATCGGCGCCGGTTCCGGTACCGTACTGGTCTGGTTGGCGAAGCGGCGCCCTGATTTGCAGTTGTACGGTATCGAGCAGGCCTGGTTGCCTTGGCTGCTGGGTCGATGGCGTTTGCCGCGGCATGTGGTCTGGCTGCGGGGCGATTATCAAACACTGGATTTGGCCAGGTTCGACATGACCTATGCTTTTTTATCTCCGGTTCCCATGGCGGCGCTATGGCAAAAAGCACGTCAGCAGATGCGCCCGGGCACACTTTTTCTGAGCAATACCTTTACCGTACCCAACGTGGAACCGGACGAAATCATTGAACTGGACGACTGGAAGGGCGGCAGGCTGTTGTTATGGCACATGTAAACAGTGAGGTTCGCGCGGGTGAACACTGGGATGCCTACTGGTCT
This sequence comes from Pseudomonadota bacterium, assembly GCA_018261735.1. Classification (GTDB taxonomy): domain Bacteria; phylum Pseudomonadota; class Gammaproteobacteria; order Burkholderiales; family Chitinibacteraceae; genus Formivibrio. The sequence goes on from JAGTRM010000038.1 coordinate 24,529, forward strand.
ACCCGGCCCATTCCCATCCTCGAAGCGAGCAAGAGCAGCTTGCAGCAGATGCTGCGCCGTGCAGAACGGGTTCGCCCGGCAGATGTGGCCGCTGTGGTGCTGGCTGATCCCCTGCTAACCTTGCAGGCGCTGCGCTATGTCGGCCAGCGGCAGCGATCATCGCTCGCTGCGGAGGTCGTTTCCATCGAGAGCATCGTCATGCTGATGGGAACCATGCCATTTCTGGAGCGGTTTTGCAGTTTACCCACCGTGGAAAGCATGCTGTTGCCGCATGCTCCTGATGCATATACATCATTTTTGCAGGAATTGTTTCTCTCGCGATTTTCTGCACGGCTTGCCTCGATTTATGCGGATTGGCGATACGATGCGCGAAATGAAGAGGTTGTGACGGCGGCCATTCTTTCACGTTGCCAGGCACTGCTGTACTTGCTGGGCAGCAAACAAGACCAGCCCTTGACCGAAACGGGGGCTGAGCAGTGCCAGTTTTTGGTCCGTTTCAAAATTCCAGCCGCGGTAGTGCAATTGCTTGAAAAGGTTGACGATCTTCCCCCGCGAGCAATGTTGCAGCAGGCTGTGCTGCGGTTGGTTGATGCCTTTCAATATGGCTGGTGGCAAGCTGCGGTCCAGCGCGAACTGCTAGAGATTGCCCGCATCCTGGAACTTGAAACTGCTGCAGTTTGGCAAGGACTCTGCCGCGTAGCGCTCTCTTTTGCCCGTGATTCAACACGCCACTTGCAAATGGTTCAACCCGCCCGCTGGTTGCCGATGCTGCCAGGTGACTGGCCGTTACCTGAAATCAAGCCTGCCCAAGTGGTGGATAGGCAACCTGTGCTCATCAGGCCAGATTCGTTGCAACAGCATATGCAGGCGCTCCATCTTGCCGGCAAGCAAGGGCGGCCAGCCAAAGAAATCATGTCGCTAACGATGACGGCATTGGCCAAAGGATTGGGAATGCAGCGCATCGTATTTGCGGTGCAAACCCCAGGGCAGGCGGAATTGTGTGTCCGTTATGTGCTGGGCGTTCCCGCTGACCACGCCTTGCGGCAACTCACCATCAGTCTTGATCAAACGCACTTCTTTGCCAAGCTCATGGAAAAACCGCAAGGACTCTGGCTGAATGAACGCAACGCTGCACAATTCGTGCCGCATATGCCCGCGGAGTTTCGTTCTTGCTATGCCGCCGAGCAATTTTGTGTGATGTCGATATTTGTCGGCAACAAGCCGCTGGGGCTCATGCTCTCGGACCGGACTGAAGCTGATTCCCTGACAGAATTCCACTACCAGCATTTCAAGCAGATATGCTTGCTGGCGATGCAGGCATTGGCCCGCAGTGCAGGACATTGAGATGAACATGATTCAATCCCCGCAGAATGCCTTGTTCAAGGAGGCACGCAAGCTGCTTGAGCAGCGGCGCGAGCGGCTGAAGGTCGGCCAGGCCTTGCTGGATGGCCCCCATTTGCTCGCTGCCTGGCTGGATGCCGGTCGCCCGGTTCAACGCATCCTGCTGACGCAGGACGGATTGGCCAATCCGGAAATTGCTGCATTGATTCAGCGGGTCCATAGTCCCGTTTGTGTGCTCGATGAGCGACTCTTTGCCGAACTCTCCGAGCTGCCAAGTCTGAGCGGGGTACTGGCATGGGTTGCCATTCCCCAGTCTGGGATGCCTCGCAGCACGGGTTTTTGCTTGCTGCTTGACGGCGTTCAGGATCCGGGGAATGTCGGCAGCATGCTGCGAACCGCAGCCGCTGCAGGCGTGGATCAGGTACTGCTTTCCAGTGCCTGTGCCGATGTCTGGTCGCCCAAAACCTTGCGGTCCGGCATGGGCGCGCAGGCGGTGCTGGATATCGTGGAGCGGGCCGATTTACCGGCTTTTGTCGATCAGTTTTCCGGACAGGTTGCTGCGACGCTGCTCAATGGCGCCACGGATCTTTACCGGGCGGATTTGCGCGGCAATCTGGCGCTGGTCTTCGGGGCCGAAGGCGCCGGCATTACGCCCGAGATGGCCGTACGTGCAAACTTGCGTCTGAAAATTCCGATGGCTCCGGGCATAGAATCCCTCAATGTCGGTGCTGCGGCCGCAATCTGCCTGTATGAGCGGGTTCGGCAGTGCGGCCTTGCGGGCTGATTTCTATTGGGCGTCCAGCACGGCGCGCTCATTCAGGGGTTGCACAGGGCGGGCATTCATCGGATAAAGATGGCGAAAACGGTCGAGTTGCTTTCTGGATAGCTGGATCGGGGTTTTGAGCACCAGCCAACGCACACCTTCCGTGCAGGGGGGCGTGGTCAGCGATCCAAGGAAAGTCCAGTAGCTCAGCTTTGCAGGCAATATCTCGACCGGATTGAAAGTTTTCTGGTCGAAAGTGCGGGTTTCGTTCTCTTCGGGCAGGCTGCGCCATAGCGTGTTGAAGAGTGGATGATCCTTTTTGCCTTGCTCGACCAATACGGTGAGCACTGCCAGTTGTCCGGCTTCGTTGCGATGAACCAGATGAATATCCATGGCAAAGCGCTTGCCGCCAATGGCTTCCTCACTTGGCGTGTGGAAGTGGAACTGCAGCAACTGGTAACGATCCGGCCCAATCTCGAGGAAATTGCCTGTCTCGATCGCATGTTGAAGCGTATGGCCGTTGTTGAGTACCGAAAGTTTGGTGGGCTGGTACTTGATCAACAAGGGGTCGAGTGATTGCGTGTAGGCCTTGTCTATATTGATGGGCGATTGCTGACGACCACTGGCGCATGCCGCGAACGCAGGGTCGAGGTCTGCCCAGTGCGCAGGGCCGGATTCCCCCTGGTAGCCCCAGTGCCCTTTTTCATGGGTGGCGGCATGGCTTGGTGTCTTGTGGGCTATTACGGTATGGCTGGCTGCAAAGGTGGAGCTGACGGCGAAGAACAGCGAAAACAGCAGGGTGTGGCGCATGGGCAATTCCTTCATGAGTGGCGCACTGCAACAGGTGCAGCAGTTATTTTTTCAATGCTGGTTATAATTCAGCGAACCGTTACGAGCAAGGGATGATGGTGCCTTCTGTTACTCATGGTGTGCATTTCCAGGCCAGGTTGCCGCTTGCCTGGCTGCCCGAATCGGCAACCATTCCATTTGAGGCTACGCGCTATCTCGCGGTGCTGGCCGAATTTGAATATGTCGGCGAAGAGCGCTCGCTCGAACATTCCCAACTGCATGCCAAGCTGGATCTGGCTTTGCTGTGGCTTGCGCGCTCGCTCGCTCAGGAGATGCCTGCATCCTGTGAGGCCTGGGTCGGGCTGGAGTCGCTGTACTGGGAGGCCGTTTCGCCGCTTGCAGTGGGCAGTTCGGGCGCGTTGGCGCTGAACCTGTCCACCGCGCTGCCATTTTTGCTGCAGCTGCCGGCGACGATTATGTCCTGTGAACAGGACGGTGAAATCTGGCGAATCAGTGCCAGGCTGATGATCGAAGACGATGGACTGCGCGATGGTTGGGAGCGCACCGTGTTTCGCTATCACCGACGCGCCATCCAGCAAGAACGGGGAACACGCGCATGAACTGGTTGACACAAAGCGTACCGGAGACTTGGCGCAAACTGGTTCCTGCCGTGTTCACGCAACCGGCCTGGCTTGGATTGAAGGCTTTTCTTGAACAAGAGCAAGCTGCGGAACAAATCATTTATCCGCAGCAGGAACATTGGTTTGCTGCGCTGGCAGCCACCTGGCCTCAGGATGTTCGAGTGGTCATTGTCGGGCAGGATCCCTATCACGGCGCCGGCGAAGCGCATGGCCTAAGCTTTTCAGTACCGATTGGTGTGCGCAAACCCCCGTCGCTGGCCAATATCTTCAAGGAAATCGCCCGCGACCTAGGGATTACGCCGCCACAGCACGGCTGTCTGCTCGACTGGGCAGAACAAGGCGTACTGTTGTTGAATACGTCGTTGACAGTGCGTGCCGATCAGGCGGGATCGCATAGCAAAAAGGGCTGGGAGCCTTTTACCGATGCCCTGATTGCCAGCCTGGCTCGCGAGCATCAGCATATTGTTTTCATGCTTTGGGGAGCGCATGCCCAGAAGAAGGCGGCCTTGATCGACACCGCACGGCATTGCGTATTGCAGTCCGCGCATCCTTCACCTTTGTCGGCCTATCGCGGCTTTTTGGGCAACGGGCACTTTTCTGCGGCCAATATTTATCTGCAACAACATGGCTATGCGCCGATTGATTGGCGCATCAACTGAGGACACATCATGGCAATCGTAGTCACCGGCGCAGCCGGTTTTATCGGATCCAATCTCGTCAAGGCGCTGAATGCGCGCGGCGAGACGGACATCATCGCCGTCGACAATCTCACCCGTGGCGACAAGTTCCGCAATCTGGCCGATTGCAATATCTCTCATTATGTCGACAAGGAAGATTTCCTGGCCGAAGTGGTTGGCGGGCACTGGGATGGTGAAATTTCCGCCATCCTGCACCAAGGCGCCTGCTCCGACACGATGGAGCACAACGGCAAGTACATGATGGACAACAACTATCAGTACACCTCGTTGTTGTTCGAGTTCTGCCAGGCGGAAGAGATTCCGTTCCTGTACGCCTCGAGCGCCGCGACCTACGGTCCTGGCAGGAACGGTTTTCGCGAGGAGCCGGAATGCGAAGGTCCACTGAATGTATACGGTTATTCCAAACTATTGTTCGATCAGGTGCTGCGTCAGCGCTGGGATAATCTGACTGCTCCGGTGGCCGGTTTCCGTTATTTCAACGTGTATGGTGCACGCGAATGGCACAAGGGGCGCATGGCTTCGGTGGCGTTCCACCACTTCAACCAGTATCGCGAAACCGGCAAGGTCAAGCTGTTCGAGGGCGCGGATGGCTATCCGAACGGTGGGCAGATGCGCGATTTTGTCTCGGTCGAGGATGTGGTCAAGGTCAACCTTTGGTTCCTTGAACATCCAGATGTCTGTGGCATTTTCAACGTAGGGTCCGGTCGCGCCCAGCCTTTCAACGATGTGGCCGTGGCCGCCGTCAATGCCTGCCGCAAACACGAAGGCAAAGCCCCGCTGGATCTGGGTGCGATGGTGGCGCAAGGCATTCTCGAATATACGCCGTTCCCGGAAGCGCTCAAGGGTAAATACCAGAGCTATACGCAAGCCGATCTTTCCCGGTTGCGCAAGGCCGGTTATACCGCACCGATGCTGTCGGTGGAAGAAGGGGTCGATCGGTATGTGGAAACCCTGCTGCGCAGCTGATGCAGTGCAGTTCAGCACCACATCTCCCTGATGCCCGGGAGTTTGGCCAACAATAAAAAGCGCGGATGATGTCCGCGCTTTTTATTGTTCATCCGGTCTTGGGGAGCTGCTGGCTTGCCGTGTTCGCCAGTGGTAAATGGCGGGAATCCAGACATTTTCCGGTTGCTGGCGGTTGATCAAGGCTTGTACGGAGGCAATGCTGGCACGCGCAAGTTCATTGCTGTTTTGCTGAATGGCATCAATCGACATCGGCAGGCAGTCGAGCAAATTGTGATCATCAAACGTAATAATCCGCTGCGGTGCGCAAGAAAAATGGTGGTGCTCGCTGATGAAGGACAGCGCGCCTTCCAGTAGCGTAATCGAACCGGTGAACAGCACCTGCGGATAGCGCCCGAGCTCCTGGTAGCACTCACGCATCAAGGCATAGCCGCTGCTGCGACGGTAATCGCGCGCGCGGACCCAACCCGGTTGTTCGCTAAGTCCTGCCTGTGCCAATGCGGTGCGAAAGCCGTTAAGCCGGTCAATACTGGGCGAAAGATCGGGCTGCCCGCCAAAATAGTAGGCTTCTCTGGCTCCGGAGGAGAGCGCATCCTGCATCATGGCCGTCACGGCATTTTCAGCATCGGTCACCACAAAGGGAATCGCGCTGTTGGCCATGCGCCGATCGACCAGCACCAGTGGCAGCCGTTCTTTCCAGCGGGTGTAAATCTCTGCATCGGTTGAGCAGGGAACGATCATCAGGCCATCGACTTGGCGCGCCAGCAAATGTTCGATGCCAGACGATTCCAATTGGGGATCTTCATCGCTGGAGACCACCAATAACTGGTAACCGGCCTGATGGCAAAGCGGCTCCATCGCTTGTGCCAAACTGGCATGGGCAAAGTTGGTCAGCTCGGGAACGATCAATCCCAGGGTGTTGCTGGAGCCCGAGCGCAAGGTGCGTGCCGAATGTGAGGGCTGGAAATGGTGTTCGCTGGCAATGTCCAATACCCGCTGCTTGGTGCTGGCCGAGATACGGAACTCTTCCGCCCGGCCATTGAGCACCATGCTGGCAGTAGTCCGCGAAACGCCAGCCAGTTTGGCGATATCGTCAATGGTGAGTCGGGTGTATTTGTTCACGCAGTCTTTGAATCAAGTATGAGTTGGGAGGGATCGAAACAGGGGCTGTGGAGTCCCTGTTTCGATTTTATACCGCTTATTGTGTTACATAGCCCATGGACTGCGGGAGCCAGAGCACGGTTTGCGGGAACAAGGTCATGACCAGCAGCGCAATGATCAAGAGAATCATGAACGGCAGCGACTGACGGATCATGCCCTTGAGCGAGGTGCCGGTCAGCGCGTTGATCACGAACAGCAGCATGCCGAACGGCGGCGTCACCAGCCCGATCATCATGTTCACCACCACCACCACGCCAAAGTGCACCAGATCCACCCCCAGCAACTTGGCCGCCGGGATCAGCAGGGGCACCAGGACCAGCAGCATGGTCGAGGTATCCAGCAAGCAACCCAGGATCAGGAAGATCACGTTGATCAGCAGCAGGAACTCGATCTTGCTGAATTCATGCTGCGTGAACCAGTGCGCCACCAGATCCGGAATCTGCTCGGCAGCAATCGCGTAGTTCATGATGAAGGCGCTGGCCACGATCAGCGTGACCGAGGCACTCTGGCGCAGCGATTCCTGCAGCACGTGCCACATGCGCTGCCAGGACAGGCTGCGGTAGTAGAGCGTGAGGATGATCGCATGCATCGCTGCCACGGCCGCGGCTTCAGTCGGAGTGAACACGCCGGTGTAGATCCCGCCCAGCAGCACGATCGGCAGCGTCAGCGGCAAGAAGCCCTGCGCCACGATGCGCGGGATATCCGCCATCTTCGGGCGCTCTTCGCGCGGGAAGTTGTGAATGCGCGCCAGGATGTAGATGCCGATCATCAGGGACAGCGCCATGATGAAGCCCGGGATCACGCCGGCCAGGAACAGCGCGCCAACCGATGAGCCCGATACCAGCGCGTAGATCACCAGCGGAATCGAGGGCGGAATGATCGGGCCGATGGTCGAGGAACACGCGGTCAAGGCGCCGGCGAACTCAGGCGTAAAGCGATTCTTGTCGGTCATCATGCGGATCGACACCAGGCCCGGGCCGGCCGCATCGGCAATCGCGCTGCCGCTCATGCCGGAGAAGATCACGCTGACGATCACGTTCACATACGCCAGGCCGCCGCGGAAATGGCCGACCAGGGCGATGGCCATCGCGAACAGCCGCTCGCTGATCGCACCGGCATTCATGATGCTCGCCGCCAGAATGAACAAGGGTACGGCCAGCAGCACATAGCTGTTGTAGAGGCCATTGAGCACCTGCTCAGCCATCAGGCCGATGTCCTGGCCCTTGGCAATCAGGTAGGCCACGCCACCGGCCAGCATGCCGAAGGAGATGGGCGCGCGCAGCAGCATGGTGCCACCCATGACTGCCAGCATGATGATGAGAGCGTTGCTCATTCTACGGACTCCGCGTTGTGTGAATCATGGGTGGTCACCCCCACTTCCTTATGCCAGTTCGGTCCGAACAGCACGATCAGCTTGCGGATATACAGCAGACCGATCGACAACAGGAACAGGACAAAGGCGGCATACACGATGCCGAAGGGAATGCCCAGCACCGGCGTGCTCTCGCGCATCATGAAGCTGACATAGCTGTAGGAGGCAGGTACCGCCCACAGGAACAGGCCGCCGATGATCAGCGAATACAGGATCGAAAAGATGCGCTTGCCTTGCGGCGGCAGGTGTTCGTACAGCAGATCCAGCATGACATGGTCTTTTTCCTTGAGCAGGAAAGCCCCGGCCCAGAACATGCTGAATACATACAAAATCACGATCAATTCATCGCTCCAGGCCAGCGGCTTGTTGAATACAAAGCGCAGGATCACCTGGAAGATGAAGGTCAGAAACAGGACGCCGTAACTGAGGGTGCCGATCAGGTCGGAGCCCCGCTTGAGCAATTTGAACATGATGACCTCAAGGTAGTGCCGTCAGCCCGGCCAGCGGGGCGTGACGAAAGAAGCCGGCAGGAAACCGGGGAGGACAGCCTCCCGCCGGGCGTACTTCGCGTGTTACTTGGTAGCGTTGATGCGTTCCAGCATGCCCTTCGGCCATATCTTGGCGTAATCGGACTGCAGGTACTTGTCCTGCACCGCCTTGCGGAAGGCGGCGACATCCGGCGTAACGATCTTCAGGCCTTGCGCCTTGAACTGTTCCACATCATTGGCTTCATCCTTGATGCGGTTTTCGTTGTTGTACTTGGCGGCGGCCTGGGCGGCAGCACGGACCTTGTCCTGCTGGGCCGGGGTCAGGGCATTGAAGGTCTTGGTGGCGAAGGAGAGGAAAATGCCGTCGACCAGGTGGCTGGTCAGGACGATTTCCTTGCTGACTTCGTAGAACTTGGCGGCGCGGGCGCTGGGCAGCGGGTTGTCCTGGCCGTCGATGGTGCCGGTCTTCAGCGCCAGATACACTTCGCCGAAAGCCAGCGGCGTCGGGGTGGCGCCGAGCGCTTCACCGAGGAACAGCCATTCCTTGCTGGCCGGCATGCGCAGTTTCACGCCCTTGAGGTCGGCCGGGGTTTTGACGTCCTTGATATCGCGCAGCATGACCTGGCGGGTGCCGAGATAGGCGGTGGCGAGCGGGGTGACTTCCATCTTCTGGATCACCGGCTTGAAGGCTTCCTGGCCGATCGGGCCGTTGAACACGGCTTGCTGGTGGGCCGGATCGCGGATGATGTAGCCGGCGGTGAAGATCGAGAATTCCGGCACGATCTTGGAGATGTCCTGGGCCGAGATGGCGGACATTTCCAGGTTGCCGCGGGCCATGGCGGCCGGTTCGGTGCCTTGCTTGAACAGCGCGGCATTCAGGTGGATCTGCACATCGAACTCACCGGGAGCGGATTTCTCCAGGGTATCCTTGAACACGGTCCACATCTTGGCATGCCAGTCTTCCGGAACGGCCGGGGTGGAAATACGGATCACCTGCTTGGCCATGGCCGCCGGTGCGGCCAGGGACATGCCGATGGCCACCGCCAGAGTCGCCGTGCCCAGACCCGCTGCTTGCAACAGTTTTTGGATTCTTGTGCTTCCCATGATGGTCCTTCTCCTTCCTCGTTAACTTCAAAAAGGAGGCCT
>JAGTRM010000061.1 GCA_018261735.1 Pseudomonadota bacterium
TTGGCCATGACCGAGACATACGCTTCCAGCGCGTGGGTGATCGCATCCACGCCGCCAAAGGCGGTGAGGCTCTTGGGCAGGTTCATCACCAGGTTGGCGTCGATGATGGCGATGTGCGGCGTGAGTTCATAGTCGGCGATCGGGTACTTCACGCCGGTCTTCTCGTCGGTCACCACGGCGAACGGGGTGACTTCGGAGCCGGTGCCCGAGGTGGTCGGTACGGCCACGAGCACGGCCTTCTCGCCCATCTTGGGGAAGGTGTAGATGCGCTTGCGGATGTCCATGAAGCGCAGCGCCAGATCTTCGAAATGCACTTCCGGATGTTCGTACATCACCCACATGATCTTGGCCGCATCCATCGGCGAGCCGCCACCGATGGCGACGATGGCGTCGGGCTGGAAGGTGTTGAGCATGTGCACGCCCTTGCGCACCACTTCCAGGGTCGGGTCGGCCTGCACTTCGTGGAACACTTCGACCGTCATGCCCAGTTGCTTGAGCACGCGGATCGCTTCGTTGCAGTAACCGCCGTTGAAGAGGTAGGAGTCGGTCACGATCGCGGCGCGCTTCTTGCCGGCGAGATCGCCCAAGGCCACCGGCAACGAGCCGCGGCGGAAGTAGATCGACTTGGGCAGTTTGTGCCACAACATGTTCTCGGCCCTCTTGGCGACAGTCTTCTTGTTGATCAGGTGCTTCGGTCCGACGTTCTCGGAGATCGAGTTGCCGCCCCACGAGCCACAACCGAGGGTCAGCGACGGGGCGAGCTTGAAGTTGTACAAATCGCCGATACCGCCTTGCGACGACGGGGTGTTGATCAGGATGCGGGCGGTTTTCATGCGATCGCCGAAGTGACGGATGCGCGCGGCCTGCTGGTCCTGGTCGGTGTAGAGCACCGAGGTGTGGCCGATGCCGCCGAGTGCAATCAAGGCTTCGGCCTTGACCACGGCGTCGGCATAGTCCTTGGCGCGGTACATCGCCAGCGTCGGCGAGAGCTTCTCGTGGGCGAAGGCTTCTTCGGTTCCGACGGAGGTGACTTCGCCGATCAGCACCTTGGTGTACGGCGGAACGCTCAAACCGGCCATGGTGGCGATCTTCAGCGCGGACTGGCCGACGATGTCGGCGTTGAGGTGGCCCTCGGTCAGGATCACCTTGCGTACCGCTTCGGTTTCCTTCTTGTTCAGCAGATAGCCGCCGACCTTGGCAAAGCGCTGTTTGACTTCGTCGTAGATGCTGTCGACCACGATCACCGATTGCTCGGAGGCGCAGACCACGCCGTTGTCGAAGGTCTTGGACATCAGGATCGAGGCGACCGCGCGCTTGATGTCGGCGGTTTCATCGATCACCACCGGGGTATTGCCGGCACCGACGCCGATCGCCGGCTTGCCGGACGAATAGGCGGCCTTGACCATGCCCGGTCCGCCGGTGGCGAGGATCAGGTTGATGTCGGGGTGGCGCATCAATTGATTGGAGAGATCGACCGTCGGGGCGTCGACCCAGCCGATGATGTCGGCCGGTGCGCCGGCCTTGACGGCGGCATCGAGCACCAGCTTGGCGGCGGCGCAGGTCGAACCCTTGGCGCGCGGGTGCGGGCTGAAGATGATGCCGTTGCGGGTCTTCAGGGCGATCAATGCCTTGAAGATCGCGGTCGAGGTCGGATTGGTGGTCGGCACGATGCCGCAGATGATGCCGATCGGCTCGGCGATCGTGATGATGCCGCCGTCGTTATCCTCTTCCAGGATGCCGCAGGTCTTCTCGTCCTTGTACTTGTTGTAGATGTACTCGGAGGCGAAGTGGTTCTTGATCACCTTGTCTTCCAGCACGCCCATGCCGGTTTCCGCCACGGCCATCTTGGCGAGCGGAATGCGTGCGTCGGCCGCAGCCAGGGCGGCACAGCGGAAGATCTCGTCCACCTGTTCCTGGCTGAAGTTGGCATACGCGTGTTGGGCGGCTTTGACTTTGGCGACTAGCTCGTTGAGCTCCTCGAGGTTGGTTACTGCCATGATTTACTGCTCCTGATGAAAAAATCTTTGTCCGCCAACCCGGCCATCATTCACAGGTCATCCAGACGATAACTTGGCTTCACTACCAACCACGCCCTTGGGCCTGATCGCTTTAAATTCTTTCTCTGATTGCAATTATTTATTGCAAAAAGCTGTCTTAAACACAACGCCATAACTCAGCCACCGCCCAGACCAACACCAATTTTTACGCCAATACTTACAAAACTTAACCGATTTTCGTTGTGCATCACATGCTCTGCAGGACGTAAACGTACTCTTAACTCTCAGCCACCATCAAGTAGCAAAACTACTGATACATCAGAAATCTTGCTTCACATCAAGAAAAAACAACAAAACGGATCACATAAAACCTAACACTGCAAGCTTAACAGTGCCAAAAAACCCGACAAACGGGATGCAATAATTATTTTTTTCTGGCAATATGAAAAAATGTTATCAGGTTTGGTGATAAAAATGTAGTTACCAAGAAAAAAAAACTACAAAACTCCATTTACCCAACACAAGCAGGCAAAAGGCCTGTCTTGGCCAATATTGCGTAGTTAAACTACCGCGTAATAATTTTTTATATTGCATAAACCTTACTTTCGGAGAAATACGGAATGGCTGTCTCTTCCCTGGTCGAAGAAATCACTGCGCGCATCGTTCACCGCAGCACCGAAAGCCGGTCTCGCTACCTGGCCCGACTGGAAGCGGCGGCCGCAAGCCAAAGCGTTTACCGGCAAACCCTGCCTTGCGCCAACCAGGCGCATGCCTGGGCCGCGATGCCGGGCAACGACAAACTGCGTCTGCGCGAAATGCAGGCGCCGAACTTGGGGATCGTCACCGCCTACAACGACATGCTGTCCGCGCATCAGCCGTATGCCGATTACCCGGAACAGATCAAGGCAGCGGCACGCGCGGTCGGCGCCACCGCACAGGTCGCCGGCGGGGTACCTGCCATGTGCGACGGCGTGACGCAAGGCCTGCCCGGCATGGAGCTTTCGTTATTCAGCCGCGATGTCATTGCCATGAGTACGGCCATCGCGTTGTCGCACAACGTGTTCGATGCTGCGGTGTGCCTGGGTATCTGCGACAAGATCGTTCCGGGATTGTTGATGGGCGCGCTGCAGTTCGGTCATCTGCCGGCCATTTTCGTGCCTGCCGGCCCCATGGGTTCCGGCATCAGCAACAGCGAAAAAAACAAGACCCGCCAGCTCTACGCCCAGGGCAAGGTGGGCCAGGATGCCTTGCTTGCTTCGGAAGAGGGCGCCTACCATTCCGCCGGCACCTGTACCTTCTACGGCACCGCCAATTCCAACCAGATGCTGATGGAAATCATGGGCCTGCATCTGCCGGGCTCGTCCTTTGTCCACCCGCAAGACCCGTTGCGCCACGCCCTGACCGTAGCCGCCGCGCAACGCGCCGCCGCCATCACCCGTCACGGCAATGAATACACGCCGGTTGGCAAATTGGTGGACGAAAAAGTCATCGTGAACGGCATGGTCGGCCTGCTGGCCACGGGCGGCTCGACCAACCACACTATGCATCTGGTCGCGATTGCCCGCGCGGCCGGCATCGTCATCGACTGGAGCGATTTCAGCGCGCTCTCCGCCGTCGTTCCCTTGCTGGCCCGCGTCTACCCGAACGGCCCGGCCGACGTGAACCAGTTCCACGAAGCCGGGGGCATGAGCTACCTGATTCGCGAACTGCTGGCCGCCAGCCTGCTGCACGAAGACGTGCACACCGTGGCCGGCCCCGGCCTGGCCCGCTATGCGCAAGCGGCCGCACTGGAAGGGGAACGCGCCGTGTGGCAGGACATTGCGCGGGAAAGCGGCAGCGATGACATCCTGCGCCCGGCCAGCCGGCCGTTCAGTCTGGATGGCGGCCTGCGCCTGTTGCAGGGCAACCTGGGCCGCTCGGTCACCAAGATTTCTGCCGTCAAACCCGAACACCAGATCGTGGAAGCGCCCGCGCTGGTCTTCGACGACCAGTCAGAACTGCTGGCCGCATTCAAGGAAGGCGCACTGGAAAAAGATTTCGTTGCCGTCGTGCGCTTCCAGGGGCCGCGCGCCAACGGCATGCCGGAACTGCACAAGCTGGTGCCTGCCTTGAGCGTGCTGCAGGACAAGGGCTTCAAGGTGGCGCTGGTCACCGACGGCCGCATGTCCGGCGCCTCCGGCAAGGTGCCGACCGCCATCCATATCACGCCGGAAGTGGTCTGCAACGGCCCGCTGGGCAAGGTGCGCAGCGGCGACATCATTCGCCTCGATGCCCAGGCCGGCACGCTGAACGCGCTGGTGGCAGCGGAGGAGTGGGCAACGCGTGAGATCCCGGTACTGGACGGCAGCCGCAACAGCCACGGCGGAGGCCGCGAACTGTTTGCCGTCTTGCGCGCCAACGCCACCAGTGCCGAGGACGGGGCGATCAGCCTGGGGCTGGAACACTAATACCCACTAAGAGCCTATCTCAGTAGGCGAGCGAGCCAAGGCAGATGGCAGGAGGACGGAGCACAGGAACCGGAATGTACATGGGAGTACATGAGGATTCCGAGCACCGCCCGACTGTCAGATGCGAAGGCGCAGCCGCCTAATGGGATAGGCGTTAAGCCGGCAAGCTTGCCTTGCCGGCTATCGGGACACCAATGTCCCCTCCGAATTACAAACCTAGCAGCGAGAACGACTCATGAAAGCTTCATCTCCTCCCTTCGACATGGTGCTGTTCGGCGGCACTGGCGATCTGGTGATCCGCAAATTGCTCCCGGCACTCTATCACCTGCATCGCGGCGGCAAACTGCCGGAAGGGCGCCTTGTCTGCCTCGGGCGCTCGCAGCCCGATACCGCCGCCTACATCGAAAAGATTCGCCCGCAGGTTGAAGATTACCTGGGCGCCTTCTTCGACCAGGAAGTCTGGGAGGCTTTTAGCCGCCGCATCGAATTCCTGCAGCTCGATGCCGAGAAAATCGAAGACTTCCAGACCCTGGGCGAATTGCTCGACAAGCACCCGAACCGCTCGCGCGTGTTTTACCTTTCCACCAGCCCGGACCTGTTTGCCGGTGTCTGCCAGCGCCTGGCCGCCGTCAAGCTCAACCAGGGCAATTCG
>JAGTRM010000039.1 GCA_018261735.1 Pseudomonadota bacterium
GCGCAGGAAGTTGCCTTCGCCGATCTGCAGGATGTTGATCGGGCCGGTCGGGATCGGGGCGTGGGCGACTTGGAACGTGCCGGCGGCAAGCGTTTCACGGTTCAGCGGTTGCATTGGGGTTCTCCTCAAAACGTATCAATGCGTTGAAAAAAGACCGGGCGGCGCAATACCCCCGGTCAAATGAAATTCTAAGTAGCGGTTACATCACAGCAAATCGGCGGGCATCGCGTCGCGCGGAATGATCGCCCCCGGGTACTGGATCACCACCGAAGCCATACGCGCCCCGCTTCTTGCTGATGCTTCCGGATCACTCCCGGTCAGGCGAGCCGACAAGTACCCCGCTGCGAAGGAATCTCCAGCCGCAGTGGTATCCACAACCTTGTCCACCTTGCATGCCGGCACGTACATCGGATCAGCCCCGGCAACGCGGATAATGGCAGGTTCGGCACCGCGCTTGATCACCACCTCGGGGGTTGGTAGTGCAAATGCACGCTCCAGTGCCTTGGACTCATCCGTAATCCCGAACAGGGCCATCTCATCATCCAGCGTGATCATCGCAATATCTGCCATTTCATAGGCATGTGCGTACCACGCACGAGCTTCCACGGTAACCGGCCACAGGCGCGAACGGTAGTTATTGTCATAAATGACCTTGCCACCGCGCTCACGCAAACGCATCGCAGCACTGAACAGGCGATCTCGTGCCGCTGCATCAAGAATTGCCAGGCTGATGCCACTGAAATACAAGGCATCAATATCATCCAGCTGTTCTTCCAAAGGGCTGACCGCAGCGTTGAAATAGGCCTTGGCCGCGCTCATGTCACGCCAGTAATGAAAGGTGCGCTCACCGGTTTCATCAACCTGGATCGTGTACAGGCCGGGCATGCGCCCTTGCTCACGCTTGATCAGGCTGGTATCGATCCCTTCGGACTCCCAAGCCTTGACCATGGCATCACTGAACGGGTCGATCCCCAAATCAGTGGCATAGGACACTTGCACACCCTTGTGGCTGGCAAGGCGGGAGAGATAAACCGCCGTATTCAGCGTATCCCCACCAAACGCTTGTTGCATCGTGCCAAACATCTGGCCACGCAGTTCGATCATGCATTCGCCCAGAAGGGCAATTCGGCAAACTCGCTTCATTTCGTAAAAACCCTGCTCTGTGAGACGCCCGTGGGCGCCGGCATTAATACAACCGGAGCAGAGAATAACTCCGGTCCGTCAGAAGGGATAATCGGTGCAGCCCAGCTGGCCGGATATGTCACGGGCAGCTTGATGCAGCATGGATATGTACTCTCCCTGGCGAACCGGATTGTATCCGAATACTGGTAAGGCCATACTTAGACCAGCGACAACATTATGCAAATAATCGAGCACTGGAACCGCCAAACAACACAAATTCTGGTCAAATTCCTGCATATCGAGCGCAAAACCCTGTTGACGGACTCGCTCAATATCTGCCCGGAGACTGATTTCGGTCCGGTGCGTAGCAGGCTGAACTGGTCTGATTTGCAGACCAGATATAAGCGTATCAGAAATTTCTGCGGGAGTGAATGCCAAAAGCACTTTTCCGACAGCCGAACAGTAAGCCGGAATCCGCTGCCCGATCCGGAAACCGAAATTGAGAACCCCGGGCGAATCCACTTTATGGATGTAGACCACTTCGCCATCCACCAGCACGCCCATGTGAAGGGCCTCTTGGCACCGGGAAGAGAGCAACCGCATCTGCAGATCGGCGATTCTGAGCAGATCAGGAAACGCAAGGGCTTTGCTTCCCAGTTCATGAAGCCGCATCGTCAATCCATAGTGCTCGCTTTCTTGCTCCTGATGCACATAGCCCAAGGTTTTCATGGTCTGCAGGAACCGGTAAACGGTTGCTTTTGGCATTGCCAGGCGTTGGGACAATTCAGAAACCCCAATTGCGCGCTGATCAGCCAGTGCCTGCAAAATTCCGAACACCTTGAGTACCGCAGCAACAGATTCGGGTTGGCGCGAATCTTCGAGCAGTTCGTCGGCGGGCGCATCGGACTGCTTCACCACCGCCTGCGATCTATCCAATACCAATGAATTAAGACCGTGGCGCTTTCGCACCTCCGTTAAATCACGCCCCTTGTTTGAAACGCCGTTTTCAGCCACCAGAAAAGCCATTCTAATCCCTGCCTGTATTCAACAAACCCACGCCACGAGGCAATCCGCCCCCCGTTTTCGACCCACAAGCCGCAGTGGCTTAATGGTCCGACCTCTAGGGATTGCAGAATAACGGGTTCACGAGAAGGGGTAAAGAATTGTCCGCCAACAAGCGGCACCAATAAAAACAGGGGGCTTAAAGCCCCCTGCTGTCGGAAACAAATGAATCAATCGTATTACACGCTAAAACGTTTAATGACGTGGGACTGATGCATTTTCATGGCTTCACGTGCGGCATCGGCATCGCCAGCTCGAATCGCCTCAAACACGGCCCGATGATCTTCCACCGTTTGCACCTTGAGATCACGCTTGCTGAAATGCTTCTCCGCCCTGCGAAAAATCGGAGAAAAGCGACGCTTTCTCAACCCTTCAACCAGCTCGACCAGCACATAATTACCGGTCGCCTCTGCAATGCGCATATGAAAAAGCCAATCCGCTTCCGAGAGCGCTTCTTCATTCAAGGGCAGAGGGGCATTGACGATCTCATCCATGCGCTTGACCGTTTCTTCGATACCTGCAAGCTGGGCGGGCGTTGCATTCTTGGCTGCGATGGCAGCCACTTCCCCTTCAAGGAGTGAGCGCGCACCAATCAACTGAAACGGGCTGTCATAATCCTGATCTTCTTCATCATCGAGAACACCATGCCCCTGCCCGGCATTGGGCGAAAGAACCATTACCCCGTTACCGACACGTATTTCAACCAGGCCAGAAACTTCCAGAGCGATCAACGCTTCACGCACCGAGGACCTGCTCACACCCAACTGATGGGCAAGATCCCTCTCCGAAGGCAAGTAAGTTCCAGGGACGAACTCACCACTCTTGATATGACTGGCAATCAAATCGGCGATCTGTTTGTAGAGGCGCTTCGGCTGAAGGGTTGGCAACATAATGATTTTCCTGTTTATTTCGACCAGCAAATCCGCTGGAAATTCTTAATCTCGGCTAATGCCAATCGAAGCGGCAGGTACATGCTGCAATCACAAGCCGCCCCGCCCGGATACCCGGCATCCAATCTGCGTATTTTACATCACAGCACGCCTTTCATTCCCATCAATCAAGGGTTCGCCGAAAGCGCTTGAGCCCAATGCCCATAACTATCAACATGAACAGTAAAAGCGGCCAAAAATTCGACCAGACTTCGTTTAAACCGTTCCCCTTCAACATCACGCCTCGGCTGATCCGCATAAAGTGGGTCAGTGGAAGCACTTCTCCTATCATCTGCGCCCATCGTGGCATGCCCCGGAACGGAAACATGAAGCCGGAGAGCAACATGGAGGGGAGGAAAAAGAAGAAGGTCATCTGCAACGCCTGCATCTGATTGCGCGCCACACTGGAAATCGTGATCCCCACCACCAGATTGGCGGCAATAAAGACCAGCACGACGACCGCCAACAAACCAAGCCCCCCCACGAAAGGCACATCAAACAACCACCGGGCCGCAATCAGGATCAATAGCGTGGAAGCCAGCCCCATCAGGATATAGGGCACGATCTTGCCGATCATCACCTCTAGCGGACGCACCGGGGTTGCCAGCAGGTTTTCCATCGTTCCGCGCTCAACTTCGCGCGTTAGCCCCAAAGCCGTGGACATGATCATGGTCATGGTCAGAATCACCCCCATCAGACCGGGAACCACGTTGTACTGAGACAGTCCTTCCGGGTTGTAGCGTCGATGAATAACCAGATCCACCGGCGCTTCCGGCCCGTTCAGCCCGGCCAACGTCCCGGTCAGATCATTGCGCAGCAAACTGCCTGCGATCTGCTGGATTGCCGCGATGGCATTGCCAGTGGCCGCAGGGTCTGAAGCATCGGCTTCAATCAACAACTGCGACCTCTCGCCACGCAGCACCTTGCGTGAAAAATCAGGCGGAATCGTTAAAACAAACTGCGCCTCGCCCCGCGCCAACAATTCGTCCGCGGTGCGATCACTGGTCGAAGTGCTGGTTACATCGAAATAGCCCGTATTGATCAACGCCTGCACCACGCTGCGTGCAAAGGGGCTCTGTTCATGCGCAACCACCACGGTCGGCAAGTGCTTGGGATCGCCATTAATGGCATAACCGAACAGCATCAACTGCATCAACGGCACGCCGACCAACATGGCAAAGGTCAGCCGGTCGCGCCGGATCTGGATGAATTCCTTCTTCACGACCGCCCACAGCCGGATCACGCTAAAACCATTCATACCGACCACCTCGCCCCGCCTTGATGAAACAAGCAGATCCTCACTTGAAGTTATCCTGCGCTTTGCCCATCAGCTGAATGAACAAATCCTCCAGCTGCGGTTTGCCCGGTATCCATTGCTGGGCCTGGTTCAATCGAAACGGGGCGATTGCAGCATCCAGTTCCGGCTCACTTTCTCCACTGACATGCAGCGTATTGCCAAAGCGCGTCACCATGCTCACCCCTACCCGGCCATGCAGGGCATCCGCCAGCTGATTGAGTTCCTCGCCGGTTACACGCCAGGTTACAAAACCGCTGTTTTCCACCAACTCTTTCGGCGTACCCAGTGCCATCAAGCGGCCGTAGGCGATATAACCCAGGCGATGGCAGCGCTCCGCTTCGTCCATGTAATGGGTCGACACCAGAACCGTAATACCTGCGGCGGCGAGTTTATGGATTTCCTCCCAAAAATCGCGCCGCGCTTTCGGGTCGACCCCGGCCGTGGGTTCATCCAGCAGCAACAACCGGGGTTCATGCAGCATGCACGCAGCGAGCGCCAGACGCTGCTTCCAGCCGCCGGAAAGCCCGCCGGCCAACTGATGCTGCCGCGCCTGCAGACCCAACCGCTCCAGCGATGCATCAACCCGCTGCCGACGTTGGTCCATTTGGTAGATTTGCGCGATGAAATCAAGGTTTTCGCGAATGCTCAGGTCTTCGTACAGGCCAAAGCGCTGCGTCATGTAACCCACTTCGCGCTTGATGGCCTGCGCCTCGCGCAAGATGTCGTAACCTAAGGTATGGCCGGTGCCACCATCGGGCGTGAGCAGACCGCACATCATGCGGATCGTGGTGGTTTTGCCGCTGCCATTGGGACCCAGAAACCCAAACACTTCGCCGCGCCGAACCTGCATGGAAAGCGCATCGACAACGGCCTTGTCGCCATAGCGCTTGGTCAAGTCCTGCACATCAACGGCGAACTCGGCATCACTCACGGTTGTGCGTCCAGCGAAATATCCACCGGCTGGCCGGGCGACAAGACTTGCCCCGATTCCGGGATAGCCTCGACCAAGAAAACCAGCTTGGCACGGTTTTCCTTGCTGTAAATGACTGGCGGAGTAAATTCGGCACTCTTGGCCACAAAACTGACTTTGGCCGAAAAAGCCTTGCAGCCATCACAACGGACCTGGATTTTTTTGCCTGCAGGAAATTGCACGAGCTTCGCTTGCGGCACAAAAAACCGCACCTTGATTGCCCCCGGCTCCTGCAGACTGACCACGGGATTGCCGGCTGCTACCCATTCGCCGACACGGTAAAGCGTATCGTCGACCCGCGCAGAAACGGGCGCACTGACAACCTTCTGATCCAGACGCCACCGGCTTTGCGCCAATTGCGCCTGCGCCGCTGCCACATCGGCACCGGCCGCCACGCGGGCATCCTCCCGCGCTGCCAGCCTGGCCACCTTGAGCTGGGCTATCGCCTCGGCCAGCCGTGCCTGTTCGGCGCGCACCTTGGATTGCAAGGCATCCAGACTGGCTCCGCTGATAAAACCGGCACGCGCCAGCTCGCTTTGGCGTCGCAGATCGCTTTGCGCCAAGGCAAGGCTCGCTTGCGTTGCGGCCTGTTGCGCCTCCAGCACCGCGATCTCATCCTGGCGCTTGCCCTTGGCCAGATCGGCCGCCTGCGCTGTGCTTCGGCGCACGCGGGCTTGTGCTTCGTCAACCACGGCCTGCTCGCTGTCAGCCTCAAGCACGAAGAGCGGCGCACCTGTCTTGACTTCGGCTCCTTTACTGACCGAGAGCTGCACCAATCGCCCGGCGATCGGCGCGGCAACGCGGGTAAATTCAGCCTCGATATAACCGGGCAATACCGGGTTTTTTACTTCGCCACACGCGGCAAGCAAACTTGCCAGCAGAACAATCAAGCGCCTCATCACCACACCCTTTATCGTCAGCGGCTACCCGTCATAATCAAGTATTCTTTCTTTCAAAGAAGTGTAGCTGGCGCCGCCACTTTTTGGTTGGCCGGCCACGCACGTCTGGATGATCGAACTGAGGCGCCAGTGTTTTTTCTTCGGCAACTCGGGCGCGTTTTTCGATGCTTTCCGGCGTTTCCTCGTAAAGCATTCGCGCCACTTCCGCCGGGCCACGCTTCTCTTCCAACCCCAGCACTGTGACTTCAAATTCGCCATGCGCGGCCTGGATACGCAGCATATCGCCCGGCTTCACCATTCGCGCCGGCTTGATCCGCTCACCATTCAGATGCACGTGACCACCTTCGATAGCATCTGTCGCCATGGAGCGGGTCTTGAAAAAACGCGCGGCCCACAGCCATTTATCCAGCCGCACCTTGTCGAAAGATCCTGCCATGCCAGCCACCTCCCGATGTAAAAACTCCCCGGCCAGCGGGGAGTTGAATTGCGTTGCTTATTCAGCAGCCTTGTACGCTCTGCGGCGCTCATGCTCCAACAGAAAGCGCTTGCGGATACGAATATTGACCGGGGTGATTTCGACCAGTTCATCGTCGTCAATGAATTCTACGGCCGATTCCAGCGTGAGCTTGATCGGGGTGGTCAGGCGCACGGCTTCGTCGGTACCGGAAGCGCGCACGTTGGTCAGCTTCTTGCCCTTGATCGGGTTCACGACCAGATCGTTGTCGCGGCTATGGATGCCGATGATCATGCCTTCATACAGCTTGTCGCCCGGGCTGACAAACATGCGGCCGCGATCTTCGAGGTTCCACAGCGCGTAGGCCACGGCTTCGCCGCCTTCTTGCGAAATCAGCACGCCATTGTGACGGCCAGGCATATCCGGCTTGACCGGTGCGTAGTCATCGAACACGTGGCTCATCAGGCCGGTGCCACGAGTCATGGTCATGAAGTCGCCCTGGAAGCCGATCAAGCCACGCGCCGGAATATGGTATTCCAGGCGGGTACGGCCCATGCCGTCGGATTCCATGTTGGTCAATTCGCCACGGCGACGACCCAGTTCTTCCATGACCGTGCCCTGATTGCTGTCTTCCAGGTCGATGGTCAGATTTTCATACGGCTCGCACTTTTCACCGTTGATGGTTTTGTACACCACGCGCGGCTTGCCAACGGCCAGCTCGAAACCTTCGCGACGCATGGTTTCCAGCAGAATGGTCAGATGCAGCTCGCCCCGGCCGGAGACACGGAAAATATCGGTGTCTTCGGTATCTTCGACGCGCAAGGCCACGTTGGTCAGCAATTCCTTGGTCAGCCGGTCGCGGATCTGGCGGCTGGTGATGAACTTGCCTTCGGTGCCGGCCAGCGGTGATGTATTCACCATGAAATCCATGTTCAGCGTCGGCTCGTCGACGGTCAACATCGGCAGGCCGATGGGATTATCTTTGTCCGAAATGGTGAGGCCGATACCGATGTCGTCGATACCGGAAATGATGATGATGTCACCCGCTTCGGCCTGTTCAACCGGTACGCGCTCCAAGCCCTGGAAGCCCAGCACCTGGTTGATGCGGCCCTGCGCCACCTGTTCTTCGTGGTTCATCACCACGACTTGCTGGCCCGGCTTGATGCGGCCGTTCAATACGCGACCAACGCCAAGACGGCCAGTATAGGTCGAGTAATCGAGCTGGGCGATTTGCAGCTGCAGCGGCGCTTCCGGATCACCGACCGGCGGTGCAACGTGGGAAAGGATCGTGTCGAACAGCGGGCGCATGTTGTCCGAAGTTTCGGAAGCATCGAGCATGGCATAACCGTTGAGCGCCGAGGCGTAGACAATCGGGAAATCCAGCTGCTCATCAGTCGCGCCGAGCTTCACGAACAGATCGAAGGTGTGGTTGATCACCCAGTCCGGACGTGCGCCCGGGCGGTCGATCTTGTTGATCACGACAATAGGCTTCAGACCCAGCGCCAGGGCTTTCTTGGTCACGAAGCGCGTTTGCGGCATCGGGCCTTCAACAGCATCAACCAGCAGCAATACGCTGTCGACCATGCCCAGCACACGTTCCACTTCGCCACCGAAATCGGCGTGACCCGGGGTGTCGACGATGTTGATATGCACGCCTTCGTATTCGATGGCAGTATTCTTGGCCAGAATCGTAATGCCGCGCTCTTTTTCCAGGTCGTTGGAATCCATTACCCGCTCGTCAATCTGTTGATTGTCGCGGAAAGTGCCGGATTGGCGCAGAAGTTTGTCAACCAAGGTCGTTTTGCCGTGGTCAACGTGGGCAATAATGGCGATATTACGGATAGCGCGGGTCATGGATCGATTCTAAGGACTTTGGGAAACCGTGGATTTTAGCACGCCAAAGCTACATTCTGATGACTAAGGCACTATTTCCTTTTGCGACAGCGATTTACCCGATCAAGGGTAATACACCAGATCATCGCGTTCCACCGGCTCTCCCACAGCACCGAGCAAGCGGGCAAACCCGATCAGCATGCCAGCCGTCGCGCCCCAGACCAAGCGGCCCTCGTAATCCAGAAAGTGCGATTTGATGCGCATACTGTCCCGCACCACCCAGCGCCGCTCGTAGCGGGCAGGATCAAGCAGCACGGCAGCCGGGATCTCAAACACCTCTTCAACCTCGGACGGGTCCGGGCACAACTGAAAACCCGGCGCCACCAAGCCCACAACCGGCGTCACGCTAAAACGGCTGGAAGTCTGGTACTCGCCCAAGAGGCCCACCACCTCGACATAGTGCGGCGCCAGGCCGATTTCCTCTTCGGTTTCGCGCAGTGCGGTGGCTATCCGATCCACATCGTGATCTTCATGCGCACCACCCGGAAAGGAGATTTGCCCAGGATGCGCCGGCAGGTGCGCGGCGCGCCGGGTCAGCAAGATCGTAGGGCCTTGCGGATGCAGCACCAGCGGCACCAGCACCGCAGCAAAACGCTCGGCCTTGGCACTGGAAATATCGTGCCCCAGGGGTGCGCCTCCGGCAGCCAGCCGCTCGCGTAAAATTTGCGCCAGTTGCCCGCGCTCGTTCGGCAGAATCATTCTTTCACCCTTGGCAAACTCATTCTTTCACCCTTGGCAAACGCAATTCGCGCGAATGGGCCACCAGCCGCAGCAGCAGTCCGCAAATAAACAACCACCACATGGCCGGTGCTCCGCCGATTTTCATGCCAGCCAGGCCATACCAGACCCCGGCAACCAGCAGAGAAACCGTGCCATAAAAATCTTCATGCAAGATGAACGGCACATCGTTGACCATCATGTCGCGCACCAGCCCGCCACCGATCGCCGTTACAAAACCCAGCATGCAAACCCCGAAAGTATTCACACCCAACTCAATTCCAACCTGTGCACCGGCAATGCTGAACGCCACCAAGCCGATCGAATCCGCCACGATGAACAACTTGTAGAGCAAGCCGCTGTTTTTGCGATGCAGCTTGATCATCCAGGCCAAAGCGAGCGTCGCAAAGATAATGTAGAGGGGGCTCGCATCAATAAAAATGCGCGGCATGCGCGCCACCAGCACATCGCGAATCATGCCGCCGCCAATGGCCGTCAACAACGCCAGAATCACCACACCAAGCAGATCGAAGCGCTTGCGAGCGCCAATCAGGTAGCCAGAGACCGTAAACGATGCCGTACCGACAAGATAGAGTGAATCAAACTGGAGCAAAGTGCTCATGCCATTCAACGGTCAGGGGAAAACCGTAGTTTATCAGGCTAGAGAGCATGCCGATCTTCGGAATAAGTCGGCAAGAGCACAAGCCGCGAGCTGCGCTATAATCTGCGCTTCATTTTCATCAGCTCCCGATCCGGCCATCATGACGCGCAAGATTCTTGTTACCTCCGCCCTGCCCTATGCCAACGGTGCCATCCACCTTGGTCACCTGGTCGAATACATCCAGACCGACATCTGGGTACGGATGCAGAAGATGCGCGGAAACACCTGCCACTATGTCTGCGCGGACGACACGCACGGCACGCCGGTGATGCTCTCGGCCGAGAAAGCCGGCATCACACCGGAGCAGCTGATTGATCGCGTGAACGCCGAACACCAGGCCGATTTTGCCGGTTTCCATGTCGCCTTCGACAATTACTACAGCACGCACTCGCCGGAAAACAAGGAACTCGTTTACCGCATCTACGCCGCACTCAAAGCCGACGGCAAGATCGTCAGCCGCACCATCGAGCAACTGTTCGACCCGGAAAAGAACATGTTCCTGCCCGATCGTTTCGTGAAGGGTGAGTGTCCTAAATGCGGCGCCAAGGACCAGTACGGCGATTCGTGCGAAGTGTGCAGCGCGACCTACAGCCCGACCGAACTCAAGAACCCGTACTCCGCCGTATCGGGCGCAACGCCGGTGCTCAAATCGTCCGAGCATTATTTCTTCACGCTCGGCGCCTGCCAGGATTTCCTCAAGGAGTGGACTGCGCGACCGGGCTCGCTGCAGCCAGAAGCCGCCAACAAGATGCAGGAGTGGCTGGCAGGTGATCTGCGCGACTGGGACATCTCGCGCGATGCGCCCTACTTCGGCTTCGAGATTCCGGATGCACCGGGCAAGTTCTTCTATGTCTGGCTCGATGCGCCGATCGGCTACATGGCCTCGTTCAAGAACCTGTGCGACAAGGCTGGAATCGATTTCGACGAATACTGGAAACCGGATTCGACAGCCGAGCTGTACCACTTCATCGGCAAGGACATCCTCTACTTCCACGCACTGTTCTGGCCGGCCACGCTGCAATACGCCGGACTGCGCACGCCGACCGGCGTGTTCACCCACGGCTATCTGACCGTCGGCGGACAGAAGATGAGCAAGAGCCGCGGCACCTTCATTACGGCAAAAAGTTACCTCGACCAGGGCATGAACGCCGAATGGCTGCGCTACTACTACGCTGCCAAGCTCAACAGCAAGATCGAAGACATCGACTTGAATCTGGAAGACTTCGTCGCCCGCGTGAATGCCGATCTCGTCGGCAAGTACATCAATATCGCCAGCCGCGCCGCCGGCTTCATCGCCAAGCGTTTTGGCGGCCAACTGGCAGCCAATTTGAACGATTCGCCGCTGCTGGCCCGCCTGCAAGCCGCCTCGGACGAAATCGCCCAGACCTTTGAAGCACGCGAGTACGGTCAGGCAATCCGCACGATCATGGCGTTGGCCGATGAAGTGAACCAGTACGTCGACCAGAACAAGCCTTGGGAAATGGCCAAGCAGGAAGGCCGCGATGCCGAGTTGCAGCAAGTCTGCTCGGTGCTGATCAACGCCTTCCGCCTGCTCACCATTTACCTGAAACCGGTACTGCCGAAGCTCGCCGCGGAAGTCGAAGCCTTCCTCAACATCGCCCCGCTGGTCTGGAGCGACGCCGGCACGCTGCTCACCGGCCATACGATCAACACCTATCAACACCTGATGACCCGCATCGACCCGAAACAGGTCGACGCGCTGGTCGAAGCCAACAAACAAAGCCTGGAACCTGCCGTGACCGAACAAGCCAAACCCGAATATGAAATCCCCGCGATCGAGCCGACGATCAGCATCGACGACTTCATGAAGATCGACCTGCGCGTGGCCAAGATTGTCGACGCCACGGCGGTCGAGGGCGCGGACAAGCTGGTGTCCTTGACGCTCGACATCGGCAGCGAAACGCGCCACGTATTTGCCGGCATCAAGTCCGCCTACAAACCGGAAGACCTGGTCGGCCGCATGACCGTGATGGTCGCCAATCTTGCCCCGCGCAAGATGAAGTTCGGCCTGTCCGAAGGCATGGTGCTGGCCGCCGGCGGCGATGGCGGTCTCTACATCCTGACCCCGGATGAGGGTGCCAAGCCGGGTATGCGCGTCAAGTAAACAGCCAGCTCTTTCCCGCCACGCAGGGCACGAAAACACCAAGCAATTGGTTCTTCGTGCTCTGTACGTTTCTGGAGACAGTTTTCAGAGGGTGCGTATGATCGCCAAACGGATTCGTGTTTACGGACTGGTGCAGGGCGTGGGATTTCGCTGGTTTACTTGTCGCGAAGCCAATCTCCTTGGCATCACGGGCTGGGTCAGAAACCGGTTTGACGGCAGTGTCGAGATTCAGGCGCAAGGACCGGAAGAAGCGGTCAATGCCTTGGCAAGTTGGGCCCAGCACGGGCCATCCAGCGCCCGGGTTTTGCGGACTGAAATCCTGGATAGCTCGACTGAGCCGTTGGTGGGCTTCAGTGAACGTGAAACGATCTGAATCCATCCGACATCGCAAATTGCACATACGGATTTTTGTCGTTCATCTGGGAAATCATCGTCAATCGAAAGCGTGTCAACAGCTTACAACACATCAAGAATTCATTACCGAGCTAATTGCCAGTATTCGCAATCGCCTCTGTTAGAATTGCAAAATATTGTAAATATCCTATATTTAAAAGTTATGTATCCACCCTACGGCGCAGCGCCTGGTTTTTCGATCCGCAACTGGGCCGCATGGGCGCCGGGGCTGGAAAGCCGGCAAGACTGGCTCGATTGGCGCGCGGATCCCCGGCTGCCAGTTGGCGACGGTGCGCCCGCAGCCGCATGCCTGCCGCCATTGCTGCGGCGCCGGGCCATGCGGCTCGGCCGCATGGCATTGGAATGCCTCGCAGCCGTTTCCTGTGACGTACCGGCCGACACCCCGGTCGTTTTTGCCTCCCGTCATGGCGAAGCGCTTCGCTCGCAAGGGCTGATCCGCGAGTTACTCGACGAAGAGAGCGTTTCCCCGCAATCGTTCAGCCTCTCGGTGCATAACGCCACTCTCGGGCTCTATACCATTGCCAACGGCTGCCATGCCAATGTCACGGCGCTCGCAGGCAGTAATGCGACAGCATCCGCACTTTTGACCGAGGCAATGGGTCTGCTGGCCGATGGCTTGGCATCGGTTCTGATCATCGCCTGCGATGAAATGTTGCCTGATTGCTATGCCAGCTACGCGGACGAGCCGCAAGCCCCGTTTGCCTGGGCTGCCGAGCTCGTTGCCAGTGACGAATTTACGCCAAGCATTCAACCAGCGGTTCCTGCTTCAAGAAACCTGCCCGAATTGCTCGATCTCTTCCGCTTTCTGATCGATCCGCAGCAACCCGTCTGGTGCGCATCTTCCGGCGCCCTGCACTGGCAACGTGCTGGCGGATCATGCTGAACGTTGGTCGCCTCTGGCGGGTAATGGCTACCGGATTCTGTTTTGTGATGTTCGGTGTCGGTGGTCTGGGCATTGCCGGTGCGGCCGTGCCGCTGCTGATTCTGATTCCCGGCCGGCACCGGCGCCAATACCTGACCCGGGAACTGGTTCACCACAGCTTCCGGCTGCATGTCGCGCTGATGCGACTGACTGGCGCCATCGGCTGCGTAATTCACGGCCGAGAAAAACTGGCGCGCGGCGGGCTTTTGATTCTTGCCAACCACCCCTCGCTGATCGACGTGGTCATGCTGATGTCGCTGGTGCATCGCCCCGACTGCATCGTGAAGGCTGCACTGTGGCGCAATCCGTTCACCTGGGGCCCGGTATCGCTGACCGGTTTCATCAGCAATGCCAGCGGCCCCGAACTCGTCGAGGCTGGTCTTGCATCGGTGCGCAGCGGCAACAACCTGATCATCTTCCCCGAAGGCACGCGCACCGTACCGAGCCACCGCTCGACTTTTCAGCGCGGCGCCGCGAATATCGCCTGCCGGGGCGATCTGGCCATCACTCCGGTTATCATCACCTGCACGGAAACCTTTCTGACCAAAGGCCAGCCCTGGTACAAGGTGCCGCCGCGCAAGCCGATTTTTGAACTCACGGTACTCGACGATCTGCCGCCATCCAGCCAGATCACCGGCTCGGACGAACCTGCTCGCCACTCGCGCCGACTGACCGAGTACCTGGAAAACTATTTCTACGGAGAGGTAGAACAACATGGATAAGCTGATCGCCGAGATCAAGACGCTGCTGATCGACAGCCTGAATCTGGAAGACATCCAGCCTGCGGACATCGATACCGATGCACCCTTGTTTGTCGATGGACTGGGGCTCGATTCGATCGACGCCCTGGAGCTCGGCGTGGCGCTGCAGCGCCGCTACGGGCTGAGCCTCGCCGGAGATTCGGCCGAAACCCGTCAGCATTTCACCTCGATCGCGGCGCTGGCCGCGTTTGTCACCACCCACCGAACCAAGTAAGAGAAGCACATGGAAAAACAGGAAATCCACGACTGGATCGCCAAGACGCTGCATGAAACCTTCGAAATCGACCCGGCCCGGATTACCGCCCAGGCACGTCTGTATGAAGACCTCGATATTGACAGCATTGATGCCGTTGACCTGATGGTGCAGCTGAAACAGCACACCGGCAAACGCCTGCAGCCGGAAACGTTCAAGACCGTGCGCACCGTGCAGGACGTGGTTGACGCCGTCTACGCACTCTACCAAGCCTGATGCCCGGCTGGTTTTCCCTGCTGCCGGGCCTCCTGATCCCGGCCTGGTTCTGGCTTGCGCAAGTGCAAGGCTGGCCGTTCTGGCCTGCCGGCTTGCTGCTGGTTCCGCTCGCCTGGCGCGGAGCGGGCAGCTTGCAATTGCCGCGCTGGGCGCTGCTTGGGGCCACCGCGCTCGGCCTTGCCGCCGTATTCGCTCGGCATGAACTGCCGGTGCTGTTCTATCCGGTACTGGTCAATGCTGCGTTCCTGGCGCTATTCGGCCTGAGCCTGCGCGCGCGACAGACCGTGATCGAGCGCATCGCCCGCTTGCGCGAACCAGAGCTGCCGCCGGCGGCGGTTGTCTACACGCGCAAGGTCACGATTGCCTGGTGCATCTTCTTTATCGTGAATGGGCTGATCGCGCTGTGGACTACGCAGCAGGCGCGCATGGTCTGGACGCTCTACAACGGCGCGATTTCCTACCTGTTGACCGGGCTGATGTTTGCCGGCGAGTGGCTGATCCGGCAACGCGTGCGCAGAGGCATTGATGGCTGAGATGCATGCACTGAATCAATTGTTTGCAACCGAAGAGGATCACGGCGTCGTCACGGTACTGCGCGATGATGTCGCACGCGCTACCAGTTGGTTGCAACGCCAGCCGGCCGGGCCTGCCGCGCTATTCCTCGCCGATGCGCGCCTGTTCGCTACTTGGCTCTTGGCCTGCTGGCAGGATGGCCGCTGTGTGATCCTGCCCGGTGATGCAACGCCTGCCACCACGCACCATCTGCAGCAACGCCGCGCGCTGCTGTTGGGCGATTTTGCCGCTGCCGCCCGGCGCGATTGTCCACAGGACGGGCCGGTTGCGGCACTGCGCATCTGTCCGGACAGCCAGCCCGCAGTCGAAGTCTTCACCTCCGGGACCACGGGCGCGCCGGTCAGCATCGTCAAGGCGCTGCACCAGCTCGATGCCGAAGTACAGGTACTGGACAAGGTGTTCGGCACAAGCTTGTCCCGCGACCTGGCGTTCCATTCCACCGTCAGCCATCAGCACCTGTACGGCTTGCTGTTCTGCATCCTGTGGCCGCTGGCACGCGGACAACGGGAACTGGCAAGCCTAATCACCTACCCGGAAGAATTGCTCAGCCGCCAAAGCAACTTCGCGCTGATCTCGAGCCCGGCGTTTCTCAAGCGCCTGCCGCGCGAACTCCCTTGGCCGGCGCCGTCGCACTGCCGGCATGTGTTTTCCTCCGGCGGGCCGCTGCCGGCCAGCGCCACGTTGACGGCACGCGACTGCCTGGGCGCAGTCGTGACCGAAATCTACGGCAGCTCGGAAACCGGCGGCATTGCCCGTCGCAGCGACCCGGCCGCCGACTGGACCGTGCAACCCGGCGTGGACGTGCGCCTCGAAACCAGCGGATGCCTTGCAGTGCGCTCGCCGTTTTTGCCCGATGCCAACTGGTTCGTCACGGCCGATCGAGCGCGCCTTACCGACAGCGGCTTTGCATTGGCTGGGCGCGATGACCGCATCGTCAAGATCGAGGAAAAGCGCATTTCGCTCACCGCGCTGGAAACGAGTCTGCAATCACATGACTGGATCGGCGAAGCTCGCATCGTGCCGCTGGAAGGATCGCGCACCGTGCTGGCCGCCGTGGTCGTGCTGTCACATTCCGGCCAGGCAGCCCTTGCCGACATCGGGAAATTCGCGCTCGGCCAGGCGCTGCGCGCGGCACTGTCCGGCGAGTTCGAACGCATCGCCCTGCCCCGGCGCTGGCGTTTCGTCTCCCAGTTGCCGGTCAACAGCATGGGAAAAACCACCGATTCGGCACTGGCCGGTCTCTTTGCCGAAAAGCCGCGCCTGCCCAATGTGGTGCAACAGCAAGCAACCGCTACGGGCATAGTGCTGCAGCTTGACCTTGTTCCGGAACTCGCCTGTTTTGCCGGGCACTTCCCTGATTTGCCCGTGCTGCCCGGCGTCGCCCAACTGGAATGGGCCGTACATTTCGGCAGCGCCTTGCTGGGAACCCCGAGCGAATTCCAGGGCATGGATGCGATCAAGTTCCAGCAGATCATTCGTCCTGGCAGCCAGATCGAGCTCGCGCTCGACTACCTGCCGACCAAGCAGCAATTGCAGTTTCGCTATCAATCCGCATCCGGCCAGCATTCGAGCGGCCGCATTCGCCTGGGCAAAAAGACCGCATGAAGATTTGCGCGCTGATCCCGGTCTACAACCACGAACACGCGGTCGGCATGGTCGTGCAGCAGGTGCTCGCACAGGGCCTGCCCTGCGTGCTGGTCGACGACGGCAGCGATACGCCCTGCCGGCAGGTACTGGAACAGTTGCAAGCCGAATACCCTGAAATCGTCACGCTGCGGCGCCTGCCCGTCAATCAGGGCAAGGGCGGCGCGGTGCTGGCCGGGATGCAGGCAGCGCATGAGGCAGGCTTCACGCATGCGCTGCAGATCGATGCCGACGGTCAGCACGATACCGGTGCGATTGCGGATTTCGTCGCCGCCAGCCGGGCAGAGCCGGCCGCGGTGATCTGCGGCTATCCGCTTTACGATGCCTCGGTGCCTCGTGCGCGGCTTTACGGGCGCTATGCCACGCATGTCTGGGTCTGGATCAACACGCTGTCGCTACGCATCCGCGATTCAATGTGCGGTTTCCGCCTCTATCCGCTGGCTGCCACGCTGGCCGTGGCAGAAAACGGCCATATTGGTCGACGCATGGATTTCGACACTGAAATTCTGGTACGCATGGATTGGGCGGGTATCCGAATCGTCAACCGCCCGACCCGCGTGCACTACCCGCTCGATGGTGTTTCGCACTTCGATGCACTGCACGACAACCTGCGCATCAGCCTGATGCATACCCGGCTCTTTTTCGGCATGTTGCCCCGTTCTCCGCGCTTATTGTGGCGGCTGTTACGAGGAGAAGCCTGATGCATTGGGCAACACTGCGTGAAACCACCTCGCACACTGGCACCCGCATTCTGCTGGCCTTGTACCGGTTCGGCGGTCTGCGCCTGTTCCGGATCTGCACCTGGCCGGTACTGGCTTGGTATGTTTGGCGCCAGCCACCGGCTCGCCAGGCTTCGCGCGATTACCTGCAGCGCTTGCATACTGCCAGCGGTGGCACAACGCCACGCCCGACCACATGGCAAGTGATTCGCCATTTCGGTGCATTTGCCGAGACCCTATTGGAAAAACTGGTCATCACCACGCCAACTACGCTCGACGCCATTCGGCATACACTCAGCGGCGAAGAACACATCCAGGCGCTGCTAGCGCGCGGCCAGGGCGCCGTGCTGGTGACTGCACACACTGGCAATTTCGAACTGTGCCGACTCTTGGCCCGGGCCCGGGGCGATATCCGCATCAATGTGCTGGTCCATACCGAACATGCGCGCAACTTCAACGCCATGTTGCACGAAGCCAGCCCGGATGCTGCACTTAACCTGATCCATATCACCGGACTGGATACCGCGGTCGCCATGATGCTGACCGAGCGCATCGATCGCGGTGAATTCGTCGTGATCGCCGGCGACCGCATTCCCGTCGCCAACGCAAAGGAAGTCGTGAGCTGCAATTTTCTCGGTGCGCCTGCACGTTTTCCCCTTGGACCCTGGTTGATGGCGAGCATTTTCCAATGCCCATTACTGGCCGTATTGGGCAGCCGGCAAGGCGATGTTTATCACTTGGCCATCACCCCCCTCGCCGGTGAAGTTCGACTTCCCCGCAAGGGACGGCGCGAAGCCGGGCAAGCTTTGGTTGCCGATTACGCCCGGCTGCTCGAAGCCGAGTGCCGCGCCGCGCCGTTGCAGTGGTTCAATTTCTTTCCATTCTGGGCGCCTAGCCCGGCTGACCGCGATACCTTGTCATGACAAAAACCATTTCTTTCGGCGCCACGCCGCTGCCCCCCGACGCCATCGTGCGCATCGCCCGCCGCGAAGCCCGCGCGATTCTTGATCCTGCACCTGAATTGCGCGCGCGGATCGACGCCGGCGCCGCCTTCCTCGATCGCTTGCTCGCAGAGGATGGCGTGATTTACGGCGTGACCACTGGCTATGGCGATTCCTGCACCGTCAGCATCCCGCCCGAACTCGTCGCCGAACTGCCGCACCACCTGTTCACATACCACGGTTGCGGGCTGGGCGAACACTTCGACGAAGAAGCCACGCGCGCGATTCTTGCCGCCCGGCTGGCTTCGCTCAGCTGTGGCTATTCCGGCGTGAGCTGGGCGCTGCTCGAACAACTGCAGGCGCTGCTTGAACACGACATCCTGCCGCTGATTCCGTCCGAAGGCTCGGTCGGCGCCAGCGGCGATTTGACGCCGCTTTCCTACGTGGCCGCCGCGCTGTGCGGCGAGCGCGAGGTACGCTTCCGGGGCGAGGTCATTCCCGCCCGTTCGGCACTGGCCGCCTGCGGGCTGACGCCATTGCGACTGCGGCCCAAGGAAGGCCTGGCAATCATGAACGGCACCGCGGTGATGACCGCGCTTGCCTGCCTCGCGCTCGATCGCGCCGACCAACTGGCACGCCTGGCAACCCGCATCACCGCATTGGCAGTCGTGGCCAGCGGCGGCAATCCGCATCATTTCGACGAAACGCTGTTCTCAGTCAAGCCGCATCCGGGTCTGCAGCAGGTCGCCCGCAACTTGCGCGCCGATCTGGGTGAAGGCCGGGCCAGCCGCAACGACCACCGCCTGCAGGACCGCTACTCGCTGCGCTGCGCGCCGCACGTGATCGGCGTGCTCGAAGACGCGCTGCCCTTCCTGCGCACCATGATCAGCAATGAACTCAACAGCGCCAACGACAACCCGATCATCGACGGCATCGGCGAGCGCGTGCTGCACGGCGGGCATTTTTATGGCGGACACATCGCGTTTGCCATGGACAGCCTGAAGAATTTGGCTGCCAACGTTGCCGACCTGCTCGACCGCCAGATGGCGCTGCTGGTCGATGCGCGCTACAACCATGGCCTGCCGGCCAATCTCTCAGGCGCCAGCGGACCGCGCGCGGCGATCAATCACGGATTGAAAGCGCTGCAGATCAGCGTGTCGGCCTGGACCGCCGAAGCGCTCAAGCACACGATGCCAGCGTCCGTGTTCTCGCGCTCGACCGAATGCCACAACCAGGACAAGGTGAGCATGGGCACCATCGCCGCACGCGATGCCCTGCGCGTGCTCACGCTAACCGAACAGGTCGTCGTGGCACTGCTGATCACCGTGCGCCAGGGCATCGCCCTGCGCGAACGTTGTCCGGAAGGCGCGCTGCCCTTGCAGGCCGAAGCCACTGCTTTCCTCGCCGACCTGAACGCGCGCATCCCGTTCATCGAGGAAGATGTCGCGCTCGAGCCGCTGCTGCGCAGCCTGCTCATCGACCTGCACGCCCATACTTGGAGCCCGTATGCCACATCGTAAAGCCGAGGTGCAGTGGCAGATTCCGTTCCATGACCTCGATCCGATGGAAGTCGTCTGGCACGGCAACTACGCGCGCTATTTCGAATACGCGCGCACGGCGCTGCTGCAAAGCTTTGATTACGACTACCCGCAGATGCGCGAATCGGGCTATGCCTGGCCGGTGATCGACCTGGCCGTACGCTATGTCCGTCCGCTGGTTTACCAGCAGCGCATCGTGATCCGCGCCACGCTCATGGAATGGGAGCACCGGCTCAAGATCAACTATGAAATTCGCGATGCGCAAAGCGGCGAGCGCCTGACGCGCGGCCATACCGTGCAGGTCGCGGTGAAACTGCCACAGATGTCGATGTGCTTCGTCTCCCCAGCCATCCTGTTTGATAAACTCGGAGTCCCCGTGCCATGCGACGCCGCCTGATCACACTGACCCTGCTGCTCGCCAGCATGAGTGCTTGCGCCGATGAGCTGATCACCCGCATCCAGCAACAATTGAGCGATGCCCCGGTCTTGCGCGGCGAATTCGTGCAGACACGAGAACTCGCCGGTCTGAAGAAACCGCTCAAGTCGAGCGGGCGCATGCTGGTCGACAAGACCCGCGGCGTGCTGTGGAAAACCGAAAAACCCATCGCCGGCACGCTGCGCATCAGCCGGCAGGAAATCGTGCAGAAAGACGGCCAGCAGATCCTGATGCGTCTTTCGGCCGAAAAGGAACCGGTGGTCAAGACCGTCGGCAGCGTGCTGTTCTCGCTGTTTGCCGGTGACCTCGCCACGCTGGAGCGCTATTTCAGCCATACCGGCTCCCTTCAACGCCGCGACGGCCAGCGCGGCTGGGAGCTGCAACTGACGCCGCGTGAGTCTGCCCTGGCGCGCCTGATCCAGCGCATCGAACTCAAGGGCAGCAGTACAGCCGAAGAAGTCGTGCTCAAGGCCGAAAGCGGCGATCTGACGCGCATTGAATTCCGCCGTGTGTCGACAGCAAGCACGCTCTCAGCCGCCGAGGTGGCCGAATTTGAGTAAGACAGCCTGGTTCCGGCTCGCGGCCGGCCTGCTCCTGCTGCTGAGCCTCTGGGCCGGAGCCAGCCTGTGGCATCAGCGCGACACACTTGGATCCCGCATCGACAGCGATCTGTTCGCCCTGCTGCCGCACAACGAGCGCGATCCGCTGGCGGAAACCGCACTCAGTCGCCTCGCCCAGCAGGGCGAGCGCCAGCTGGTGATCCTGGTCGGGCACCGCGATGCCAACCAAGCCATGCAAGCCGCGCGCGATTACGCCGGCAGGATGGCCGGCCTGCCGCTGCACGCACGCGATCTTCCCGGCGACATGGCCGGCTTGCGCGATTTCTACGCCCCTTACCGGCAAGGGTTGCTGACCGTTGCAGACCGCGAACAACTGGAAAAACAAACGCCGCAGGCTGCCTTCGAGCAGGCCATGAGCCTTGCCTTCTCGCCGTTTTCCGCAGGAGGGCTCGCCTGGCAGGACGATCCGTTCGGACATTACAGCCACTGGCTGCTGGAGCTCGCCGCCGGTACGCGGGTGCGTCCGCAAAACGGCATGCTGATGACCGAAGCGGGGGGCATGCATTACGCCGTGTTGCTGCGCGAATTGCCGGGCAGCGCGTTCTCCTTCGATTTGCAGGAACAGATCGTGCCGGCGCTCGATACCATTGGCGCCACTGTCCTCGCAAGCAATCCCGGCATTGAGATCCGTCGTGCCGGCGTCATCCTGCATGCGGCTGCAGCAACGCAAACCGCACAGCAGGAAATCTCGGTCATCGGCCTGGGTAGCACCGCCGGCATTCTGTTGCTGGTGTTTCTGGTCTGGCGCGGCTGGCAAGCGCCGCTGCTGGTTTGCCTGGCATTGGGAGTCGGCACCTTGATAGCCACGGCGCTGGCTTTTGCCCTCTTTCCCAAGGTGCATGTCCTGACGCTGGTTTTCGGTGCGAGCCTCGTCGGTGTTGCAGAAGATTACGCCTTGCATGCCCTGGTTCACGCGTTGGAAGACGATACGCCGCTGCTGCAACGCTATCGCCATCTGCTGCCGGGCATGCTGCTCGCAATGCTGACCACGGTACTGGGCTATCTCGGGCTGGCGCTGACGCCCTTCCCCGGACTGATCCAAATGGCCGTGTTTTCCGTCAGCGGCATCATCGCCGCCTGGCTGGCCGTCATGCTCTGGTATCCGCTGCTCGGACCGGTGCGCATGAACCCCAGCTGGCTAGCCCGCCGCTATCTGCATAGCCCGCGCAACTGGCAACCGAAGCGTCCGCTAATCATCATCTCCGGCATCCTGTTGCTGGCACTGGTCGTGGTAGGCGCGACCCGGTTCAGGGTTCACGACGATATCCGTTCGCTGGCGGGACTAAACCCGCAATTGCTGGCCGATCAGGTCGCCGCCAATCGGATACTCGGATTGCCAAGTCCGGCGCAGATGTTCATCGTCACCGGCTCCGATGCCGAAACTGTCCTGCAGCGCGAAGAGGCCCTGGCGGAAAAACTGGAAGGATTCGTACGTCGTGGCCAGCTCAGTGGCTTCGATGCCATCAGTCGCTGGCTGCCCTCGCAAGCGCGCCAGCAAGCCGACCGGCAGTTGCAGGCCCGGCTTGTCGCAGCCCGCGAGCAACTGGCCAGCGAACTCGGTCTTCCGGCTGGCTGGATCAAGCCAGCCCAAGCGCCGCTGCTGGATTTCGCGCACTGGCAGGTCAGCCCGGTGGCCGATGCCGCACGTCATCTCTGGCTCGGCCAGGGGCCGGCTGGACAAGTGGGTAGCATGGTTCTGCTCAAAGGTTTGAGTGATCCTGCAGTGACCACCGCACTGGCAGAACTGGATGCCCCCAACGTGCGCTGGATCGATAAACCGGCGGAGATTTCCCGCCTGTTCGGTCGCTACCGGGTACTACTATCCTGGGTATTGCTCGCCGGTTACGTGGCAACGATCGTCTTGCTGTTCCCCCGCTACCGCCGCGAATCCTGGCGCATCCTGCTCCCGCCTGCAGCCGCCAGCGTGCTCACCCTGGCCTTGCATGGCCTGTTCGGCCAGCCACTGCAATTGTTGAACCTGGTCGCGCTGCTATTGATTCTGGGCATGGGTGTCGATTACGGCATTTTTCTGCAGGAAAACCCGCAAGACCGACGCGGCCGTCTGGCGATCACGCTGGCCGCCGGCACCACGCTGCTCTCGTTCGGCCTGCTCGCACTGAGCAGCACGCCGGCCCTGCAAAGCTTCGGCCTGACCATGTTGTTGGGCGTGTTGCTGGTCTGGGCACTGGCACTGGTTTTCCGACCGGGGCAACAAGCATGAGATCACTGCATAAAAACCTGTGCGTGTTGCTTGCCAGCCTGCTGCTCAACGCCTGCACCCGCTGGGGCGACCTGCCGTTGCTGCAAATCGATCCGGCAGCGCTGGGGCCGGCACAGGTGGCGCAACAGCGCATGCAACTGAGTTGGCGCGGCGAGACGCATGTGCTCGAAAACGTACTCGAATCCGGCCCCGACGGGCTGCAGGTGGTGGGTCTGGCCATGGGCCTGCGCGTTTA
Source organism: Pseudomonadota bacterium (assembly GCA_018261735.1). Lineage (GTDB taxonomy): Bacteria > Pseudomonadota > Gammaproteobacteria > Burkholderiales > Chitinibacteraceae > Formivibrio. Next base: position 23,623 of record JAGTRM010000039.1, read on the forward strand.
CAGTTTCAGCTATGACGGGCACAAGCTGCAGACCGGCCCGGGCCACCTGCCGCGCGGGCTATCGGAACAGCGCATCGCCAACGACCTGCTGCTGACCCACGCGCCACTGGATGCGCTCGTCAACGCAATGCCGGTTGGCTGGCAGATTACGGAGCAGACCACCGCCGCGGGTCAGCGCCAGCGTCTGCTGCAACAAGACAAGGAAACTGTGATCGAGGTCAAGTATGATGCCGGCGCGCCGTGGGCGGGCCGCAGCGTGTTGATTCACCACCGCGACGGCTACCAACTGATACTCGATTCGGTCAGCGAGACATGAAGACTTATCTGAATCATCTGGGAGTAATCTGCGCACTGGGCGATGGCGTCGCAGCCGTGCGCGAGCAGTTGTTCGCCGGCACGAGTCCCGGCATGCGAAGCACCGAGCAATACAGTCCGTGCCATCCGCGCACGCTGGGCCTGGTCGATGCCGAATTGCCAGCACTCGATCACCATCCGATGCAGCTACGCTCGCGCAACAATGCGCTGCTTCTGCATGCCCTCGAACAGATTCGGCCTGCGGTTGAGGCACTCAAGGCAAAAACACCGGCGCATCGTATCGCCGTCATTCTCGGCACCAGTACCACCGGCATGGCCGAGAGCGAAGAGGCGCACCAGTTCCAGTGCCAGGAAGGCCGCTTCCCCGAGCGCTTCCATTACGCCCAGCAGGAGCTGGGCAGCCCGGCGCGCTTTCTTTCCGCCGAGTTGGGCGTGACCGGCCCGGCGTATGTGATCTCGACCGCCTGCACTTCCAGCGCCAAGGCGCTCGCCAGCGCAGCGCGCCTGTTGCAGGCGGGGTTGGCAGACGCGGTACTGGCTGGTGGCGTGGACACGCTGTGCCGCTTTACCGTGGCCGGGTTTGCCGCGCTGGAATCGATCGATGATGCGCCCTGCAACCCGTTTTCAGCCAACCGGCGCGGCATCAATATCGGCGAAGGCGCTGCGCTTTTCATCGTGAGTCGGGAGAGCGGCCCGGTTTGCCTTGCCGGCTGGGGAGAAAGCTCGGACGGTCACCATATTTCCGCGCCGGACCCCAGCGCTAACGGCGCCAAGCTCGCAATCGGCAAGGCGTTGCAACGCGCCAGACTTGCTGCAGCGGACATCGGTTACATCAACCTGCACGGCACCGCCACGCAGCAGAACGACGCGATGGAAAGCCGCGCGGTAGCAGAACTGCTGCCGGGCGTACCGGCCAGCTCGACCAAGCCGCTGACCGGGCACACGCTGGGCGCAGCCGGCGCGATCGAAGCCGGGCTGTGCTGGCTCACATTGACCGATCAGGCTGGCCGCCTGCCACCGCACCATTGGGACGGCGTGCCCGATCCTGCCCTGCCTGCGCTGCCGTTTGTTGCGCCGGGTTCTACATCGAGTACAGTGCGCGCGGTGATCAGCAATTCCTTCGCCTTTGGCGGCAACAATATCGCCCTGGTGTTGACCCGATGACCTTACCCCCCATTGCCGAACTTATCCCGCATAATGCGCCGATGATCCTGCTCGACCGGGTATTGGAAGTCGGCACGGACCAGCTAAGCGCCGAGGTCACCCTCCGGCCCGATTCGCCGTTTTGCGACGGCCAGCGCGTCGGCGGCTGGGTCGGCATCGAATACATGGCCCAGAGCATCGCCGCACTGGCTGGCTGGACCGCGCGACAGGTCAATGATCCGGTGCGCATCGGTTTTCTGCTCGGCACGCGCAAATACACCAGCCACACCCCCTGGTTCCACGCCGGCGAAACCCTGCATATTCATATCCAGCGTGAAATCGATGGCAACAACGGTGTCAGTGCAGTGGCTTGCCGCATCACGGCCCCGGATGGCCGGCTGCATGCCGAGGCCACGCTGACCGTGTATCAGCCAGACAATCTTGAGGAGTTCCTTAAAACATCATGAGCAAGACCATTCTTGTCACCGGCGCCAGCCGGGGTATCGGCCGTGCCATCGCCCTGCGTCTGGCGCGCGATGGCTACGACGTGGCCGTGCATTATCACAGCCGACTCGAATACGCCGAAGCGGTGGCTCAGGAAGTTCGCACGCTGGGTTGCAAGACTCGCCTGCTGCAGTTCGACATTGCCGACCGCGCCGCTACCCGCGCAGCGCTGGAAGCAGATGTGGCCGCGCATGGCGCACCGTACGGTGTGGTCTGCAACGCCGGCATCGCTGCGGACAACGCGTTTCCGGCTCTGACCGACGCCGAATGGGATGGCGTGCTGCGCACCAATCTCGATGGTTTCTACAACGTGCTCCACCCCTTGGTGATGCCGATGATCCAGACCCGCCAGCCTGGTCGCATCGTCACCCTGTCATCCGTTTCCGGCATCATCGGCAATCGCGGCCAGGTGAACTACAGTGCGGCCAAGGCCGGCATCATCGGCGCGACCAAGGCGCTGGCGGTGGAGCTCGCGAAGCGCAACATCACCGTCAACTGCGTGGCCCCAGGCCTGATCGATACCGAAATGGTCGAGCCGCATGTGCTGGAAGAAGCGCTGAAAGTGATCCCGGCCAAGCGCATGGGCAAACCCGAGGAAGTCGCCGCCACGGTGAGTTTCCTGATGAGCAAGGACGCGGCCTACATCACCCGGCAGGTGATCTCGGTCAATGGAGGCATGGTATGAGACGCATCGTTGTCACCGGCATGGCCGGCTTGAGCCCGCTGGGCCACGATTGGACCACGATTTCTGCACGCCTGCGCTCGGGCCAGAATGCCATTGCCCATATGCCGCAATGGGCCGAATATGCCGGACTCAACAGCAATCTGGGCGCACCGGTTGCCGCCTTCGAGCTGCCGACAGAGACCTACAATCGCAAGCGCACGCGCAGCATGGGTCCGGTAGCGCTGATGGCCTGTCGCGCCTGCGAGCTGGCCTTGGCCGATGCCGGCCTCTTGGGCGATCCGGTGCTGACGAGTGGGCGCACCGGCGTTTCGTACGGTTCGTCCGCCGGATCGCCGGCTGCGATCCGCGATTTCGGTCGCATGATGATCGACAAGACCACCGAGGGCATCAACGCCACCAGCTACATCCGCATGATGGGCCACACCACGGCGGTCAATATCGCAGTGTTTTTCGGCCTGACCGGCCGCGTGCACACCACGTCCAGCGCGTGTACCTCGGGCAGCCAGGGCATCGGTTATGCCTATGAAGCGATCAAGTATGGCCATGCCGATGTGATGGTCGCCGGTGGCGCGGAAGAGTTGTGCGCCTCGGAAGTCGCCGTGTTCGACACGCTGTTTGCCACCAGCACGCGCAACGACACCCCGGAACTCACGCCGCGCCCGTTCGATGCCGAGCGCGACGGCCTTGTGATCGGCGAAGGCGCCGGTACGCTGATCCTGGAAGAATACGAACACGCCAAGGCGCGCGGCGCGACGATTTACGCTGAGCTGGTGGGCTATGGCACCAACTGCGATGGCGCGCACGTGACCCAGCCCAACGCGGTAACCATGGCCGGCGCGATGAAGCTGGCACTCGCCGATGCCAAGATACCAACGGAAGCTATCGGCTACGTGAATGCCCACGGCACCGCGACCGATCACGGCGACGTAGCCGAAAGCCATGCCACCCACAGCGTGTTCGGCGAGCGCATGCCGATCAGCTCGCTCAAGAGCTACATGGGCCATACCCTCGGTGCCTGTGGCGCGCTGGAAGCCTGGTTCAGCATCATGATGATGCGCGAAGGCTGGTTTGCGCCCACAACCAACCTCGTGAATGTTGATCCGCGTTGCGCAGCGCTCGATTACCTCACCGGCAGCGGCCGCGATGTCCAGACCGAATACGTGATGAGCAACAATTTTGCTTTTGGCGGAATCAATACCTCGCTGATTTTCCGCACTCAGCCATAACAACCAACCACAACAAGGAGTTCTGCATGCGTTCCATCATTGCCGTTTGCACCCTGACAGCCCTCTTCGCCACCCTGCCCGCTCAGGCTCGTGATACCGAGTACAAGCTGCCGATTCAGGATATAACGAACATGGCCGACTATCAGGACAAGATTGGCACCGAAGTGCGTTTTTTCTTCGGCGATCAGAAAACGCCAGCCATTGAACAGCGCTTGGGTGAGTACACCACCAACAAGAAAACCAACGCCTTCAACAAAAGCGATGAAGAAGCCTGTCGTTGGGTCATGCTATCGGCATTGGTCAGCCTGAAGGAAAAAGCCCTGCAATTGGGCGGTAACGCAGTGGTCAGCATCAAGAGTTATTACAAGAAAGACGAATTTTCCAGCAGCACCGAATACGAATGCCATGCCGGTGCGTTGATGTCCGGCGTTGCACTCAAGGGAACTGTGGTCAAGCTCAAATAAAGAGCCTGACTCAATCCAGGAAGAGGCGCTGTTACTTCAACGTTGCTGATATCCGCATCAATGCAAAAGCCCGGAAACTTCCGATCCGGGCTTTTTGTTGTCTAGTGGTTTGCAACGATTCAGGGCTTGAAGCACGCGCGCATGAACTCCAGATATTCTTTCGCCGCTTCGCTTCCCTCACTCGGCGCCCAAGATGCTTTTTCTTCCTGGGCGAGCGGCAAATAGGGGCCGGCCTTGCTTTCAAAGAACACCGAGCCCGGCTCCAGCGCAACCACGCTGTGCATGACCCCCGCAGGAATATCCACGCCGACCGTTCCGCTATTGGGCGCCAAGATACGGAACATCGTAATCTGCCCGGCCTCGTCAAACGCCAGAACCCCTACCCGCCCCGCCAGGACAATGATCGTTTCCGCTTTGTCGGGTGACAGGTGCCGGTGCGGTGGAACATAGCTGTCCGGTTCGACCGCGTTGAGCATGCGGTGACATAACGCCTGATCATCCACATGGAAATTCTGATTCATGCGCCGTCTTGGTGCATTTCGTGCTTCTTTGGATAGTGCCGCCAGTATTTGCGAATCAATCGTTTTGAACTGGTTCAATTCTCAGACTCCAAAAAAAAACCCGAAACGGGCTGCGTTCCGGGCTTATCAACAACATCTACAAAGGAGAAACTATCAAGATGTAACTTGCCACAACCTGAAGTTTCCACAACTTTAAGGCTAAAGTGGTGCACAGTCAAGTTAAAACGCACCACTTCCGGGCGGACAACTCCCTGCGTGTTGTTTGCGCACACACGGGTATAATAATCATTCCCAAAAACTGAAAAAATGTTCGCCATCATGTCCTTGCCTGATCCGCGCAACTACGCACCTGTCAATGCCCGCAACCCGCTCATCCGCCAACTGATGTCGCTCATGACCGAGCATGACGCTTTGGCCATCACCAACAAACGCGCTGCGCTCCAGGCACAGATCGCCGATCTGCTGGCGGCCAATGACCACGCTGCGCTAAATGCAGCCCTTAACCAGGCGCCGGCCCTGGAGGCATGGCAGACGCTCTGGCAAGCCTTGCGCGATGAAGTGGAAAGCGCCCCCGCGGATGCGAATAACCATGCCACGCTGTTTGCCATCCCCGTTATCATCGTCGCGGGCAGCGACAAAGGCGCCCGTTTGCCCGGCATGCTTTCCTCGCCCGAGACCGTGTTGAATCTGCTGCGCCAGCATGGTGTGCTGGCAGCCGACGCAATGGCTTGCCTGGCACCGGAACTGGTTTCAAGCGACATGCTCGCCGCCATCAGCCCTTCCCGCCAAATACGCTTAAAAACCGCTTTGGTTGAACCGCTTCAAAATAGTTCCAGCAATTTGTTCGACTTGACGCCATCCCCCCTCGAAGTCAAGGAGGAATCAGCCTGGCTGCGCTTCATCGTCGGCGCGGTACTGCAGCCCGAGACTGCCCCGCCCCAGATCAAGCTCGGGGGCGCGGTCGATAACTGGGGCATGGCGTTGGCCCAGAATCTGGGAGAACAACTGAAGACTACGGGTGCAACCGTCCTGGCCTTGCCGCGCGCGCCGCAAAGCTGGCTGGCGGCACAGGAAAACGGCCGAACCATCCTGCTGGAAACCCGCCTGCAACTCCTGGCCAGCAGCGCCATCCGTGCCATTCGCAGCAAGGGACGCACCCCGGTCGCGGTCATTGCCGCACACGAAAACGACGAGATCCGCATCACGCTCTCATCACAGGAAGATGCCGAGCGCTGGCAAGGGTTTGTCTGGCCCTTGTCTCCCGGGGATCACGTTGAGCAAATCGTTGATTTTACGCAGACGCTTTTCCATGATTGCCAGGTGCAGGATATCCGGCTTGTCGAGTCGATCCAGCCCGATCGCGAAGGTGAACTGCCGTTCTTCGTAACCGCCCATTTTTCCCCGATTGCCCGCCACTGATGGAGCACGCCATGAGCTACTTCAAGTATCACGTCTTTTTTTGCCAGAACCAGCGCGAAGCCGGGGAAACCTGTTGCAACAACTGTGGCGCGACCGAGATGCAGGCCTATGCCAAGGATCGCGTCAAAGCACTGAAACTCAATGGCCCGGGCAAGGTGCGCATCAACAAGGCAGGCTGCCTGGATCGCTGCGATCAGGGGCCGGTACTGGTGATCTATCCCGAGGCAGTCTGGTACCAGTATGTCGACAAAGAGGATATCGACGACATCATCAATGAGCATCTCATGAACGGCCGCATCGTGGAGCGCCTGAAAATATGACGACGCCCCGCAAAGCCCCCAGTTTTGAATTGATCGATATCGCCGGTCCGGCAGGCCGGCTGGAGTGCCTGCGGCTGGCAGCCGCCACGGAATACCCCCACGGCATTGCGCTGGTGGCCCATCCCAATCCGACCGAGGGAGGAACCTTCACCAACAAGATCGTGCATACCCTGGCCAAGACGCTGTCCCGCCTCGGTTATGTCTGTTACTGCCCGAACCTGCGCGGCGTCGGCAACTCGGAAGGCATGCATGAGCGCGGCGTTGGCGAAGTCGACGACATGGCCGCCGTGCTGGCGGTTGCCCGCCATGAAAACCCGCACGTACACCGGCTGATGCTGGCGGGATTCTCTTTTGGCACCTATGTTCAGGCGCAACTACGCCAGCGCCTGGCGGATGACGAAGTACAGAACATGATTCTGGTGGGCCCGGCCATCTCGCGTTACGATTTTCCGGCCGTTCCGTCCAACTCACTGATCATCCACGGCGAGGAAGACGAAGTGATCCCGCTTGCTGCAGTGCTCGATTGGGCGCGCCCACAGCATCTACCCATCGTGGTGGTTCCCGGGACTGGGCATTTTTTCCACGGCAGGCTTACCCGCCTGGCCGAAATCGTTGTGCACAACGTTCACGGCTGACAACAATCTTCCTTACTGCATGCTAGAGTGAATTGACCATCCAGGCCCGTTACCTACATGAACAGCGTTCGTCGCCGTCTGATTGTTTTTTTTGTCATTGTCGTCACATCGGTGCTTGGCGCATCGGGTGCCTATTCGTATTGGCGCAGCCGTACTGAGCTTGCCAATGATTTGAAGCACACGGGTGATGCCTTGCGCAGCCGGCTTGAAACTTCGCTGCCGGGTCCACTCTGGAATTTTGACGATTACCAGCTGGACCGCATTCTTGATTCCGAAATGCTCTCACCCAAGATCAGGCAGATCGTGATCGAAAACAGCGGCAAACTGGTGGCCGGGCGCGGCCTGACGAGCCAGGGCCAGATCGAGCGGCTTAACGCGCTGCCGGAGAAAAAAGCAGGCGACATCGAGTTCAACGTTTTTTACCAGGACAATTTCCAGCGCCCGATCGGCAAGGTGATCTTCCGGCTTTCCGAAGATCCGATGAATGAGCAATTGAACAAGATCGTGCTGGAAAAACTGATCGAAATCGCGCTGCTTGTCAGCGTTATCGTCCTGGCACTGAGCCGAAGCCTGACCGTTCTGCTGGTTCGTCCCTTGCGGCAACTGCATGACATGCTGCAACGTGCTGCCGACCAGACGGAGGAAGGCATCTCGGACGCAGCATTGCGTCTTCCCGATTGCCATTATGTCGAATTTGCCGATGTCACCAGCGGCTATAACCGCATCGCCCGACGCCTGCTTGAGGATCTGCACAAAAGGCGCGCAGCCGAAGACGAGATGCGCCAATCCAAGGATGCTGCGGAAACCGCCTATCGCCAGCTCAAGGAAACCCAGACCACTCTGGTGCAGTCAGAAAAAATGGCTTCGCTCGGCAGTCTGGTCGCGGGCATAGCCCATGAAATCAACACGCCGATCGGCGTGATCCTTACCGGGGCATCGGTATTGTCGGAAGAGTCTTCGGCGTTCCAGAAAGGGGTCGAAGCCGGCACCATGAAAAAATCGGAAGTCTTGCGCTATACCGAAACTGCCATGCAGTCGGCCAGCCTGATCCAGGCCAATGCCGTGCGCGCCGCTGCACTGATTCAAAGCTTCAAGCAAGTGGCTGTCGACCAGACGTCCGAGGCGCGCCGGGTTTTCGAGCTGGGCGAGTACATCGAGGAAATTGTTCTCAGCTTGCGCCCGGCGTTCAAGCACAGCGCGATTGAAATGAAGATCGATTGCCCGGAAAAAATCGAGGTAGATGGCTATCCCGGCGCACTTTCGCAGGTCATTACCAATATGGTGACCAATTCGCTGCACCATGCCTTCGAGCCGGGGCAGCCCGGCACCATGAGCATCTCGGCCAGTATGGAGCACGGCGCGGTCAAGATAATTTTTTCAGACAATGGCCGCGGTATCCTGCCGGAAAACATGCACCGGATTTTTGACCCGTTCTTTACCACGCAGCGTGGTTCCGGCGGCAGCGGGTTGGGCCTTCATATTGTCTACAACCTGGTCACCCAGACCATGGGCGGCACGATTGCGGTAACTTCTTCGCCCGGCAATGGCGCCACGTTCACCATTGCTTTTCCTCGCCTTGCTCCTGACCGGCGCAACCACGCATCCACGGATACCTCGTCCAGGTAGCGAGCCCGCGCTGTCTGAGGGGGCTGTGGTTTTTTCGGCCACGCCCCATCAGCTTGGGCAGCGAAGCATTCCTCTAAGAAAAGCGTGATGTCTCAAACAGTACATCTCGTGATACGCCGTAACGGCGCAGGATACGGCGCAATTGCTCCAGTGCCTCGATCTGGATCTGCCGCACCCGTTCGCGCGTCAGGCTCAGGTTCGCTGCCAGATCTTCCAGGGTGCAGATCTCGAAGCCATTGAGCCCGTAGCGACGCTCGATCACCATGCGTTGCTTGTCCGACAACTGCTTGAGCCATTCGCAGACATAGCGTTCGATCTCGGCGTTTTGCAGCAGGGTTTCCGGGCCGTCATGCTGCTCGTCCGGGATCGATTCGCCGATCGTCAGCATCGGATCGATATCCAGCGGCGCATCCAATGACGCCACGCGCTCATTCAGGTTCATCACCCGTCGCACGTCTTCGACATCCTTGCCCACCAGGAGAGCAATATCTTCGACCGTCGGCTCCTGCCCATTA
>JAGTRM010000004.1 GCA_018261735.1 Pseudomonadota bacterium
CTTGCGGGTCTGGGGCTCGTTGGGATTTGTGCTGGTCACCATGATCGTGGGCTATCTGATCGACGGGTTCGGGATAAAAATCCTGCCTTATGCCGGCGCTCTGGTGCTGGGTTGCATGGCGATATCGTGCTGGTGGATACCCAGGCCAAGCGCGGTCAGAATGGCGAGCAATAAACAGGCGGGAGTGATGTCCATCCTGCGCCGACGCGAAGTCTGGATGCTGTTGCTGGGTTGTCTGTTGCTCGGTGTCGGTCAGGGCATGCTGCTGAGTTTTTACTCGATCCATGTCGGGGAGCACGGTGTCGGGAAAAGCACGATGGCTTGGTTATGGTCGCTTGCGGTGCTCGTCGAGGGCATCCTGTACGGGTTCATGTCTCATCTTTCCGGGCGTTTCCGGATGCGCTCACTCTATCTTTTTTCCATGATTTGCGGCGTGCTGCGTTATCTGATGATTGCCTGGGGTGCGGACTGGATGGCGGTGCTGGTGCTTGCCCAGCTGATGTATTCCGTTTCTTATGGAATTCAGAACACCATGGCGGTGGCCTATGTACATCGCCATTTTGGCGAGGCATACCGGACCACCGGGCAGGCCTTGTACATTGTTTTGGGTATCGGTCTGGGCGGAAGCCTCGGTAGTGTCCTGGGCGGCTACCTGTGGGAAGGCTTGGGTGGAGACTGGCTGTTTACCCTGTCTGCCTTGGCGTCGTTAATTGCGCTGCTGCTCAACTGGCGCAGCTTGCCTGTCGAGCAGACTTCCAAAACTCACCGAAGCGGCAATTTCTGATGCTCTCTCACCCTGGTTTGCGCGCCATTGCAGCGTATTTTTTCGTTTATTACGCGTTCCTGGGCGTATTCTCGCCGTTCTGGGGGCCTTACCTGCGCGCGCTGGGCGTACCGATGTCGATCATCGGTCTGATGATTTCGCTGCCACAGATCAATCGCATTTACGCGCCTGCGCTCTGGGCTTGGTGCGCCGATCATTTCGGCCATCGACGCATGATTTTGCGCATCGCCGGGATGGGTGGCTTTGTCGGCTTTATCGTGCTACTGGTAACGCAGGATATCTCCTGGATGTTCGCGGCCATCTTTGTCGCGAGTTTTTTCTGGAGTGCGGCGATACCGCAGGTCGAGGCCATTACCATGTCGCTGCTCAAGGGTGACAGTGGCAGCTATGCCCGCTTGCGCGCCTGGGGCTCGATCGGCTTCATGGTGGCCACACTGATCGGTGGCTACCTGATGGAACACTTTGGCGTGCAGACCATGCCACGGCTGGTCGTGGTGGTGATGGCCGGCGTGGCTATCCTGGTCTGGTGGGTGCCCGATGCACCCGCTGCGCCAACGCACACTCGCTCTTCAGGCGGATTGGCCGCCATCTTTCGCCGCACTGAAATCCAGGCCTTGTTCGTAGGCTGCTTGCTGATGGGCGCGGCGCACGGCTTGCTGCACGGTTTCTACTCGATTCATCTGGATGAACATGGCATCGCCAAGAGCACCCTGGGCTGGCTGTGGGCGCTTGGCGTGATGGCGGAAATCCTGCTTTTCTGGTTCATGCCCAGCCTCTCGCGCCGTTTTCGCGCCCGCTCCATGTATCTCTGCGCCATGGGTGTGGCTGTAGTACGGTATCTGATGATCGGCTGGGGAACTGGCTGGCTTGGGATATTGATTGTGGCGCAATTGATGCACGCCTTCACCTTTGGTGTTCACCATGCCGTATCCATTTCCTATGTGCATCGCCTGTTTGACCCGGCACACCAGACGCAAGGGCAGGCGTTCTATATCGTTTTTACTTTCGGTATCGGCGGCAGCCTGGGAACGCTGCTGACGGGGTTACTCTGGAGCAGTCTGGGTGGCAACTGGCTGTTTTCCCTGGCATCGGTTGCGTCACTGCTGGCCTTGCTGGTCTGCTGGCGCGGCTTGAAAGAAGTCTGAATCACGCAGCACACCTGCCGGCTGATAAAATAACCGGCTTCGACGCAATCAATTCACTGGAAACTTCATGATCATCGTGATGAAACACGGCGCAGCCGATACCGAAGTCGATGCAGTCGTCAGCAAGATCCGCGAAGCCGGCCTGCGGGAGCATGTCTCGCGTGGTGCGGAACTGACCATCATTGGCGCGATTGGCGATGAGGGCAAGCTCTCTCCCGCGCATTTCGAAATGATGCCGGGCGTGGATCGCGCCACGCGCGTGGTCAAGCAGTACAAGATCGTTTCGCGCGATACCCATCCGCAAGGCTCGATCATCAATATCCGCGGCATCCCGCTCGGTGGCGAGCAGATTCAGGTGATCGCCGGCCCGTGTTCGATCGAAACTCAAGAACAGATGGATATTGCCGCCGATGCCGTGGCTGCGGCCGGCTGCAGCATGATGCGCGGTGGGGCTTTCAAGCCGCGCACCAGCCCGTATGCATTCCAGGGGCTGGGGGTGGAAGGGCTGGAAATCTTCCAGCAGGCCGCGCGCAGCCACAATCTGCCCATCGTGACCGAACTGATGGATGTGCGCATGCTCGATACCTTCATCGAGCACGATGTCGATGTGATCCAGATCGGCGCGCGCAACATGCAAAATTTCGATCTGCTGAAAGAAGTCGGCCGGGTCAACAAGCCGGTGATTCTCAAACGTGGCTTGTCCGCCACGATCAGCGAATGGCTGATGTCGGCCGAATATATTGCCGCCGGCGGCAACCACAACATCATCTTCTGCGAACGCGGCATCCGTACTTTCGAGACTGCCTACCGTAACGTGCTCGATATCACCGCGATTCCGGTCCTCAAGCGTGAAACCCATCTGCCGGTGATCGTCGATCCTTCGCATGCCGGCGGCAAGGCCTGGATGGTGCCGGCGCTGGCGCAAGCCGCAGTGGCCGCTGGGGCCGATGGCCTGCTGATCGAGATGCACCCGAACCCGTGCGAAGCCTGGTGCGATGCCGATCAGGCGCTGTCGCCGCAGGAGTTGAAACAACTGATGGTGACTTTGTCCGCCATTGCCACGGCCGTTGGCCGCAAGCTGTAAACGGGGCCGGGATGAAACCAATCAAGAAACTGGTCTTGCTGGGAACCGGGCTGATATCCGGCTCTTTTGCCCTGGCGCTCAAGCGCGCCAGACTGGTCGAACAAGTGGTCGGTGTCGGGCGCTCGCCGGAAAACCTGCAGCGTGCGCTGGAGTTGCGCGTGATCGATGCCGCCAGCCAGGATGCGGCCAGTGCGGTCATTGATGCGGATTTCGTGTTTATCGGCACGCCGGTCGGTCAGATGGGCGCACTGATGCAGGCGATTGCGCCGAATCTGGCGCCCGATTGCATTGTTAGCGATGGCGGCTCGACCAAGCAGGATGTTTGCGCGTTGTTCCGCCAGCATCTTGCTGGGCATCTGGCATATTGCGTGCCGGCGCATCCTATCGCCGGCTCCGAGCTTTCCGGTGCATCGGCCGCCACCTACGGTCTGTACGAGGGCCGGCGCGTGGTGCTCGCGCCTTTTGCCGAAACCGATCCGGCCGTGGTCGCCCGGGTCAACGCGCTGTGGCAGGCTTGCGGCGCGTTGGTGCATGAGATGCCGGCAGCCGAGCACGACGGCATTTTTGCCGCCGTCAGCCATGTGCCGCACTTGCTGGCCTATGCCTATATGAATGCGGTGCTCGACAAACCCAATGCGGCACTTTGCCTGGAATTCGCCGCGACCGGTTTTCGCGATTTCACGCGCATCGCAGGGTCGCATCCGGAAATGTGGCGCGATATCGCGCTGGCCAATCGCGAGGCTGTCCTGACGGACCTGCAGCGTTGTGCCACCCGAATTGCCGAGGTCACGGCGCTGGTCGAAGCGGCGGACGCCGATGCGTTGTACCGTTTCTTCGAGCGCGCCAGCGATGCCCGCAGCGTGTGGGGCAAGCCTTCTTCTGGATATTAGAAATATGAATCAGTTTGTACCGGTTATTGCCATTGATGGACCTTCCGCTTCCGGCAAAGGCACGGTTGCCCAGCGGGTTGCGACCGAGTTGGGGTTTCACTATCTTGATTCCGGCGCGCTGTACCGTCTGACCGCGCTTGCTGCCCGGCGCCAGGGCGTGGATTGGCGGGATGAGCCCGCTGTCGCCGGTATTGCCGCCAGGCTGGATGTGGTGTTCGAAGGTGAACGCATCCTGTTGGCTGGCGATGATGTCAGCCTGGCGATCCGTACCGAGGAAATGGGCGTGGGCGCCTCCACTGTGGCTGCGTTGCCGGCGGTGCGCATGGCCTTGCTGGCGCGCCAGCGTGAATTCGCGCAAATGCCGGGTCTGTTGGCTGATGGGCGTGACATGGGCTCGGTGGTGTTTCCCGCTGCGCCGCTCAAGATTTTTCTGACCGCCACTGCGGCGGTGCGGGCAGAGCGGCGTTACAAGCAGCTGCTTGGGCGTGGCGAAGCCGCCGATCTTGCCGCGATCACCGCCGAACTGGAAGCCCGCGATGAGCGCGATCGCGCCCGGGCCGTCGCGCCCCTGATGCAATTGCCCGATGCGCTGCTGCTGGAAACTTCGAACCTCGATATCGAACAAGCCGTTGCGCAGGTGCTGGCGTGGTGGCAGAGCCGGGTGCCGCGGTGAAAACGGCCATCGACCAGGCGCGTGAATTGATCGAAGCGGTGCAGGCCCGCGCGACCCTGGCGCGGCTGGCCGTGCTGAGCGTGCTGATTGAAGCCAACAGACCGCTGTCGCATCAGGAAGTCTTGCAGTTGATGGACCCACCGCTGGATCGGGTAACGGCTTACCGGGTATTTGACTGGCTGGAATTGGTCGGCATTGTCCACCGCATCAGCGCGGACGATCGCGTGACCCGGTTCTCCATTTCCCGTGCGCCGCATTGTCACGCGCACTTCCAGTGCGAGCAGTGCGGACGCATCTTCTGCCTTGATCAGGCACCGGTATTGCCCAGTGCCTTGCCGGAAGGCTTTGTGATGCGCACCATCGAAATGACGGTGAAAGGCGTGTGCGCGGATTGCAGTAATACGCCGCAGGTGGCTTGAGGAAACTCGCCAGTCAATGCGTAGTTACTTGTTTTCCTTCATTCCGGCCACCAGCGCGCCGATATTGTGCCGGTACATTCCCAGATAATTCCCTGTTGCCGCATCACGTGACAATGCATCCGAATAGAGTTTGGCCCCTGGTTGCGTGCCGGTTTCGCGGGCGATTTGCTCGATCAGTTTCGGGTTGCTGATGTTTTCCATGAACAGCGCCCGGATGCCTTCCTTTTTCATCTGCCGGATCAGCCGGGCCACGTCCTTGGCACTGGCTTCGGATTCGGTCGATACCCCTTGCGGTGAAATCAGGCGGATACCAAAGCGCTGGCCCAGATAGGCAAAGGCATCGTGCGAAGTCAGCACCACGCGTTTGCCGGGCGGCACGCTGGCGACTTCCTGCTGAGCCCATGCCATGAGTTGATCGATTTTCTTGCTGTAGCTGGCTGCTCGTGCCTGGTAATCCGCGGCTCCGGCAGGGTCGGCAGTGCTGAGGGCTTCGGCAATATTTTTGACCATCTGCTGAACGCGTACCGGGTCTTGCCAGGCGTGCGGATCAAGGCTGTGGCCGTGTTGTTCATCCTTCATCGCCAGCGGCGAAATGCCTTGCGTGACGGTGATCACCTTGCCGCGATAGTTGCTGGCCTGCTGCAGCCGCTTTTGCCAGCCTTCAAAGCCCAATCCATTGATGAAGAATAGACGAGTGCCGCCCAGCTTCTGCACGTCGGCCGGCGTAGGCTGGAAGATATGGGCATCCTGCTCGGGGCCGACCAGCGTGACCAGCTGGATGCGCTCGCCGCCGACGTTTTGCACCAGATCACCCAGAATGCTGAAGCTTGCCGCAACCGGCAGCGGGGCGGCGAGGGCGGGCAGGCAGAGCAGGGCGGACAGAAGCAACAACCATTTTTTCATGTCAATTTTCCTTGTGGCGGCGCGCACGCCAGCGGCCGTGCCAGCCATGCGGCGCAATAATGAGAGACAGCAGATAAACCAATCCGGCGGACAGCACGATGGCCGGTCCCGAAGGCAGGCTGAGATGGTAGGACAGCATCAGGCCCACCAGGCTGGCGACGAGGCCGGTGATCCAGGCGCTGAGGATCATGCCGGGCAGCGTATCGGCCCACAGGCGGCTGGCGGCGGCGGGCAGCATCATCAGTCCCACGGCCATCAGCGTGCCCATGGCCTGGAATCCGGCCACCAGGTTGAGAACGGTCAGGGCCACGAAGCCCAGGTGGTAGCGCGTGCCGCGTTTGCCGCCGGCCTGCAGATAACCAGGGTCGACGCATTCGAGCACCAGTCCGCGGTAATTGAGTGCCAGCCAGACCAGGGTGAGGCTGCTGATCGCGGCGACCAGTTGCAGGGAAATATCGTCCACCGCCAGCACCGAGCCGAACAGCAGGTGGATCAGATCGACATTGCTGCCCCACTTGGAAACCAGCAGCACGCCCAGTGCCAGTGCCACCAGATAGAAACCGGCAAAATTGGCGTCTTCGGAAAGATCGGTAAAGCGACTGGCGAGCCCTGCAAGCAGCGCGACCAGCAATCCGGCGACCACGCCGCCGCCGGCAAGCCAGGGCAGGGCAAAGCCACCCAGGATGAAACCGACCGCGGCGCCGGGCAAGACGGCATGAGAGAGCGCATCGCCCATCAAGCTCATGCGGCGCAGCACCAGCAGCACGCCGATCGGAGCGCAACCGGCGGAAAGTGCCACGCAGCCGGCCAGTGCGCGGCGCATGAAGGCAAAATCGGTGAGGGGCGAGAGCAACAGTTCATTCAATGTCATGGCCGTTCGCACCATTCGTCTTCGTCGTGTCCGTGGATCGCCGCCTGGGCGCGCGCCAGATTTTCCGAGCAGAGCACTTCGCTGCAGGCGCCCCAGGCAATGACCTCGCGCGCCAGCAACAGGGCGGAAGGAAAGCGCGAGCGTGCCAGGGCCAGATCGTGTACCACGGTGACCAGCGTTTTGCCGGCACCGTGCCATTCATCCAGCACGGCGAGCAGGATATCGAGGGTGCGGCTATCGACGCTGTTGAAGGGTTCGTCCAGCAAGACGACCGGCGCATTTTGCACGATCAGGCGGGCGAAGCGGGCGCGTTGCAGTTGCCCGCCGGAAAGCGTGGCCAGTGATCGCGTGGCGAAGTCTTCCAGCCCCACGCGCTCCAGCGCCTCGTGGGCTTGCTCACGCGCTTGCGGCTGAATGCGTGCCCAGTTGCCTGCCGTGCGCCAGTTGCCGGCCAGTGCCAGCTCCGCCACGGTCAGCGGAAACTGGCGATCCAGCTCGGTCAGTTGCGGCAGATAACCGGCTTCACCGTGAATCTCGATGTCGCCGGTGGCGGGTAATAACCCGACCATGGCCTTGAGCAGCGTGGTTTTGCCGGCGCCATTCGGACCGACAATGGCTGTGTGGCTGCCGGCAGCAAAACATCCGCTGATATGGTGTATCGCCGGGTGTTTGCGGTAGCAAACAGTCAGGTTGCGTAATTCGATCATGCCAACGCCCATCCGGTCAGCAGCCAGATCAGTGCCAGCATGGGCAGGATGAGCAGCAGGCGTTGCCAAGCGGACAGGGCAAACAGGCGGGCCGCAAAATTGGGGAAATTCATGGTTTCATTCTCAATTGCAACACAGTTGCATGAGCGAATGGTGCCTGATGCGCTTGTTCCTGTCCAGCGTGAAGGTGCGGGCGATTCAGAAGCGGCGGGTGTAGCGCAGGCTGATAAAGTCGACGCCAGGATTGGGTTCTTTGATGTAGGCGTTGGAGTAGTGCCAAAAGACCAGACCCAGCTCGTTTTCCAGATCAGGCCCAAAGCGGTTGCCAATTTCCAGTCGATTGGCAAATTGAAAGTGCGTGGAAAACCGGCGATTGTCGGAAATTTTCAGGTTGGAAACCAGTGCGCCGCCAAGCCCGTATTCGATATAAGGGGCCCAGACACTGGTTTTGCTGAATTCATAGCGAACTGCGACACCCAAAGCCCCCACCCAGTTTTCACGCGATTGCGGGTTCCAACGGGTAACGCTGGCCTCCCAATTCGTGACAACGCTTCCGGTGCTGCTTTCAAACCAGCGGCCGTTAAAGCTATCCCTGATGGATATCTGGAGGAAATCGAAATCCTTGTCAGAAGTGTCAAGGTTGCTTCCGCCGGCAATACTTACGCCATCCAGAGCCCAGCATGCGGGGTGAAGTAACAATGCGGCGACCAGCGGGCGAATTGTCGATGCGATTTTCATCAATGTCTCCAAGGCAATATTTGATTCCGGGTTTCGGCAAGGGAAAATGCTTGCAATAATCGGCTGCACTGTGCTAGGAGCATTTTTTTAAAAATAGACTTTGGTAGGGAAATAAGAAGAGGGCGGTGCTAAGCGGTCTTACTGTGAATATCAGCAACTTGCGAGAAAAAATAAAGCTACCATAGTAGATTGTGTTTGGATTTTGCGAATCCGGCGCTGTCGCTGCAGGGGTGGCTTCTACGCGAGTCCACCACCTTGCCGAATCGTGAAGATGAGTGCGATCAACATGGTGTTTTTAGTCATTTTTGCCACAGTGGATAAACGATGTTCGTGCATACAAATAAATGCACTAACTGCTTGAACTGAAAAAGAGAAATCATTATACTATCGCGCTTGTCGCAAGTGGTTTGCTTGCGGCGGTGTAGCGCCGGCCTTGCGCAAGGCTAAGCCGGCAATTTTTTCAAATAACCCGCCCTCTCGCGCCAGCGTTAGGGAATGCATGGAAAATTCCATCACATGACTACTGCAATCGAATCCGGCTCCATGGAGAGCTTTGCCAGCCTTTTCGAAGAAAGCCTTACCCGCCAGGAAATGCGCTCTGGTGAAGTGATCACTGCTGAAGTGGTTGGCATCGACAACAACTTCGTGACCGTGAATGCTGGTTTGAAGTCCGAGTCCCTGATCCCGGCAGAAGAATTCAAGAACGACGCAGGCGTGATCGACGTCAAGGTCGGCGATTTCGTGACCGTTGCGATCGATAGCCTGGAAAACGGCTACGGCGAAACCAAGCTCTCCCGCGAAAAGGCCAAGCGCCTCGCCGCCTGGATCGAGCTGGAAGATGCGCTGGACAAGGGCGCCATCCTGAATGGCGTGATCTCTGGCAAGGTCAAGGGCGGCCTGACTGTTATGGTCAATGGTCTGCGCGCCTTCCTGCCGGGTTCGCTGGTCGATATCCGTCCGATCAAGGACACCACCCCGTTCGAAGGCAAGCTGGTCGACTTCAAGGTGATCAAGCTCGATCGCAAGCGCAACAACGTGGTTGTTTCCCGTCGCGCCGTGCTGGAAGAAAGCTTGGGCGAAGAGCGTCAGAAACTGATGGAAACGCTGAAGGAAGGCGCAACCATCAAGGGTATCGTCAAGAACATCACCGACTACGGTGCGTTTGTTGACCTCGGCGGTATCGACGGCCTGCTGCACATCACCGATCTGGCATGGCGCCGTGTCAAGCACCCGTCCGAAGTTCTGGCTGTGGGCGACGAAGTCGAAGCCAAGGTGCTCAAGTTCGACCAAGAGAAGAACCGTGTTTCCCTGGGTCTCAAGCAATTGGGCGAAGATCCGTGGGTGGGCCTGTCCCGCCGTTACCCGAACAACACCCGCTTGTTCGGCAAGGTGACCAACCTGACCGACTACGGTGCGTTTGTTGAAATCGAACAAGGCATCGAAGGCCTGGTACACGTTTCCGAAATGGATTGGACCAACAAGAACGTTCATCCGTCCAAGGTTGTTTCCCTGGGCGATGAAGTTGAAGTGATGATCCTCGATATCGACGAAGACAAGCGTCGTATCAGCCTGGGCATGAAGCAGTGCGCCGCCAATCCGTGGGACGATTTCGCGATCAACCACAAGAAGGGCGACAAGCTCAAGGGCGCGATCAAGTCGATTACCGACTTCGGCGTGTTCGTTGGCCTGCCGGGCGGCATCGATGGTCTGGTTCACCTCTCCGACCTGTCCTGGAACGTGGCTGGCGAAGAAGCCGTTCGCAACTACAAGAAGGGCGACGAAGTGGAAGCCATGGTGCTGTCCATCGATGTCGAGAAGGAACGCATCAGCCTCGGCATCAAGCAGATGGAAGGTGATCCGTTCAACAACTTCGTGGCTGGCAGCGACAAGGGCGCAATCGTCAAGGGTACCGTCAAGTCCATGGATGCCAAGGGTGCCGTAATTGCTCTGGCTGACGACGTGGAAGGCTACCTGCGTGCGACCGAAGTTTCCCGTGACCGCGTGGAAGACATCCGTTCCGTACTGAAGGAAGGCGATACCGTTGAAGCCATGATCATCAACGTTGACCGCAAGAACCGCGCGATCAACCTGTCGATCAAGGCCAAGGACATGGGCGACGAAAAGGATGCGATGAGCAAACTTGCATTCGATGCCAATGCCGGTACTGCTGGTACGACCAACCTTGGCGCGCTGCTGAAGGCCAAGCTTTCCGGCAACGCCGAATAAGCCTGATCGAGGTGAGCATGACCAAGTCGGAACTCATCGCAAAACTGGCGGAGCGGTATCCGCAGCTCGTCGCCAAAGATGCCGAGCTGGCAGTGAAAACCATCCTCGATGGTATGGCCAAAAGCCTTTCACAAGGCCAGCGTATCGAGATTCGCGGTTTCGGCAGTTTCGACCTGAACTACCGCCCGCCGCGGCAGGGACGCAATCCGAAATCCGGCACGAAAGTGCTGGTTCCGGAGAAATATGTGCCCCATTTCAAGGCTGGTAAGGAATTGCGTGAACGGGTAGACGAAGAAATCGTCTGATTCTGGATCGTGATTCAAGGTATCAAGCGGCGTCGCAAGACGCCGCCGGCAACAAGAAAAACCCCGCTGCTGCAAAGGAGCGGGGTTTTTCTTTGTGTGATGCCTTCAGATGTTCAGCGGCTGGCCAGCCAGGCGCGCCACCCGCCAAAGCGGGTGATGTTCTCCGCGTTCGTCAATCCGGCGCTTTCACAGACAAAACCGCTGACCGCGCTGCCGTCGGCGAGCTTGACCTTGCCGATGCCCAATGGCGCCGGGATGCCGGCAACAAAGCTGCCGAACTCGCTTGCCGGCAATTCCCAGATTTCCAATTCGATGCTGGCACCATTCTCTGCGACCTTGACCATGCCCGGGCGCAGTGGCGGTCCGCCGGCCAGCGCATAGAAGCTGTATTCCGGTGCCGAATGCGTGGTTGCGATCAACCTGCCGTCGCGTTGAGTCAATTGCCAGTTGAGCGGCAAACCGGAGAGGTGCGCGCCGCAGACCGCGACTCGAACCTGGCCATTGGCAACGGGCTGCGGCAACGAGCCGACCGCAGGCAAAGTCTGGCCGGTAGCGCCGAGCGTGAGCGCCGTGTCGGCTTGCCAGCGCGCGGCGAGTTGCAGCAGCGGCAAATCCTGGTGCGCCGGCGCGAACAGCGTCACGCCGAACGGCAAGCCGTCGGCGCGCATTGCCGCCGGTACTGCTACGGCAGCATAGTCGAGCAGGTTCATGAAGTTGGTGTAATAGCCCAGATCGGTGTTGAGTTTGACCGGTTCGGCTTCGACTTCGGCAATGGTGTAGTGCCGCCCCGCCGTGGGCGTGAGCATCACATCGACGTTGCGCCAGGCCTCGGCACAAATCTGCTTCAACGCCTGTAACTTGTAGAACGCATCGAAGGTATCCGTGGCGGAGAACTTCTTGGCACCCAGTGTGATTTCGCGCGTGACCGGAAAGACGGATTCAGGTTGGCGTTCGATGAAATCCTTGATTACATGGTAGCGCTCGGCCACCCACGGGCCACCGTAGAGCAGGCGTGCGGTTTCCAGCAGCGGGGTGAAATCGATTTCCACGCGCTTGCCGCCCAGCGCTTCCAGTCGGGTGACGGCTGCGGCAAACAGGTCCAGGTTAATCGTATCGCCGAAGAACGCCAGTTGCTCGGCGCGCGGCACGCCGAAACGGAAAGGATCGCCTGCCGCGAATCCGCGCCCATGCGGCTGGGCCGGGCGGCTGTAGGCATCTTGCGCATCAAAGCCCAGCGCTGCGGCGAAAACGGCCTGTGCGTCGCTGGCGGTCAAGGCGAAGATCGAAACCGCATCGAGCGAGCGACAAGCCGGTACCACGCCTCGCGTGGAAAGCAACCCGCAGCTGGGTTTCAGCCCGACCAGATTGTTGAACGCCGCCGGTACCCGGCCGGAGCCGGCGGTATCGGTACCCAGCGAAAAACTGACCTGGCCGCTGGCGACGCTGACTGCCGAGCCGGAGCTGGAACCGCCGGAAATGTAGTCCGAGTCGAACGCATTCTGGCAGGCGCCATAGGGCGAGCGCGTGCCGTTGAGCCCGGTGGCGAACTGGTCGAGGTTGGTTTTGCCCAATGGAATCGCGCCGGCCGCGATCAGTTTTTCCACCACGAAGGCGCTGGATTCCGGCACATAGGCGTAATCCGGGCAGCCGGCGGTGGTGGGGTGGCCTGCCAGATCGATGTTGTCTTTGATGGCAAACGGTACGCCGTAGAGCGGCAGGCTGGCCGGATTTTGTGTATCTAGCGCAGCCGCCATTTCCATCAATCGCTCGGCAGGCAACAGGCTGATCCAGGCGTGATGCGTATCGGCGGCGACTTTTTCCCGCAGGTGGGCAATCAGCGTGCTGGGCTTCAGGCCGGCGCGGTAGGCGGCGGCCAGCGAGGTCAGATCGAGACTGGCGGGGATCATGCTTTTTCTCCTTGAATGGCTTGCAGCACCAGCAAATCCTGGCCGGCGGATACGGGGGTGGCTTCGCGGCTGAACACCTGCAGCACTTCGCCATCGATGGGCGCGGTGACGGTGAATTCCATCTTCATCGATTCCAGAATCACCAGCGCATCGCCGGCGCGCACCTGCTGGCCGGGCTCGATCAGCACTTTCCAGACATTGCCGGGCAGGTGCGCTGCCACCAGCCGAGCGTCTTCGGGCAGATCAAGTTCGGATTCGGTGCTGGCGGCGGCGATATCGGCTTCGCTGATGTATTCGGCCTGGCCGGCGATTTTCCAGCGCTCGCGCTCGGCCTCGAATGCCGTTTGCTGGCGGGTTTTGAACTCGGTGATTTCGTCGGCATTGTCGGCAAGGAAACGGCGGTAATCGGCCAGGCGGAAGCTGCCTTCCTCGATGCGCAGCGCGGCGCGCCCGGCGACGAAATCCTTGCGCAATTGCAGCAGCTCGGCTTCGCTGACCAGGGTGAAACGCACCTGATCGAAGAAGCGCAGCAGCCAGGGTTTGGCAAATTCGCGCGTCTGGTTCCAGCGGTTCCACATCTGCACGGTGCGCCCGACAAACTGGTAGCCGCCCGGGCCTTCCATGCCGTAGACGCACATGTATGCGCCGCCGATACCCACGGCGTTTTCCGGCGTCCAGGTCCGTGCCGGGTTGTACTTGGTGGTGACCAGGCGGTGACGTGGATCGAGTGGCGTGGCCACCGGCGCGCCCAGGTACACGTCACCCAACCCGAGCACCAGATAACTGGCGTCGAAAACGGTGCGATAAACATCCTCAATCGAATCGAGCCCGTTGATGCGGCGGATGAATTCGATATTGGACGGGCACCACGGCGCATCTTTCCTGACCGACTGCATGTATTTTTCGATCGCGAGCTGGGCGGCTGGATCGTCCCAGGAAAGCGGGAGGTAAACGGTTCGGCTCGGAACCACCATATCGTCGATCGACGGCAGTTCCGCTTCGGCCTGCTGCAAGGCGGCGAGCAGCACGGCGCGGTCGGTGCGGCGGGCATCGAAATGCAACTGCAGCGAGCGGATGCCGGGGGTCAGATCGATGATGCCGGGTTGCGGGTGCGTGGCGAGCCAATCCATCAGTGCCTGAACACGGAAGCGCAGTTCCAGATCGAGCACCAGCGGGCCGTATTCCACCAGCAAATAGCCATCGCCGGCCTGGCGGTAGACCACACGCGGACGTTCACCGGTTGCAGGCAATTCTGCGAGCACCGGCGTGGTCAGGGTTGCCGGCTCGGCGTGCAACGCCGACGTGAGCGGCGCGGTCAAGGTGGCAAGTGCCAAATCGGTGGCCTGTAGGCGTTGCGCTGCGGTTGCGGCGCTGACCGGCACGAAGCGCAGCGTATCGCCTGGGCGCAACTGCCCCAGTTTCCACAATTCGGCCTGAACTACGACTGCCGGGCAGACGAAGCCGCCCAGGCTCGGGCCATCCGGACCGAGGATCACCGGCATGTCGCCGGTGAAGTCGATCGCGCCGATGGCATAGGCATTGTCGTGGATATTCGAAGGATGCAGGCCGGCTTCGCCGCCATCGGTGCGTGCCCATTCGGGTTTCGGGCCGATCAGGCGCACGCCGGTGCGGCTGGAGTTGTAATGCACTTCCCAATCGGTGGCGAAGAAGACGGCGATGTCCGGATCGGTGAAGAAGTCCGGCGCGCCATGCGGGCCGTAGAGCACGCCGATTTCCCAGGCATGGCTGTATTGCGGTGCTTCGACCGACTGGATGGCTGGCAATGCGCTGCTGGCGGAAATATGCAGCACATCGCCCAGGCGCAGGGTGCGTCCGGCATGCCCGCCGAACTGGCCGAGCGTGAAGGTCGATTTGCTGCCCAGATAATCCGGCACGTCGAAACTGCCGGCCACGGCCAGATAGCTGCGGCAGCCGGCATCTTTCACCGCGCCAATGCGCAGCACGCTGCCGGCCTTGACCGCATGCGCCTGCCAGAAGGCCAGCGGCGCGTCGTCGAGCGTCGCGGCGGTCTGCGCGCCGGTCAGGGCGATCACGGCATCGCAATTGAAACGCAGTGTCGGGCCGGTCATCGTGCATTCGAGCGCGGCCGCGCCCTCAGCGTTGCCGACCAAGCGGTTGGCGGCACGCAGCGCCAGATCGTCCATCGGGCCGGACGGCGGCACGCCGACATCCCAGTAGCCGACGCGCCCGGGCCAATCCTGGATCGTCGACTGCACGCCGGGTTCAAGCACATCCACGGTGCTCGGACGATAGTGGAAACTGTTCAGATAGCGCGTGGTCTGCTGCCCGGCGCGGAAGACTTCGCCTTGCAAGATCTGCTTCAGATAGGCGCGGTTGGTTTCGATGCCGTGCACGCGGGTGGCATCAAGCGCGGCGATCAGTTTTTCCACCGCAGCTTCGCGTGTTGCCGCGTGCACAATGATTTTGGCGACCATCGGGTCGTAATACGGCGGAACTTCCGAGCCGGTGGCCACCGCCGTTTCGACGCGTGCATCGGCCTGGAAGGCGACCTCGGTCAGCAAGCCGGACGAGGGCTGGAAGTCCTTGGCCGGGTCTTCGGCGTACAGCCGAACCTGGATCGAAGCGCCTTGCGGCGCGGGGGCGGAGGCGGGCAGCGCCAGATCGCCGCTGGCCAGCAGCACCATCCATTCGACCAGATCGACGCCGGTCACTTCCTCGGTCACGCCGTGCTCGACCTGCAGGCGGGTGTTCACTTCAAGGAAATAGAACTCGCCGGTCTTGGCATCCATCACGAACTCCACCGTGCCGGCGGAGCGATAGGCAATCGATTCCATCAGCCGGATCGCGGTATCGGCAAGGCGTTGGCGTTGATTCTCGGACAATCCGGGCGCCGGGGTTTCTTCGATCACTTTCTGGTTGCGGCGCTGCACCGAGCAATCGCGCTCGCCCAGCGCCAGCACTTGGCCGTTGCCATCGCCGAACACCTGCACCTCGATATGGCGCGCGGCTTCGACGTATTTTTCCAGGTAGATGCCGGCTTCCTTGAAGTTGGCGCGCGCGAGTCGATCGACCGAGGCATAGGCTTCGGCCAGTTCATCTTCGGACCAGATCAGGCGCATGCCGATGCCGCCGCCGCCGGCGGTGCTTTTCAGCATCACCGGGTAGCCGATGCGGGCCGCCTCGGCGCGGGCGTGACCGACATCGGTGAGCAGGCCGCTGCCGGGCAGCAGCGGCACGCCGGCCTGTTGGGCCAGCTCGCGTGCGGTGTGCTTGAGGCCGAAGGCCAGCATCTGCGCCTTGGTCGGACCGATAAAGGCAATCCCGGCGGCCTCGCAGGCATCGGAGAAATCCGGGTTTTCCGAAAGGAAGCCGTAACCGGGATGGATGCCTTGCGCGCCGGTGGTTTTGGCGGCTTCAAGGATCTTGTCGGCGCGCAGGTAGCTCTCGGCGGCCGGGGCCGGGCCGATGCAGATGGCTTCGTCGGCCAGGGTGACGTGCAGGGAATTGGCATCGGCTTCGGAGTAAACCGCAACCGAGGCGATGCCGAGTTTTTTCAGGGTACGGATCACCCGGCAGGCAATGGCACCGCGGTTGGCGATAAGGACTTTGCTGAACATGGTGGTGTCTCGCAGACTAGACGGGTCGTCCCGCTTGTTCTTTTTCCGCCGGGTCGTCCCGGGGGCCGGCTTGGCCGGCAATCTTTCGGTGTAGGTCGGAAAAGCGCAGCGCCTTCCGACGCTGGAATGTAAAACGCACATGTGTCGGATGGCGCCTTCGGCTGATCCGACCTACGGATTTCAGCGTACGTATCAGCTTCCCGATCAGTCCCAAATCAGGAACTGCACCGGCGTCGGGTTATACGCATTGCACGGGTTGTTGAGCTGCGGGCAGTTGGAAACCAGCACCCAGATATCCATCTCGGCGCACAGTTCCACGTACTTGCCCGGCCCGGAAACGCCGTCGTCGAACTTCAGCTGGCCCTCGGCGGTGACCGGCACGTTCATGAAGAAATTCACGTTGGGCACCAGATCGGCCTTGGTCAGGCCCGAGTCGGACTGCTGGATCGCCAGCATGTAGTTGTCGCGGCAGCTGTGCATGAATTTCCTGGCCAGCGCGTAGCGCACGGTGTTGCTCTCGGCCGCGCAGGCGCCGCCGAGCGTGTCGTGCCGGCCGCAAGTATCGGCGACGATGGTCAGCATCGGGTTGCCGTCGCTGCTGTAGAGCACCGAGCCCGTGGTCAGGTAGATGCCGCCCTGCTGCAGGATGGTTTCGGTGGCGCTGTAATGCTCGTCGGTATCGTGGCGGTTGTAGAAAATCACGTCGGCGGCCTGGTTGCCTTCCAGGTCCACGATGCGCAGGGTCTGGCCCTTTTTGACTTCATGCAGCCAGGGTTCGCCCGAAGGCAGCGTTGCACTATGGCAGGCTTGCGCCGGATTCAGCGCGCTTTCCTGGATGCGGATGGCGGTTGCGGTCATGGTGTTTCCCCTCAAGCCAGATACAGCAGGTCGGTGTTGTAGAGCGCGCGCGCGCATTCGGGCCGGAACGCGCGGCAGTAGTCGTCGGCCGGGGCCGGGCCGCAGCGCCAGGCCGCGACGCCAACCTTGCCCGGCGCGTAGTCGGGGCGCGGATCGAGCGGATGCGGCGCGGCCGAAACGGCGACGATCACATCCATGTCGAGGCGCAGATCGACGCTGGCACCGATCTGGGCGTGGTTCGGGGCGAAGTGGAAACGGCCTTCTTCATCGACGCTGACCTTGCTTAAGAAATTGACCGGGGCGACCAGATCGCGCCGCATCAGTCCGTACTTGCCGATCTCGATCAGCAGGCCGTCTTTGCCCGAGCGGTACATGCCGTTGCGGAATTGCTGGTAAGGGTGCGCGCCGTATTTCTCCTGCATCCGGGCGGCATCGAGCAGCAGGCCGAGCGGATCATGCCAGCCCAGATCGTCGCGGATGATCGATGCCATCGAGCGGCCCATGTCGCTCATCAGCACATGGCCGCGGGTGTAGTGCGCGGTGTGCTCGGCCTTGAGCGAATCGGGCATGTTGTAGCGTTCGAGCTTTTCCCGCGCCGAGTAGAGCACCAGCGAAAGGTTGGCGCCGGCTTCGAGCGCGGTCAGGCGCAATGCCGTGCCGCGCGGCAGAAGCCACGACCAGTGACCGCCGCCGGGAATTACGTCGGAAAACATCACTTTGTCCGCCTCCAGATCGGGGGCGAACTGTTGCCAGCGCTGGTCGATATCGACCGCGTTGGCGGGGGTGACAACAGGGGAATTCATGTTTCAAGCCTCGCTTTGGTTAGCCTGGGCGGACAAGCGCTCCAGCTGTTCAAGGTCGGTTTTCATGCCGGAGGTCTCGCGGATGCGCACCAGGATTTCGCGCTTCAAAGCCAGAAATTCGGGCGAGAGCTTCATGTCCTGGTTGCGCTCGGCGGGCAGCGGCACCTCGTAGATCGTGTCGATGCGTCCCGGTCGCGGTGCCATCAGCACGATGCGCTGGCCGAGGTAGATCGCCTCCTCCACATCGTGGGTCACGAAGACGATGGTGCTGCCTTCGATGCGGTGCACATGGCGGATCAGGTCGTGCATCACCTCGCGCGTTTGCGCATCGAGCGCGCCGAAAGGCTCGTCCATCAGCAGGATTTCCGGTCGGCTCATCAGCGCGCGGGCAATCGCCACGCGCTGCTGCATGCCGCCGGAAAGCTGGTTCGGATAAGCGGTGGGCACATGAGAGAGGCCCATCAGGTGGAGCAGGGCATCGGCGCGGCCTGCTGCTTTTTCCACATCGGCCGAGGTGCGATCACGGGAATGGGCCTTGAGCTGGCGGCAGAACTTGATGTTGTCCGTCACCGACAGCCACGGGTAGAGGCTGTAGTGCTGGAACACCATCGCACGATCTACGCCAGGGCCGTCGATGGGCTGGCCATTGACCCGGATCTCGCCCGAGGATTGCGTCTCCAGCCCGCCGATCATGCGCAGCAGCGTGGATTTGCCGCAGCCCGATGCGCCGACGAAAGTGACGAATTCGTTGGGCTGGATCGCCAGATTGGCGTTATCCAATGCCTGGATTGCTTTCGCGCCCTCGTTGAAGGTTTTGTAAACCGCGTTGATTTCGATTTTCGCCGGGGTATTCATCAGTGCCTCCCGGAAAGCCAGGGGAAGGCCAGGCGATGGATCTGTCGGAACAACTGATCAATCACCAAGCCGATCAAGCCGATCATCAGGATGCCGGCAAAAATCTTGTCGGTTTGCAGGAAACGCTGTGCCTTCAGTACCGCGTAACCCAGGCCCGAATTGGCGGCGACAAGCTCGGCCACCACCAGATAGGTCCAGGCCCAGCCCATGGTCACGCGCAGCGTATCGAGCAAAGCCGGCTTGGCCGAAGGCACGATCACCTTGGTCAGTATCTCGCCGCGCGTGGCGCCCATGGTCTGGGCTGCCTCGATCTGCGCCATCGGCACGCGGCGGACGTCCTCGGCCACCATCAGCACCATCTGGAAGAATGTCCCGATGAAGATGATGGCGACCTTGGAGCCTTCGTCGATCCCGATCCAGAGCATCACAAGCGGAATGAACGCCACTGCCGGCATGTAGCGGATGAAGTCGGTCAGTGGCTCCAGGAAAGCCTGCACCGCCCGGTAGCTGCCGATATACAGCCCCAGCGGCAGGGCGATGACGGCCGAAAGTAGCCAGCCCGCCACCACGCGCCAGGTGCTGATCGCCATGTCGCCGAGCAGATCGTCCGCGGAAAGCCAGCTCCAGGTCCGGGCCAGCACATCGGCCGGGCCGGGCAGGAAGACCTTGTTAGTGCCTTCCAGTCCGGAAACGAACCACCACAACAGCAAGGGGACCACCAGCCCGGCCAGTGCCAGGGTCAGGTAGACCTTGCGCGGAATGCCGGCGCGCAAGGTCCACAGGCGGGATCGGGAATCAGCCATGCTTCGTCCTCACTTGGCTGCAGGTTTGCCAAGCGCTTCGGCGAGCAGCGAGCCATCCACGCCTTTGCCGGCATCGGGCTTGCCATCGATCAGCTTGTTTTCGAGCAGGAAGCCGGCGATGGTGGGCGCAACCGCTTGCAAGGAAGCCTTGTTGGCCGGATCGAGCGCAGCCTGGTTGGCGGCGGCATCAAAGAACTTGGTGCCGGGCAGGAAAACCTTGTATTCGGCTGGCGGCAGGCTCACCACCTTGGCCATGATCTTGACCGCTTCGTCCGGATTTTCGCGGATGAATTTCTCAGTCTCGAACCAGGCCTTGATCATGCCGACCAGTTCCTTGCGCTTGCCCTTGATGGCCTTTTCCTGTGCGACCAGTAGATCAGGAATCAGGCCCGGCATGTCCTTGGAGGTGAACAGCGCCTTGCCCTTGCCGCTTTTCTCGATCTGGCTGACCCACGGATTCCAGACCACGGCGGCTTCCACGCGGCCGGTCATGAACGCGGCCGCAGCATCGCCGGCGGATAGGTTGACGATCTTCACGTCCTTGATGCTCATGCCGTTCTTGGCGAGCGCCGTCGCCAGCACGAAGTGCGAAATGCTGAACTCTTCCAGCGCCACGCTCTTGCCCTTGAGTTCGGCAATCGATTTGATCTTGGGGCTGACCAGCAGGGCATCGTTGCCGGCCGAGTTGTCGTTCACCAGCACGGTCTTCAGCGGCAAACCCTTGGCGAGCGGACCCATGGTATCGGACCAGGTTTGCGAGTTGGCATCGAGCTGACCCGAGGAAAGCGCCGAGATCGAATCGGTGTAGTTGGCGAACCAGACGAGTTTTACATCGGCGCCGTTTTTCTTGAAGAAACCCTTCTGTTCGGCCACATACCAAGCCACCCAGCCCGGCCAGTCGGATACGCCGACTTTGACCTGGGCGAGTGCCGGTGCGGCAGCGGTGACCAGTGTCAGGCCAAGGCAGGCGCTGCCGATCAGGGTACGCAGACGGGAAAAGGCGGAAGGTGCAACGGATGCGGAAAAGTGGTGATGCATGACAGGCTCCCTTGATACGGATGGATAGGCGAGAGGGCGCTCTTCATCAAAGCGATCCTCCCGGGCTTTTATCCCTCCGTGGAGCCTTGCAATGGTTGGCTATCTGGCCGCCAACACCGCATGACCGGTAGCTCTCGGACCAGTCATTCCACCCGCAGTGTGCAACCGCAAGCAGAACCGGAACCCTAGCCACCCTTCGAATGAGCGAATTCATTGTTACGTGCTTCGCCCCTCTCGTGATCAACTACGTAGCACGAGGCGTGCCAGAGTGTGGGGGTATTTGCTTAAGCATTTAAAAACAGCGTGTTGCAGTGGGCGCGGGCAGGATTTCCTGTTGGCATGTGGTTGATGAATTGTGCTTGTTAATGGTGCACTGGGCTGATTTGTGAGTGTTTGTGGTGCAGTACGGGAACACAAAAGGCCAACCCGTACTGCGGTTGGCCTTTTGTTTGAGCGCTACCGGGGGAGGGCGGGATCACGCCTTGCCGAACACCACCATGCCATTCTTTGCATCCACGCGCACCACATCCTTAGGGGCGTATTCGCCGTTGAGGATCTTCTTCGCCAGCGGGTTTTCGATCTCGCTCTGGATCGCGCGTTTCAGCGGCCGCGCGCCGTAGACCGGATCAAAGCCGGCCTCTGAGACCAGATCGAGCGCGGCTTCGGTGGCGACCAAGTCCATTTCCATATGCTGCAGCCGCGCTTCGAGTCGCTTGAGCTGGATACGAGCGATGTTGCGGATCTGTTCCTTGCCCAGGCCGTGGAACACCACCACCTCGTCGATGCGGTTGATGAATTCGGGCCGGAAGTGGGTTTTCACTTCACCCAGCACCGCCATCTTGATCAGCTGGTAATCGCTTTCGGCCATGCTCTGGATCAGATCCGAGCCCAGGTTGCTGGTCATCACCACCACGGTGTTCTTGAAATCGACCGTGCGACCCTGGCCGTCGGTCAAACGGCCATCGTCGAGCACTTGCAGCAGCACGTTGAAAACATCGGGGTGTGCTTTTTCCACTTCATCGAGCAGAATCACCGAATACGGCTTGCGGCGCACGGCTTCGGTCAGGTGGCCGCCTTCCTCGTAGCCGACATAACCGGGCGGGGCGCCGATCAGGCGGGCGACCGAGTGCTTTTCCATGAATTCGCTCATGTCGACGCGCAACAGGTGCTCTTCCGAATCGAACAGGAATTCGGCCAGTGCCTTGCACAGCTCGGTCTTGCCCACGCCGGTCGGGCCGAGAAACAGGAACGAGCCATACGGGCGGTTCGGGTCGGAAAGGCCCGAGCGCGAGCGGCGGATTGCATCGGAAACCAGGCGAACGGCTTCTTCCTGGCCGACCACACGCTGGTGGATTTTGTCTTCCATGTGCAAGAGCTTGTCGCGCTCGCCCTGCATCATTTTGCTCACCGGAATGCCGGTGGCGCGGCTGACCACTTCGGCGATTTCCTCGGCGCCGACTTGCGTGCGCAGCAGGCGCGGTGATTCGCCTCCGGATTCGCGCGCTTCGGCCGCGTGCAGCTTGGCTTCCAGCTCGGGCAGCTTGCCGTATTGCAGCTCGGATGCCTGTTGCCAGTCGCCGCGACGGCGCGCGGCATCCATCGCCTGCTTGAGCTGCTCCAGCTCTTCCTTGATCGACTGGCTGCCGAGCACGGCGGCTTTTTCGGCCTTCCAGACTTCCTCCAGATCGGAGTATTCCTTTTCCAGCCGCGCCATTTCTTCTTCCAGCAGGGCCAGGCGTTTTTGCGAGGCTTCGTCCTTTTCCTTCTTGACGGCTTCGCGCTCGATCTTGAGCTGGATCACGCGCCGGTCGAGCTTGTCCATGACTTCCGGCTTGGAATCTATTTCCATCTTGATGCGGCTGGCAGCCTCGTCGACCAGATCGATGGCCTTGTCCGGCAGAAAGCGGTCGGTGATGTAGCGGTGGCTCAATTCCGCTGCGGCGACGATGGCCGGGTCGGTGATCTCGACGCCATGGTGGATTTCGTATTTTTCCTTCAGGCCGCGCAGGATGGCGATGGTGTCTTCCACGCTCGGTTCGTCGACCAGCACCTTCTGGAAGCGGCGCTCCAGTGCAGCATCCTTTTCCACGTATTTGCGGTATTCGTCGAGCGTGGTCGCGCCGATGCAATGCAGCTCGCCGCGCGCCAGCGCCGGTTTGAGCATGTTGCCCGCGTCCATCGCGCCCTCGGCTTTGCCGGCGCCGACCAGCGTGTGCAGCTCGTCGATAAACACGATGTTGTTGCCTTCGTCCTTGGCGAGTTCGTTCAGCACTGCTTTCAGGCGCTCCTCGAATTCGCCGCGATACTTGGCGCCGGCGATCAACGAGGCCAGATCGAGCGACAGCACTTTCTTGTGCTTCAGCGATTCGGGTACTTCGCCGTTGATGATGCGCTGTGCCAGGCCTTCGACGATGGCGGTCTTGCCCACGCCCGGCTCGCCGATCAGCACCGGGTTGTTCTTGGTGCGACGCTGCAGTACCTGGATCGCGCGACGGATTTCGTCATCGCGGCCGATCACCGGGTCGAGCTTGCCGATGCGGGCGCGCTCGGTCAGATCGATGCAGTATTTCTTGAGTGCCTCGCGCTTTTGCTCGGCGTCTTCGCTATCCACGCTCGCGCCGCCGCGCACGGCCTCAATCGCGGCAGAAATGGCTTCCGCCTTGCCGCCGTGCTGTTTCAGCAACTTGCCGGTCTCGCCCTTGTCCTCGGTCAGCGCCAGCAGATACAGGTCGGACGAGATGAACTGGTCCCCGCGTTTGGTGGCGGCCTTGTCGACCAGATTGAGCACGTTGTTCAGATCGCGCGAAACCGAGATTTCGCCATCAATGCCTTCCACCTTGGGCAGCCGCTTGATCGCCAGATCGAGTGCGCTTTTCAGCGCTGCCACATTCACGCCGGCGCGGGCGAGCAGGGCGCCGGCGCCCGAATCGCTGTCGTTGAGCAGGGCCAGCAACAGATGCTGCGGCTCGATGGCCGGGTTGTCGTGGCCGAGCGCCAGGCTCTGGGCATCGGCAAAGGCCTGCTGGAACTTGGTGGTGAGTTTGTCGAAACGCATGGAAATAACCCTCCGCTAAAACTGGTTTTACTTGATGGTTTCAAGATGGGCGTGCAGGGGAGGTATTTCAAGCGCTGTTGCCGGAATGGCGGGATGAGTGCGAGCGGGATTGATTGAGGGGATTCTGTTCAGGGGTTTTGGGGTACATCGCCACCTGTGAGATGTATTTCAAAAATGGCGCAAGGTTTGTGCCCGTTCCGGTTATTCACCACCAATGCGCTGAGTGACCGAAGGCCGGCCTAGCAGTCGCAGGTTCAAACTACCATGGACGGCAGCTTCTTGCCCAAACCCGCCGTTGTCAGAAACGGAAGCGGCCGTTCACCATTTTGATCAGAATAATAAAAAGCAGCCATTCAGGTTGCTGAGTCAGGTTACTGGCTTGGATGGCAGCAATGCGTCCTGGTCGGTCATTGGATGCGCCCACTAGCGTTTCGGCACCCGGCCAGGACCCGTCACTCAGTTTTTTGCTCCACTGCGGACAGTGATCCAACGTCTCGCTCCAGAGCGGTCATTGGCACCGCAGTGATCAAATTTTCCCCTGACATGCAGGAGCGCAGCTGTCATTGGTGGGGTGCAAGCGGCGGGGTTCGGATGGCAGCTTATTGATGCGGAGCAGCCATACAGCGTGGCGACTGGCCGAGAACTCCTCGGCCTAAGTTGCCCTTCGGCCCCCAGGTTTTCGCGACCAGTTGTGCAAGCAAAGCAAACCTTCCACGTACGCAGAAGAACCTACGCGAGCGCATTCTCACCCCTCCCCCGGGCTTTATAGATGAAACAGGTGCTTGTAGCGTGTGCGTACAAACCGCCTTTCTCGTCCTCGACACGGGCTTCAACTGTAGCCATTTGGCCGCCAACATATAGAACACGGGCGACGGCACGCAGCGGGCCGGTCTGTTGCGACGCCGGGCGTACGATGTTGATGCTGAGCTCAGCCGTCGTGTAGGTGCGACCAGCGGATAGCGTCGTTTGAACGGCGCACCCCAGTGCCGAGTCTAGCAGCGTGGCGAACCAACCGCCATGCACCGTGCCTAGCGGGTTGTAGTGCTGCAGCAGCGGGATGCCCTGAAACACGGCATGGCCGTCACCCACCTCCAGCAGGCTCATGTTCATGGTGTCGTTCATGGGCGGATAGGGCAGCTCGCCAGCCATCATTGCTTCGAGTATTTCTCGCCCGCTCTTGCCGGCAAGTTGATCAAGACGGGCCAGTCCGGGGCTTCCGCCGTTGTCGCGCATGCGCTGCAGAGCTTCGGCCTGCTGCTTGGCCCAGCCAGGCAATTGCCGATCATCTTTCATGAAACCCTCCGATGTGTGGTGGACGAATCGTGATTGCATCGTTCATGGATCTGCATTGGCGTCTTTGCGTACCGGCGACGACGGGGCGCTTGAGTTGAAGCATCAGGCAAGCCCGAAAGTCTTCCGCAAACCCTTCTCAACCGGGTCTGCGGGCATGAAACGACGCAGCTTGGCCAGCAGCGAGGCCTCGCCCTTGGGCGTATAGCGCATCTTCCAAGGGCCCAAAGCGGCATCGACAATCGTTGCGGCGACGCCATCGGGCAGGGGCACCTTCTGGACATTGTTCTGGATCGCCCGGGAAACGACGCCAAGCTCCTTGTCATAGTCAGGGATTCTGGCGACTGTCCGGCGCGCCTCGTGATCCAGAGTCTCGGACAGTCCTTCAACGGCGTGCTTGGAGGCCCAGTAAAGCGCCATGTACGGGGCGGGCAGAAAACCCAGCACGAGCTGACGTTGACGATGCGACCGGAACACTGCTCGCGCATGTAGGGCAGCACGGCCTTGATCACGCGCAGGAGGCCGAACAGGTTGGTGTCAAACAGCGTCTGGGCTTCGGCAATCGACGTTTCTTCCGCCATGCCCAGCAGGGGCACGCCCGCGCTGTTGACCAGTACATCGATGCGCTTGGCTTGCGCGACGATGGTCTGGATACCTCGCTTGATCGACACTTCGTCACGGATATCCATCTCAACGAGCACAACATCCGGGATTGCTGGTGCTTTGCCCATATTGCGTACGGTGCCGAAACACCGGCAACCCTGCTCGGCAAACTTGATGGCGGTGGCACGCCCAATGCCTGATGACACGCCGGTCACGAGAACGCCTAGGCTCACATCGGCGGCGGATTCGCTATCAAATCGGCATTAAATGCATTGATTAGCGCATGCTCGCCGGGGCCTGGGTTGGCTCGAACCGGACGAACAGCCTCGACCACCACTTCAGGGACTTCCGTTGCCAGCCCTTGCATGGTTTCGGCGATGAATGCGCCCACAGGCATGGCGCGCGGATCGCCACTCTTCCCGATGAGGTCGGTATCCACCCAGGGCGGCGCGATTTCCTGCACGGTGACAGTCGTGTCGCGCAGCATGAAACGTTGCGATAGCGCGTAGGAATGCAGGGCGGCCTTGGTGGCGGAATAGACCGCACTGAAGGCCAGCGGAAGGTAGGCCAGGATGGACGTGTTGTAGATGATCGTGGCGCGCGGCTGACGCTTCAGATGTTCGATCAGCACCGATGTCAGCAAGATCGGCCCAAGCAGGTTGGTTTCGATCATGCGGCGCGAGGTCGCTTCGTCAATCTGCCCGGCTGCATTGTCGAAGGGCATGATGCCGGCGTTGTTGATAAGCACGTTGAGGGTGGGGTAACGGTCGATCAGGGTTTGCGCCGCAGTCTGGATGCTGGCCGAGTCGGCGACATCCAGCTCAATGGACTCCATGCCGGGGTTAGCGGCCACGACTTCGTCGAGCAGCGCCTTGCGGCGCCCGGCGATGATGACCTTGTTACCGCGCTGGTGGAATGCTTCCGCGAGGCCGCGGCCGATGCCGGAGCCGCCGCCGGTCACAAGAATGGTATTGCCTTCGAGTTTCATGATGGGTCCTCTGTGGGTCGTCGATAAGTGGGTAGTGGATGCGTAAGGCCGCTCAGGCCTTGCGTGTGCACTTGATGAATGCCGCGATCTGGGCTGCTGCGGCTTCCGGGTATTGGTGATGCGGTCCGTGGCCAGCCCTGGGGTAGGTAATCAGGCTGACGGTCGGCAACTGGCCGTTGAGGGCGTACCAGTTTTCAATCGGGAAAATGATGTCGTGGTCCGCACCCAGATGCAGGATGGGGGTCTTCGTGGTCTTCAAGAAGCCGAGGATCTCGTCCGACGGAAAGACGGGATTGCGCGGCGTGGTCCCGATCTGGCTGATCGCCCAGTCGGCCGGCACGTCCGGGCTGCGGGCAATCTTCTGCGCCATGATCCGGTCGAAGGACCGCTTCGATGCGGCACGACTGCCCTCGTCTGCGGGCTCGAAGAAGATCGTGGTGAAGTTATCCAGACCGATGCCGGGTACTGCAGCGGTGTCGTAGAACAGTTGCTCAGCCTGCTTGACGAGCTTGCCGGGTGGTGTCGTTGCCAGCAGAACGGCATGACTGACGTCCTGGCCGAACATCGCCAGATAGATCTGCGCAACGATGCCGCCGATGGACCAGCCCGCGATCACGACATCTTTCAGCCCGAGCGCATCGACCAGGTCTTTGGCGTCTTTCACCATGGCCGCTGGGTTATAGCTTCGCTCCCCAGTGGACAGACCCAGCCCTGAATAGTCGAAGGTCACCACCTGAAAGCCTTGCGCTGCGAGGGCGTCAATGAAGGCGGGGTCCCACAGGCCCAGCACACCCCGAAAGCGGTTGCACAACACGATGGGTTTGCCGGTCCCAACGGAGCGGTAGGCCAGCTTGCGGCCACCGACCTCGACGAAGCGCGTGGTAGCCGCCGCGGCGCTGATGTCCGAAGCGTTGCCGTTATGAGCGTTCGCACCAGTAGGCCAGGATACAGACAGTGTCGCCGCTATCGCCGCACCCGTAGAGAGCGCTTGGCGACGCGACAGTGAATCGGGTTTGGAAGCTGAATCAGTCATGGCGTTTCTCCTTTGTTTCTATGTGGTGTTGTCTTTGCTCGTTCTTGGTTGCCTTGTTACTTGCAAAAAGCAAGTCACATGCTATCCGCGTTGCTTGTAAAATGCAAGTCACTAGCCTAAAATTTGGCATATGAAGAAAGCCAACCTAGAAAATCCCTGTCCCGAGGGCTACCGCTCAACCTGTCCAATCGCCAACGTGCTGGACATCGTGGGCGATAAATGGACGTTGCTTGTTGTGCGCGACTTATTGTTGTCGGGCAAGCACCGTTACGGCGAATTCCAGTCCTCGCCCGAAGCGATACCAACCAACATCCTGGCAGATCGCTTGAAGCGTCTGGAGGCAGCCGGCCTCGTCAAGAAAGAGTTCTATCAGGACAATCCCCCGCGAGCGGAGTACTTCATCACCCGTAAAGGCGCCGATCTCGGCCCGGTGTTGCAAGCGATGGGGGATTGGGGGCAGAAGTACATACCGGGGGTAATTCTCCCCCAGCAATTCAGACTGCCCGAGATCAGGAATTAGGGATTAGTTTCGGAACCGAGCATGGTTGCTTACTCCCGGCGGATGCAACCGGACAGACTGTGGCTGCAAGTAATCTGCGGTCCAAGGCACAAGACCAGTCGAGATCCGAGGGCAGAAGTGTGGCGCTGCAAATCGCGGGGACTTTGCTGTATTGGCCGACGCATCATCGGCTGAAGCTAACGCTTAACCGTTAAGGCAATCAATCTGAATTCAGAGCATTTCAGACGGTGTGAAAGCTCAATTAGCCGACATTACCAGCCTGAAACCAATACTGATTCCCCGGTAATCCGGTGCATAAGATCGCCGGAAGGCCGAGCGCCAACTGGTGGCGCTTTCATGCCAGCTACCGCCGCGCACGACACGGCTGCTACTGGTGCGCGGGCCTTGCGGATCTTGCGCCGGGCTGTTGGCGTAATAGTGTTCGTCATACCCATCCTGCACCCATTCCCAAACATTACCGTGCATGTCATAAAGCCCCCATGGATTAGGCGCTTTCTGTCCGAAAGGATGCGTTGAGCCCGAAGCAAAATCTTCGCCATGCCAGGCATAGCGTCCGAGTTCTTTCGGATCATCGCCAAATGAATAGGCGGTAGTCGTACCTGCTCTGGCGGCGTATTCCCACTCCGCCTCGGTCGGCAGACGATAGCGCTGATGCCCTTCTTTTCGATTGAGCTTTTGAATGAACTCTTGGGCATCCAGCCAGGATACCGTGGCGGGGTTGTGCGATTTTCTCAATCGCGCCGCCATGCCGGGTAGACTGTAAAAGCTGTTGCTGCGCTGCAGGGAATACGGATTGCTGCCCATGACGGCCTCCCATTGCGCCTGGGTGACTTCATATTTACTGAGGTAAAAAGGCTTGCTGATGGTGACTCGGTGCCGGGGTTTTTCATTGCCGGCGGCCTCTGTAAGCTCGTCGGCCGAGCCCATCAGGAAGGAACCGGCAGGGATCAGGGTGAACTCCATCCCTATGCTGTTCGTTTGCGTGTTTTCAGCCGCGAGCGTGAAGCTTGGCGCAAGCGCCAAAGCCGTATAGGCAAGACAATATATCCAACGCATTGTGTTCATGGATGGGTTTCCTGCGTCGTGTCGTCCATGCCGATCCGCCCGATAAAAGGCAGGCGCAATCCTGGGCTATTCAGATCAAGGCCAAAATTGAGCCCCATGAAATTGATTTCGATGCCTTCTTCGAGACCAATGCTGATGCCGCCCATCCCCAAAAGCGAGGCCTGAATACCGCGCCCGGAGCTGGAAAGACCGATCGGATTGCCGATCGAGCGGTAATCCTTGCCGACGGCATTGGCCGGCAGGTCGAGTTTGAGTGCTGGAACTTCCCGACCGATATGTGCCATGAAGGTATTGCTATTGGGCCCCGGATAGGCGCGATAGGTGTGGGCAAAGGGATAGCTGGCAATCGCCGCTTCAATTTCCGAGATCATGGTGGCAGCCACAGCGCCGCGATGATCGACCAATAGTTTCGGCTGCGCGCCATACCAGAGCCCGTCGGCAATGGCGTAGTTACGCTGCACGACCTCGTCGCCCGCCCACCCGATTACGTCATAGCGCGTGTAGGCGGTTTCCCCCGGCTTTTTAAAGATGATCCACGGATGCACCGCCACCAGACCGCGCCAACCATAGGTCGGTGCGATATAGACCTGAACGATGGCGGTGTCGGCCAACTTGGCCGGGTCGGGCGCGATCCCGGCCGAATGACGCGGGGCATCAAACCAGCCTTGCCATGCTGCGTGCTTTTCCGCCGAAGCGGCTTTGGCAATGCTCAGCCCGAAACACAGAACGAGCACCAGCAAAAGGCTGGACGAGACAAAATTCCGGAATTTCATTCTTACTTTCCTGCGAACGTTTCCATGGGAGAGCGCGACGATGGCACGTCAGCACTCTTGTCCAACCTCGGCCAGATGGGCGTTCCGCTCGACGGGGACATGGGTAACCCGATTCTGCAGCCAGGCGCTGACCAAGCAGCCGATTCCTGCGATAGCCACGATGGCCCCCATTGGCCACGGCGTGCCGTCGGCAAACCAGCCCAAGAGCGCCGCGCTTAAAATGCCACTGCCATAATGCATGGCACCGACCAGTGACGATGCGGCACCCGCTTGTTTGGGAAAGGCTGCCAATACACTCGCAACCGAATTGGCGACGATAAAGCCGCTTACCGCCATGAAACAGAAGATGGGGATAGCCAGCCCAGCCACACCGCCCCAACCAAACCAGGCGTCGATAGCCAGCGCTATCCCTGATATGGCAGCGATCCAGCAGCCGAACCGGAAAATTCGCTCGGCGCCCAGCTTGCCAACAAGGCGGGTGTTGACGAAATTGAGCGCCATCAATCCGACGATGTTGATGCCAAACAGCAAACCAAAAATCTGGGTCGAAACATGATAGTAATCGACATAGGCAAAGGGTGTTCCTGCGATAAAGGCATAGCAACCGCCGTAATAAAAACCGCCCGAGACGGCATAGACCAGCAGACGACGATCACGCACGAGCGCCAGATAGTCTTTCAAGGTTTGCTGCAGCGAAGACTGGCTGCGGCGGCTGGCAGGCAAGGTCTCCGGCAACAAGGTCAGCGCAGCCAAGGCCAGCAAGCCCAGCAGCGCCAAAACCCAGAAAATGCCATGCCAGGACCAGACCGCCAGGATTTCTCCGCCAAGCAAGGGGCCGAGCAAGGGCGCAATTGCCATCATCAGGATCAGGGTGGAGAGCATTTGCGCGGCGCGTTCGCGGGCATACAAATCGCGCGCCATGGCGCGCGCCAGTCCCGGCCCGGAGCAGGCTCCCAGCGCCTGAAAAATGCGCCAGACCAGCATTTCGGTGATCGTCGAAGACATCGCGCAACCGACAGATCCGAGAATAAATACCACCAGACCGGCGGCAATCGGCATGCGGCGGCCAAGACGGTCACTCAACGGCCCCCAGAAAAGCTGGCCCAGACTGAATCCGATCAGGAAGGTCGAAATCGTCAATTCCACCCGGCCAATATCGGCATGAAAATCCTGTACCAATGTCGGCAAGGCCGGCAGATACATATCGGTCGAAATCGACGAAAACGACATCAGCGCGCTCAGGATGATCAGAATGCGCAGATCGTGGGCGTGCTTGGCTTCGGCAGCGGGCTGACTGGATTCAAGCGCTGTGGTGTGGTGTTGCTCTGACATAAAACGGATTTCCTTTTTACTTCGACAAATACTGCGCGTTGCTGACCTTGTTCATTCAGGTTTATTTCTTATGGCTTTGCCCGCCACCAGGCGCTGCCGGCCTGCGGGGCCAGAAAACGGGTGGGTGCGCCTATCTTGGGGGTGGCCAGATTGATGTCGTGCTTTGCTGCCAGCGCCGTAATCCGCTCGAACGGGTCGTTCCAGGCATGCAGCGATAAATCGAAAGTGCCGTTGTGAATCGGGAAGAGCCATTGGCCGCGCAGATCCTTGAAGCCCTGCAGGGTTTGTTCTGGCAGCATGTGCACATAGGCCCAGTGCGGGTCATAGGCACCGGTTTCCATGAAGGCCATATCGAAGGGGCCATAGCGATCGCCAATGGTTTTGAAGCCATCGAAATACCCGGAATCTCCACTGAAAAACAGGCGGAAGTCGCCGGACTGGATCACCCAGGAGCACCACAGTGTCTTGTCGGAATCCCGCAAGCCCCGGCCGGAAAAATGCTGGGCCGGCGTGGCAATCAAGCGGAGGCCATCGACCTGGGTTCCCTGCCACCAATCCAGTTGCTGGACTTTCTCGGCGGGAATTCCCCTGGAAACCAGCAGATCGCCAACGCCGAGCGGGGCAATGAAATGTCGGGTCTTGCCGGCAAGCTGGCGGACGGCATCGTGGTCAAGGTGGTCGTAATGGTTGTGCGACAGGATCACGGCTTCCAGTGGCGGCAATGCCTCCAATGCAATCGGCACTTCGTGAAAACGCTTGGGGCCGAACCAGGACAGCGGTGAGACGCGCTCAGCAAAAACCGGATCGGTCAGCCAGAACTTGCCATTGATCTTGAATAGCAACGTTGAATGCCCGAGGCGGAAAACGCTGTTGTCGGCCGCATTCAGCAAATCGGCTTGCGTCAAACGGATTACAGGAATGGCTTGCTGGGGAACGGTGCCTGCGGGTTTGTCGAAGAAAAACGTCCACATCAGTTTCGGGTTGTTCCAGAAATTGAGCGGCGGGCGTGGTACTGGATTACGGAAACGGCCATTTTCAAACTGCGGCGATTCCGGATAAGCCTGAATGTCCCGCAGCAAATAGGCTGAACAAGCAATCGCCACACATCCTCCAAACAACAGTAATCCACATAAAAAAGCGAGGCGGCGAAATGCTTTTCGCATGCCAAAGGGTACGAACATCGGCATTGTTAACGCCACGAACCCCAAACTTTTGCGCAATCGGGTCCAATACTGAGGCATGGTCATCGCTCCCTTTTCCGGCGCTGCAATGCAAAGCGCAAACCATAATGGGCCAATGCGGTATAGAGCCCAACGATGGCGATGTACTGGAAAAAGAAGCCGGCAATCGACGCTTCAAAATCCCAATGGTCAAACGAGTAATAGGCAATGAGCTTCAGTAACAATTTGCGCTCGAGCATGGCGTAAATGCCATAAGCGGCCAGTGCCAGCGCCAAAATCGGCAGCAAGGTCAGCCAACGTTGCTGGGGATGATGACGCGGCAGGGTCTCCGCCATCACCATCTTCCAGTGCAGGCCAAGATGCACTGCCATCAGGATCAGAAAGCCGTTGGCGCTGGCGCTGTGGATCTCGTGCGGCAGCCATTCGCTCTGAACACCAAACCAGGCAAAAAGGAGGTTCGAATTCAAGAGGCCGCTCATCATCAGCAAGAGCGCATCGGCGAGCAAAAGCAGATTGACCGTGAGGCTGGCCAAACGGATGCCGTTGTAGCGCCCTTTGAATAGCGCCGGAAACCAGCGCCAATTCAAAGCCGCGTGCCCGATAAAGAGCAGAAATAGCGCGATGCCGATCAATTCATGGAGGGTATTGCCCGTCAACTGATAGGCAAATTCCAGCAAGATCAGTACCGTCATCATGCCGTCGAGCCACAGGCGTTTGCGCAAGGTCCACTTCATGCCAGTCCAGCCTATTTCACGCGCTCGATCTGCATATCGATGCTTTCCGCCATGCCATCAAATGCTTTGAGATCGGACGTAATCTTGCCAATCACAATCAGATCGGAAATATCCGGGTTATGCCGGTTATCGAAAAAGATCGCGAAAGAGCCTCCCGGCACCCAATAGGCGATGTCGCCATTGGCAAAACCATTTTGCGATTTGCCTGCGGCGAGCGGTTTTCCGACCTTGCCGTAGTATTCGCGCTCGCCCCAGCGGGTCATTTTCATCGTGACGGGCAGGGACTTCAGAAAGTCGCGCGCGGTCGGGCTGTCATTCAAGGTTCCGTTCAGCACAGTTTTGCCGGCACGGATCGTAATCGGCGTCGTGCTCCCGACCGGGTTCTCGGCAGCATGGACATGATTGGCAACCATACTTCCTCCGAT
Organism: Pseudomonadota bacterium; assembly: GCA_018261735.1. Classification (GTDB taxonomy): domain Bacteria; phylum Pseudomonadota; class Gammaproteobacteria; order Burkholderiales; family Chitinibacteraceae; genus Formivibrio. The sequence continues at coordinate 33,608 of JAGTRM010000004.1, forward strand.
CAACAATGCACCCAGCAGTAACCCGCTCCGAAAAGCTGAAAATTCCTTGAGTAGGGTTTGCATCTGTTCCTTCTTATATCGTCATGCCATGCTTTTTGAGCCAATCGGCCAGATCACGTCGCGCCGAATTGCTCTGCACACTACTGATGCCCCCACCGCGCAAGGCCAGCCCTTCGAGCAGCGTGGCCTTGGGGCAGAGTTGGCGCAGATCGCTGACACTGCTGCCCAGTCCGCTGCCTTCGTGGGTGCAGAACGGGATCACGGTCTTGCCATCGAGGCGGTGCTGCTCCAGGAAGGTGAAAAAGGCCATCGGCATCGTGCCCCACCAGTTCGGATAGCCCACAAAGATCGTGTCGTAGCCGGCCATGTTCTGTACTTCGGCGGTGAGCTTGGGGCGGAAACCCGAGTCCAGCTCGCGCCGTGCCTGATTAGTGGTCGCGCGGTATTCCTGCGGGTAACTGTGCGTGGTTTTGAGCTCGAAAAGATCGCCGCCCGTGGCGCGCTGAATCTGGCTGGCTACTTCGCGCGTGGTGCCGGTGCGCGAGTAATAGGCAATCAGCACTTTTCCCGGCTTACGGCCAGTTACAGCGGCTCCGGCAGGCTTGCCGAGCAGTGTGGACGACACCCCGGCCACCAGCCCCATGGCCGCCGTTTTCATAAAATCGCGTCGTGAAGAAGATTGCGATTCAGCATCAACCGTGAGGCTCGGGTCTTGCCCGCGAGTGGATTGAGTCATTCCCGGAACTCCTGTGTTTCGGTTTAAAAGCCATGCACCTAAGGGTTAACGCCCCACGCGTGCCTGCAAGGCTGGGGGATAACGATCGCCTTCGACCTTGATGCCAGCGAGTGCCGCTTCGATGTTGTTTAAGTCATCCGGATCCAGCACAACAGCAGCCGCGCCAATGTTCTCTTCCAGACGATGCAGCTTGGTCGTCCCAGGAATTGGTGAAATCCACGGCTTTTGCGCCAGCAGCCAGGCGAGCGCAATCTGGGCGCGCGTGACGCCCTTGCTGGTTGCCAGATCGCCGAGCACTTCGACCAGGCCGCGGTTGGCTTTGCGGGCCTCTTCGCCAAAGCGCGGCACGACATTGCGAAAATCATTGGCCGCAAACTGGGTGTTCTCGTCGATGGCGCCCGTCAAGAAGCCCTTGCCCAGCGGGCTGAACGGCACAAATCCGATGCCGAGCTCTTCCAATACCGGCAGGATTTCTTGTTCAGGCTCGCGCCACCACAGCGAATACTCGCTCTGCAATGCCGCTACAGGTTGCACGGCGTGGGCGCGGCGAATCGATTGCACACCGGCTTCGGACATGCCGAAATGCTTGACCTTGCCCTCGGCAATCAGATCCTTGACCGTGCCGGCGACATCTTCCATTGGCACGTTCGGATCGACGCGATGCTGGTAAAAGAGGTCAATGACATCGGTATTCAGGCGGCGCAGTGAAGCCTCGGCCACGGCGCGGATATTCTCAGGGCGGCTATCCACACCAGCCGAGACATTACCGCCGGTAAAGCCGAACTTGGTCGCGATCACGACCTTGTCGCGGAACGGCGCCAGTGCCTCACCGAGCAGTTCCTCGTTGATAAACGGGCCATAGGCTTCTGCCGTATCAAAAAAGGTCACGCCCAGTGCATAGGCGCGACGGATCAATTCAATGGCCGCGGTTTTGTCGATAGCGGGTCCGTAGGCATAGCTCAGGCCCATGCAGCCGAGGCCGATGGCTGAAACCTCCAGACCGCTATTGCCGAGTTTGCGTTGTTGCATGGTGATTTCCTTTTAAATTCAATCAGTCACAGCGAATTGGCCTTGCGTGGGGCCTCAACCGCCGACAATTCCATCAGTCCATCGCGCAGACGGCGGCCATGCACCTTGATACGGGCGAGTTCAGCATTGAATTGCGTCAGCTCCGCACTGGAGAATGAAACGGTAGTAGCACCCAGATTTTCTTCGAGATGGCGCGGATTGGTCGTCCCCGGAATCGGCACAATCCAGGGCTTTTGCGCCAGCAGCCAAGCCAGTGAAAGCTGCGCCGACGTGGTGTTCTTGCGGCGCGCCCAGTCGCGCACAAAGGCCACCATGGCCATATTGGCTGGCAGGTTTTCTGGCAGGAAGCGAGGGTTGGTTCTACGGTAGTCGGTGTAGCCAGGACCGTCGAAACGTGCATCTGGGCCTATGGTGCCGGTCAACAGGCCTATGCCCAGCGGACTCCAGGCGACCAGGCCGATGCCTAGCTCCTCGCAGGTGGCGAGCACGCCGTCCTCGGGGTCACGCGTGATCAGCGAATACTCGTTTTGCACGGCGACCACGGGTTGGATGGCGTGCGCGCGGCGAAGCGTCTGCATGCCCGGCTCGGACATGCCGAAATTCAGGACCTTGCCCTCGCGGACCAGATCACTCACCGTGCCAGCCACGTCTTCGATTGGCACTTTCGGATCTACGCGGTGTTGATAGAGCAAGTCGATCCGGTCGGTACGCAGGCGCTTGAGCGAGGCTTCAACCACCCTGCGGATATGATCGGGACGACTATTGAGGCCGCCAGTCCGGCGCCCGGTGGCGTAGTCGATATCAAAGCCAAACTTGGTGCCGATTACCACACGGTTGCGGATCGGTGCGAGTGCTTCACCGACGAGTTCTTCGTTGATGAAGGGGCCATAAGCTTCGGCGGTGTCGAAGTAATTCACGCCGCGATCAAAAGCGGCATGGATGACCGGGATCATCTCGCGCTTGTCGCGCGGCGGATTGTAGTTGCCGCTGTTCATGCTCATGCAGCCCAGGCTGATGGCCGACACTTCGAGCGTGCCCAGCTTGCGCATCGGCATGGACTGGCTGTTGGCGCTGACACCGGCATTCCCAGCCCCCGCTGCAAGTACCTTTGGCATGAGCGTCATTGCGGCCATACCCAAACCGCTGGCCATGAATGCGCGACGGTTCAAGCCGAAACCCTCGCTGCCCTTCTCGTCAATTACTTTCTCGTCCATGATTTCACTCCCTTTGAATATATTCACGACAATACAAATCCGGGATGCCCTCGCTTAGGGCTCTAAGGAATACTCGATATCGCTGACCTGCTCGAACCAGTTGGCCGATTTGCCATCCTGTGCTTCCTGAATCGCGATATGGGTCATGGCCGTGGTCGGTGCTGCACCATGCCAATGCTTTTCTCCCGGCGCGATCCAGACGATGTCGCCCGGGAGGATTTCTTCGATCGGTCCATCTTGCAATTGCACACGCCCGCAACCGGCCAGCACCACAAGGGTTTGACCGAGCGGGTGGCTGTGCCACGCGGTACGCGCACCCGGCTCGAACGTGACTGCCGCATTCGAAACCGTGGCCGGGGCTTCGGTCTGAAACAGACCATCGATGCGAACGCTTCCGGTAAACCAGTTTTCTGGACCGACGATCGACGGGATGGTGCCGTTATGTAAAATTTTCATGGGGTTTACTCCTTAGACGTCGAGCTTGCGACTGGTCAGCCACTTGACCATGGCCGGATCGCGATGCGAGAAGAAGCTGCTTTCCCCCCGGTCGAGGCTGGCAATCAATGCCATGTCGGCGTCGTCGAGTTCGAAATCGAAGACCGCGAAGTTCTCGGCCATCCTCTCCTTTCGGACTGATTTCGGAATGGCAATGACATTGCGCTGAATCAGCCAGCGCAAGACGATTTGTGCCACGGATTTGCCGTGCTTGCCCGCCAACGCCAACAGCGTTTCATTGCTGAACAGGTTGTTGCGGCCTTCGGCGAAAGGGCCCCAGGATTCGATCTGCACGCCAGCTTCCTGCATGAAGCGCGCGGCTTCCTGCTGCTGGCAGAAAGGATGCGTTTCGACCTGATTGATCGCGGGGACAATCTCATGGAAGGCCATCAGATCGGCCAAGCGATCCGGTGCGAAATTGCTCACGCCAATGGCGCGCACCCGGCCTGACCGATACAAGTCCTGCATCGCGCGCCAGGCACCATGCACATCGCCGTACGGCTGGTGGATCAGATACAGATCGAGATAATCCAGTCCCAGTCGCTCCAGCGAGCGATCGAAGGCGCTAAGGGCGCCTTCGTAGCTGGCGTTTTGCAGCCAGAGCTTGGTGGTAATGAAGAGTTCGTCGCGTGGCACCTTGCTACCCTTGATCGCCGCGCCCACCGCGCTTTCGTTGCCATACGACTGCGCGGTGTCGATCAGTCGATAACCAACTTCCAGTGCATCACGGACTGCTTGCTCGCAGGCTCCGGCATCGGCAATCTGGAAAACGCCGAAGCCCAAGATTGGCATTTCGACGCCGTTGTTAAGCATGATTTTTTTCATGGGAATCTCTCTCTGGAGTTGGATGCGTTTATCGTGAAATCCTGCCGGCATAGCTCTACTGCGCAGGGCTATGTCGAACACTCACCACAACGATCCACGACATGGACAGCAAGGCTGATGCAGCAAACATGGCCGCTGAAATGCGCTGCGCCAGTTCGGCATGCGAATCGAGCAAATGCGGATGTGCTGAGGCGAAAACGACGACAAGAATGGCCAATCCCAGCGAACCACCAAGCTGGTGCGCGGCATTGACGAGCCCGGAAGCCGCGCCGGCATCTTCCTTGGCTACACCGGCCACCCCAGCGATGGTAAGCGGGCTCAAAGTGCCACCTTGGCCGATGCCGATCAGCATCATGGGCACAGCCAGCAATGCAAGCGAACCCCCAGTGCTGGTTGCATAGGCCAGTCCGAACAAGCCAAGCGTCGCCACCAACAGTCCGAAAGTCAGAATCCGCTGGTTGCCAAAACGATGGGTCAAGCGCGGTACCAGCAAGGCGGTGGCGAAATTCGGCAGTGTGGTAATCAGAAACGCTAATCCTGCTGCCAGTGGACTGAAGCCGAGCACTGCTTGCAGGTACTGCGTGGTGAAGAACCAGAAACCCAGCATGCCGCCCAGAAACAGCATCCGTCCGAGATAGGCTGCGCTGCGTTCGCGCGAGGCAAACAGGCGCAAGGGCATGATCGGTTGCGCGACGCGCGCTTCATTCCAAACCAATACGGCCATCAGAACGACGCCACAGACCAGGGCCCCTTGTGTCACGGGGTCTTGCCAGCCGGCGCTCGCGGCATGCACCAGTCCGAATACCAGTGCCGCCATGCCCAGCGTGGAGCTGATGGCACCCAGCAGATCGAATTGCCCCGCCCGTCGTTCGGTCTCGGTCAGATAACGTTGCGCACCCAGCATGAGTGCAATGCCGATAGGCAAGTTGATGAAGAAGCCAACGCGCCAGGACAACATGTCCGCCAGAATACCGCCGAGCACCAGACCGGCACTGGCACCAATTCCGGCAATCGAGCCATATAAACCGATTGCCCGCGTACGAGCCGGACCTTCTGCGAAATTGGCCGACAGCAAAGCCAATGTTGACGGTGCGAGAATGGCTGCGCCCACGCCTTGCAGAGCGCGTGCAGCGAGCAACCAGATCGCAGATTGTGCGATGCCAATTGCCAGTGAAGAGACGGTAAAAATCCCCAGCCCGACAGTGAACATCCGGCGGCGGCCCAGAATGTCGCCGGCACGTGCGCCCAGCAGCAGCAAGCCACCAAAAACCAGGGTATAGGCATTCTGTACCCAGGAAAGATCGGTTGCCGACAGTTGCAGCTCGGCCTGAATCTTGGGCAAGCCGGTGATGACGATTGAAATATCGAGCACGATCATCAGATAGCTGGCCAGAATAATGGCCAGCAGCATGCCCGGGTGGCTGACGGTGCCGCGTGTGTCCTGATTCAAAGCAGTCTCCTGAATTCTGTCAGTCCGTACTTTAGGGTGATTTTTATCATCAAACTAGATGACAAATACTTGAACGAGAAACAAGTAAAAGTTGATAATAAAGAGTGAAAAATTTGCGGAATTAATCATGGCAATCAATGAACTGCGCGCGATCGAAATCTTTACCAAGGCGGTTGAATTGGGAAGCCTGCGCAAAGCGGCTGTCGCGCAAGGTCTCAGCCCGCAGGCTGCCAGCCAAGCTCTGGCGCAACTTGAGCAGCACCTTGGTGTGCGGCTTTTGCACCGGACCACGCGCAATATCTCGCTGACGGATGAAGGCCGGCAGTTTCTGGAGGCGGCGCAGCCCGCGCTTTCGGCGCTAGAGCGAGCCTTGCAGCGCGTGCGACAGGCCAAGGATGAAAGCGTCGGGCCGCTGCATATCGTTGGACCCAGCAGTCTTTTCCCACCCGTGATCTGGCCACTGGTCGATGCGTTCTGCCAGTTGCATCCCGGCATTCAGCCGGATGTGCAGCTAGATGACCGGCTTGGCAATTGGGTCGAAGATCGGGTCGATGTGGGGTTCCGGATCAGCTCCCAGCCGGAAGAAGGCGTGATTGCGCGCCGGCTTTTCCCCTTGCAACTGATTATCTGCGCCACTCCCCAATATCTGGCCCGTCATGGCGCGCCCGAATCGCTGGCTGATCTGACCAACCATCGCTGTTGCGTTTTTCGCCATCCGGGCACCGGGCGACTATTGCCATGGTGGGTAAAGGTGAATAACGAAACCACTTCGCTGGATCTGCCGCCGGCACTTACCACCAACAATGCTGAGCTCGAAGTCGAGGCGGTTCTGTCGGGCAGGATGATCGGTTCGCTGGCGAATATTTCTGTTGCCGCGCATATTCGATCAGGGCGAGTGGTGCCTTTGCTGGTCGAGCATGTGGCCGATGACAAAAGCATTTTCATCTACTACGGCAGCCGATCCGCCCAGCCCGCGCGGGTGCGGGCGTTTATCGATCTGGCAATAGAGCGGCTGACCCATAGCAGCGACTATGTTTTGAATCCCGACGAGTTAAAACGGCTGGAAGCCGCCGGCAGAAAGGCTAGCCGCCGAAAATCCATTGCCCCCTGAATCTGCAGACAAAGCTGGCCGGATTGAGTTGCAGCCCATCGGGTTTGACCAGATGGGCTGCCTGCCATCACGACTGCGCTCAGTTCGGCGCAACGAGTTCGCCTACATCGCGCCAGGTAAACCGTGCAGTACGGCTGGCGATCAGCCAAGTACCGTCACGTCGCACATACTCGTCCTGATAGATCACGCCGTTGCTGTTGTTGAACTTCTTGCCATTCGCTTCGCCCACCAGGAAAACCAGACAGTAGTGGGTGGAGGTGGCGTGATCGCCATCGATTTCGATCGTGCACTGCCCGTTCATGTGGTACATGGTTTCAAAACTGGCAATGAAACTTGAGAATACTTTGCCGATTTCTTCACGCCCCTTCATCGATGCGAACAGCGTGTCGCCGAAATAAGTGTTGACCGTGGCGTCTTCGGTGAAAAGATACATCTGGCTGGCAATGTCCTTGACGTCAGCGAGATTCGAGAAAGTATCGACCACGCGTTTGATGGCAGCTTGGTCTTCCAGGTGTTGGATGCGTTGTTCCAGAGTGATGCTCATGATTTTTCCTTTAGGTTAGTACTGTTGAATATCTGTTTGGGTATGGCATACAGCCTGTTTAATTTGAAGCCATGCCTGATCCAGACTTGGTTTTCAGGCGTGACTTACGCCGATACTGCTGCGCAGATGCAAGCCATCTGTGGTGGCCAGTTTCGTGATCAGGTCCGACAGGCTGTTGAGCGACACGTCGTGACCACGGAAAGGCTCGCCCTTTTGCGTGAGCTGGTAGCTGACCGTCTTATCGCGCGTAAACCAGCCCGGCCGCAGGATGGTGTAATCCAGGTCCGAGGCTTCGATGACGGCGGCCGAATCGCGGTAAGGGTCGAGAATGCTGCTGTATTTCTCGCCCGGCACTTCACCGTAAATGCCCATTGAGCTGATGAATATCAGCCGTTTGACGCCGACGGCACGCATCGCGTCGATGATGCTGCGCGCCTGCTGCGCCATTGCGCCAGCCAAGTTGGCATACACCACATCCACGCCTTGCATTGCCGCTTCGAGTTGGGTGCGATCGAGCACGTCACCTTCGATGATGCGCACTCGCGAAGAATCCGGGTTGGCCATGCGATTCGCACGGCGCAGATAGAGGGTTAATGTCACATCCCCTTGTTCCAGCAAGAAGGGAATCGTATTGCGCGCAAGCTGACCGTTTGCGCCGAGAACCAAAATGTGAGGCATGGTATTTCCTGCTTGAATGGTGCGGATGACCGATGAGGCCAGTCATCCGCAGACCAATGTTTACAGCGCGTTCTTCAGAATTGTCGTCACCACATCGCGGGTATAGATTTCAGCGATGCCAAACCACTTGGCGTTGTTCAGTACGTTCTCGATGGTTGCCGGCAAGTCAGCTTCGGTAATGCCCAGCTGCGACAGCCGGGTCGGGGTGCCGATCTTGTCGAACCATTTTTCCAGTGCGGCAATACCCTGAGCACCGGTTTCAAGGCCGAATATTTCCTTGGCAAAACGCGTGAATTGGGCCGGGTTGCGACTTTGGTACCACTTCATCCATGCCGGCATGATCACCGACAGGCCCGCGCCGTGTGGCACATTGAACAGCGCCGAGAGCGAGTGCTCGATCATGTGGTTGGGGTAACTGAAGCCGGCGGTGCCGGAGTAGATCAGGCCATTGAGTGCCTGTGTGGACGCCCAGGCGAACTCGGCGCGAGCAGCGTAATTGGTCGGATCGGCAAGCAGCGTTTCAGTCGTTTCGATCACAGTATTGATAATCGCCTCGACCAGACGGGATTGGAAACGCGGCTGCGTGCTGGCCGTGAAATAGCCTTCGATGGCGTGGGCAATGATGTCGGCAGCCGAATACACCAGGTAATCGCGCGACACGGTCTGCATCAGCGCCGGATTGACGATCGATACCTTGGGGAAGGTATGCATCGAGTTAATAGCAAACTTTTCTTTGGTCTCTTCGTTGGTCACCACTGCGCCGTTGTTCATCTCGCTGCCGGTAGCGGCCAGCGTCAGCACGTCAAAAATCGGCAACGCTGCGGCAATTGCGCCCTTGCCGATGAAGAGGTCCCAGACATCGCCGTTGTAGAGCGCGCCGGCAGCGATGGCCTTGGAGCTATCGAGCACCGAACCGCCACCCACGGCCAGTACCGCTTCAACCTGATGGGTGCGGGCCAAGGCGATGGCTTCGCGTACCGTGGAAATCACCGGGTTGCTGACGATGCCGCCGAATTCGACGAAGGCGATGCCGTGTACTGCCAGGCTTTGGGTTATGGTGGCGAACAGGCCATCGCGCTTGATGCGGTCGCTGCCATAGGTCAGCAGCACTTTTTTGATGCCGTGCGCAGCCAGATGCTGGCCGATCTGCTGTTCTTTGTCGGTACCGAAATCAATGATGGTCGGATTGTTGAAAGTAAAGTTGTTCATTTTGCGAATCCTTTGCTGGTGTGAAACACGTGTTGGATGCCTGAAACTGTAGCTACTGGAAAGGCATCGGACCATGCATGGTTTGGTTGAATGATTTACAAATATTCGATGAAAACGGGGCTCGTTTTGTGTGCCCCGTCTCATCTGCGATCTCAATCAGTTGGCGCAGGAGAAAGACAGTGCCTTGGCCTCATCGACGGTTTTCTGTGCTTCTTCCGGCAGCAGCACACGGTTGCGCACATTGGCGTTGACGATGGCTTGAACCCTTGCCACATACGCTGCCGGGCTGCCATAACGCTGGCAAAGTTCGGCTGGCGTGAAGTCGACATGGCTGCCGGACGGACCACAGAACCAGGGGCCATTGCCAATGCCGGCATTCGTGCTCATCGGTGCGTCCTGCGCCGCGGTGCGGATGCCGCCGAGAATCTGGCCATTGGCATCACGTACATATTTGTTCTGCGCATCCACCACGAATCGTGGGGCGGTTGCAGGTGCCGGGCCACCCGCAATCCAGGTATTCAAGGACTTCAGGGCCGCTTTCATGATGTCGCCATTCGGGACACGGCTGTAGATGCTTTCCGGATTGCAAGGGCCGTTACGCCGGGTCAGATCGGAAAGGCTCAGGGCCTTGCCATCGGCGGCACGGAACGTGGCATCGCGCACCAGCATCGGGTCAACGTAATTCTGGATTTCATCCAATGAGAAATGCGTTGCACCGTTCACTTCCCACCAGCGCTGATGCTCGGTATCGTCCTGCGGTGCCTGGCCCATGAGGGCAGTAAAGATTTCAGTGCCAATAGCGATGGACTTGGTGCCCACATCGGTACGCAATTTCCCGCTGCGGTCATAGAACAGGAAGCCATCGTAAACGTGGTGCAACGGTTGAATGCTGTTGTAATAGGTCGAAACCTTCAGGGTGGATTGCGATTCGGACGCTGCGATCAATTTCCTGACTTTCATCCCGCCCATCAATTTGGCATCGCCTTCACGCACCAACTTGCCGACTTGCGAAAAAATATCCCAAGCCAGCACGTCGCCACCTTTAGCCATGATCTGCGGGTCGGCTGGGTCGATTTCACCCCCCTTGACCGGATCAATATTGGAAGCCGACACATTGAGGGCGTCATAGCGTTGCGGGTTCCACTTTTTCATGGCGGCAATCCCGTTGTGTTGCGCACTCACGCCAACCCAGGCATAGCCCTCCCGTACCAACAACTCCCGGGTAGCGCCGAACACAAAATCTATATCCTGATCCAGCGTCACATTCAGCCATTCCACAATGACCGTGCCGTTGAATTTGGCCGGGTTGGCCGGACGACGCACCAGTGCTCGCGTGACATACGGGTGGCCGGTGTCGATCAACTGGGCATCTTGCAGCGGATCCGCAATGCGATAACGATTGGCCTTGCCCCGGAGAAAGTATTCTTCTTCCACGTAGCCGTTGGCCTTGAGCGGCATCACCGTCGCGCTCATCGGCGTACCGGCTGCCGGGGCGATTTCTACCGCAGGCCGTGTCAGCGTGATCTTTCCCCCAGAGCTGGCATGGGCCGAGATGGCAAAAGAGGCAAAAACCAGAGCCGAGAGTGTCTGGTGGAGGAATTTTGTCATACCTGTTTTTTGCGGTTGACATGTCTTGCTGTGGATGAAGTTCATATTGGCTCCGAGTGCTTGCTCAAACTGGATAGTTGGGTTTGATGGGCTGAACTTTAGAGCGAGAACAAACATCGAACTAGACAGATATGAATTGAATGATTTACAACCAATAGGTGTAAATAGAGGGCTGGAGGCCAATGATGTCCATTAATGAGCTGCGCTCCATCACCACGTTTGTGAGAACGGTTGAACTGGGGAGTTTGAGCAAGGCGGCCGAAGCACAGCAAATTTCCCCACAGGCTGCGAGCAAGGCGCTGGGGCAGCTTGAAAAACATCTGGGCGTGCGCTTGTTTCATCGCACCACGCGCAGCATGTCGCTCACAGAGGAGGGGCAACGTTTTCTCGAAGCGGTCCGACCTTCGTTGAACGGTTTGCAGCTCGCTCTGCAAAGCGCCCGGAAAACTCGCGAAGACATTAGCGGCCCGCTGAGGATTGTCGGCCCGCGTACGGTTTTGCAGCCGATTCTTGGATCAGTCCTGGATGAGTACTGCCGCCTTTATCCCGAAGTCCAGCCGGACGTGCAGTTTGATGATCGCCTCGGCAACTGGGTCGAGGAACGGGCCGATGTTGGTTTTCGGCTTGGACATTCACCGCAGGAAGGGCTGATTGCGCGCCGCTTGTTTGGGATGCAACTGATCATCTGCGCCTCACCCTCATATCTGCGCAAGCATGGCGTACCACGTAGCCTGAACGAGCTCGAATCTCACCGCTGCAGCGCATTCCGCCGGCCTTCAGATGGTCGCGTTATTCCTTGGACGATCCGGATGGGGGACAACATCCAGGATCATCTGGTCCGCCCCGCTTTTTGCACCAACGACGAAGCTTTTGAATTGCGAACCGCGCTTGCCGGTGAAATCATCGCTCAACTCGCCGCACCAACCGCCGCGCCATATATCCGCGCCGGTCGACTGGTTCCGGTACTCCTGGAGCATATGACGGACATTCACAGCCTTTACATCTACTACGGTAGCCGTAGCGCCCTGCCTGCACGGGTACGCAACTTTATTGAGCTGACCGTGGAACGTCTGACTGATAATCCGGAATTTGTGCTAAATGCAGATGAGTTGGTAAAGAAACAGGGTTGGTGATGTTAAGGGTTGTCTGATGCCTGCCCTGATCCTCGGAATTGCGGATAGCCACGACACTCACTGGCAGGCATCGGACAAGCCTTAACACTCCTACCTGTCAGGGGAGAATCTGCACACGGTCATGAAAATGGCCGCTTTGGAGCAGGACGTGGGATCACTGTCCGCAATGGAGGAGAAAACTGGATGAACGGTCATGGCTGAAACCGGAAACCCACAGTCAACGTCATGAACTTCCGGTATGGCCGAAATCCTACCGTTCAGCGTGTTGGTGGCAAATGAACGCAACAGGCTCAAATTTGGCGCCAGATTGGTAAATAAGGCAAAGTGGATGCCGCCCGAACTTGAATATTGTCGCTTTCCGGTCTGAAAGCATTCTGGGCAAACTCAGTCTTCGTCGGTTCTGAAGGCCGTATCTGGTTGGGTTTCCCGGCGGCGCGGCAGGGTAACGCGGAACGCGGTGCCTTTGCCCAATTCGCTGCGCACTTCCAGCCGCCCATGGTGGCGCTGAACAATGCCATAAGCCAGAGACAATCCCAGCCCGGTGCCCATGCCGACGGGCTTGGTCGTGAAGAAGGGCTCGAAGATCTTGTTCAGATGCTCGGGGTGGATGCCCTTGCCGGTATCTTCAACCTCGACCCAGACTTCTTTGTCGTCGAAACCGGTGCGCAGGGTGATGATGCCCCGCCCCTCGATGGCTTGCGCCGCATTCACCATCAGGTTCAGGAAAACCTGGTTCAATTGCGCGGCAATGCATTCGATCTCGGGCAGTCCGGCGTATTCCTTTATGACTTCGGCCTTGAACTTGACTTCATTCCAGGCAATGTTGAGCGTGCTTTCCAGGCCTTGTTCAAGATCGGCGAGCTGCCATTCCGAGGTATCGACCCGGGAGAAATTCTTGAGGTTGTCGACGATTTTCTTGACGCGATGAATGCCGTCCAGCGATTCGTCAACCAGCTTGGCGATATCGTCCTGCAGAAATTCCAGATCGGCAGTCAATTTCACTTGCTCGATGGCGGCCAGCAATTCGCTGTGCCCGGCCAGGGCCGGTTCGGCTTTCTGGTAGGCATTGAGCACGTTCAATAAATTGCCGACCTGCGCCTTGAGCGAGCCCAGGTTGGAATAAACAAAGCCGATCGGGTTGTTGATCTCGTGGGCCACCCCGGCCGCTAACTGGCCGACCGAAGCCATTTTTTCCGATTGCATCAATTGGCTGTGGGCTTTTTCCAGATCCTCGCTGGTGGCATCGAGTTCTTTGTAGGCCTTCAACAAGTTGGCCTGGATTTCCTTGCGGTCGGAAATGTCGCGCAATACGACAATGGCGTGGGTATCGTGTTCCGGCTGCGGCAGCAGGGCCGCCGATAGCTCCACATCGAGCGGGCTGCCATCCTTGCGCCAGAAGATATCCTCGATGAAATAGAGCGCGCCGCCGACATTGAGCCAGGCGAGCGGGCTTTCGTTTTCGGGGTAGGGGCTGCCATCGCGCCGCCGGGCTTGCAGCAAGGAATGCAGCTTCTGGCCGATGAGTTCTTCCACCGTCCAGCCGAGCATGTTCTGCGCGGCGCGGTTGGCGCTGGTGATGTGCTGCGTCTGGTCCAGGCCCAGAACGCCCTCGGTCATCATGTGCAGCACCTGGGTGAACGATGTTTGCGGGTCGGTCGGGCTTTGTCCGTTCATGTGGCTACCTGTTCCGGCGCTTTGCGCTGCCGTTCGGTCATATCAAGGAAGGTGCGCATGGTCTCAACCCCGAGGGATTCGCCCAGTCCCCGATAGACGGGGGTCATCAAAGCCTTGAATGGCGCGAGATCGGGCCAGTCGATTTGTACCCCCTGGCTGGCAAACGCGGCAAGTTGCATGGCCTCTTGGGCGCGGGTTTGCTGGCGCATGAGCTGGCCTGCCATTCGGGATTCTTCGATGAGTATGGTTTGCAGGTAGGGAGAGAGGTTGTCGAAACTGTTTTTGTTGATGATGTGGGCCAGGGTGCCGTAGCTGTAATTGACCATGCTGAGGAATTTCTGCGAGTGCTGCAGCCCCAAGCCCTCGATGATCATGACCGGATTTTCCTGGCCATCAACCAGGCCCTGGTTGATGGCGCGGGCCAGCTGTTCAAATTCGACCATGACCGGAATGCCGCCGAGGGCGAGAACGGTGGCTTGGCAAAGCGGCGTGGTGGGTACCCGGATCTTCAGTCCGCGCATATCTTCGGGCTTGAGAATAGGGTGCCGGGAATTGGTGATCTGGCGAAATCCCCATTCCCAACTGCCGAGGTAAACCAGGCCCTGCTGATTCAGCTCGCGCTGGACGGTATCGAGAATTTCATTGTCCATAACGCGATCGGCATGTGCATGATCGTCAAACGCGAAAGGCGTGCCGATGCAGCCGAATATTTTCGCGCAGCCGCGCAGGCGGTCATGCGCAGGCAACGCCATGTCGGCCCTGCCATCCAGAACCATGTCAACCAGCGCCGGCTGATTGACCAGTTTGCTGATCGGAATGCTGGCAATCGTGATCAAGCCGTTGGTTCGCCGGGCAACATTATCGGCAAACTGTTTCACCGCATGCTGGGTGACCTGATTGCTGTCAGGGTATACCAGCAGGAGAGGTTTGAATTTGCTCATGATCGGCGGGCTTTGCCTGAGGAGTGGCGTTGATCTAAGCGAGAGCCCCGTACCCTGGCTCATCAGCTGGATATTATTTGCTTAAAGTATCCTTGCGCAATTTGTACAAGTCAATGTTCGGCAGGCCTCATGCTTTGACAACAGCATAGTCGGTAATCTGCACCGCAAATGCGTGCATGATCATCTTAAGTGCTGTTGATGTTCGACTTTTTAACTCGGATACAACTTGGCTGATCAGGCGTGCTTGTCTGCAGAAAAGGTTACCTGCACGTCTGCCGGCTTGCCGTAATACGGGGACGAGGTGACCAGCATATCGGCGCCAGCCTGGGCGTAGGCGACGGCATTCTGGGCGTTGACTCCGCCTGCTGCGGCAAGGGTCGGTCGGTGGGGATGCTTGGCGAGCTGCTGTGCGCAGTCGGCCAGGGCTTCGGGCGTGAACTTTTCCAGTTGCAGCACGTCTGCCCCGGCATCGGCCCAGGTCTGCGCCGCTGCCAGGTTTTTGACTTCGACGACTACTTTTTTCTCGGGCAGGGCGGTCTTCAGGCGCGCGACAGTCTGGGCCGGGGTT
Organism: Pseudomonadota bacterium; assembly: GCA_018261735.1. GTDB lineage: Bacteria > Pseudomonadota > Gammaproteobacteria > Burkholderiales > Chitinibacteraceae > Formivibrio. The sequence continues at coordinate 48,823 of JAGTRM010000004.1, forward strand.
TCATGCAGGAATAGCTGGTGTTCAGGGAAGATCAGGATGGTTTCTGATAACCCAAGCCGGTGCATGCTGCCGCCACCTGCGCGAATGGCCTTGCAGGCCATCGCCTTGGTGCCGGGCAGATTTTTGCGCGTGCAGGCAACGGGCGTGGCGAGTCCGGCCTTGCTGATTTCGTTGGTGATGGCATTCATGGCGCTGGCGATACCGGAAGTGGTTTCCACCATGATCTGGGCCATCTTCCAGCCACGGTGCAGGCTGGCGGCAGTGCCACTGGCTTGCAGCAACAGGGTTCCGGGTGCGGCTGCCATGCCGGAGTGGCTGTGCAGCATGACGGATAGTCCGGCCAACGCCAGTAGCCGGGCGGCTTCTTCGATGCCGCAGACGGTCATGGCGGCGCGGGCGGTGAAGGTGAACTGGCCTGTTGCGGCGCCGATGCCCAGCGCTTCGGTGGTCAAATCGCCGTAGGGCACGTCTTCGTGCAGCAGTGCTTGCAGTTGTGCATCGCTGAGTACGCAGGGGAGATGGGTGTTCATGGTGTCAGTCCAGGAGCGCGACGGCCTTGATCTGCGCCCAGACCGCCTTGCCCGGATGCAAGTCGAGCAGGCGCAGTGAGCGGCGGGTAATGCGAGCCAGCAGCGGGGTGCCGTTGGCATCGAGGCGCACCAGCACGTTGGCGGGGTTGTCTGTTTCGGCGATATCGACCACCAGCCCGGGTACCAGGTTCAGGATGCTGGTGTCTTCCTGCCGTTGCAGGGTCAGGCTGACATCGCGGGCATGAATGCGGCAGCGCATTTTTTGCCCGAGCGGGCGATCTCGCCTGCCTACAAAGATGTGTCCGCCGGAGAAATCCAGCCGGCTCAGGCGATCTTGCTCGTCGTGCGCGCCGATGGTGGTATCGAGCACCACGCCGGCATCATCGGCAAATACGGCGGGCAGATCGATGCGCGCCAGTGTTTCCTGCAGTGGGCCGCTGGCGACCACTTGCCCTTTGTTCAGCAGCACCAGGTGATCGGCCAGCCGGGCCACTTCGTCCGGCGAATGGCTGACATAGATCATCGGAATTTCCAGCTCGTCGTGCAGGCGTTCCAGATAGGGCAGGATTTCCTGCTTGCGTTTCAGATCGAGCGCGGCCAATGGTTCATCCATCAGCAGGATTTGCGGGTTGGTGAGCAGGGCTCGGGCGATGGCCACACGCTGGCGCTCGCCGCCCGAGAGTTTGCCCGGACTGCGTTCCAGCAGGTGGGCAATGCCCAGGCGCTCAGCGGTGTGTTCCAGTATTTGGCGCGATTCAGTCGCCGCCGCACCGGTCTGGCCGAAAGCCAGATTCTTGCGCACCGAAAGATGCGGAAACAGGCTGGCTTCCTGGAAAACATAACCCAGCGCGCGTTGATGCGTCGGCACCACGTGGCTGCCGTCTTGCCAGCAGGTGCCATTGATGTGGATGCGTGCCTGCGGGGCCTTTTCCAGGCCGGCGAGGCAACGCAGCAGCGTGGTCTTGCCCGAGCCGGAGTGCCCGAACAGCGCGGTGACGCCGCGGCCGGGCAGGGCCAGATCGACTTCCAGCTTGAAGGCGGGGAAGGCTACCGCAAGCTGGATCTGAATGCCGGAGGCGGCGGTTTCTGGTGTATTGCGAATATCCTGCAGCATGGGTCAGCCTTTGCGAGGGTTCGGGTTGAGCACATACAGCGCGAGCAGCACCAGGAAGGACAGCACCACCATGCCGCCGGCCAGCCAGTGCGCATGCAGGTATTCCATTTCCTCGACATGATTGAAAATCTGTACCGAAACCACCCGGGTCTTGCCCGGAATGTTGCCGCCGATCATCAGCACCACGCCGAATTCGCCGACCGTATGCGCGAATCCCAAAATCGCCCCGGTAATGAAGCCGGGGCGGGCCAGCGGCAGCGCCACGGCGAAGAAGGTTTTCAACGGGCTGGCGCGCAGAGTGGCGGCCACTTCCAGCGGGCGCGGGCCGATGGCCTCGAATGCGTTCTGCACCGGTTGCACCACGAAGGGCATCGAATAAAGCACCGATGCCACCAGCAAGCCGGTAAAGGTAAAGGGCAAGGTGCCCAATCCCAAGGCCTGGGTGAACTGGCCGATCCAGCCATTCGGCCCCATCAGCAACAGCATGTAGAAACCCAGCACCGTGGGCGGCAAAACCAGCGGCAGCGAGACCACTGCCCCAATAGCCGGCTTGAGTTTCGAGCGCGTATACGCCAGCCACCAGGCAATCGGCGTACCGATCAATAGCAGCAACAGCGTGGTCAGGCTGGCCAGTTTCAGGGTCAGGCTGATGGCGGCCCAATCGGCGGAAGACAGCATACGTGCGGTTTCCTTCAAGAATCAGATTTCATAACAATCAGATTTCATAACCGAAGGATTTGATCACGGCCCGGGCCTTGTCGCCCTTCAGATACTTGATCAAGGCTTCGGCGGCGGCTTTACCCTTGCCGTTGGCCAGAATCACGGCATCTTGCTTGATCGGGGCGTAAAAATCAGCGGGTACCAACCAGCCCGAGCCGGAAGTCAGCTTGCCGTCTTTCCAGACTTGCGAGAGTGCCACAAAGCCCAGTTCCGCGTTGCCGGTGGCAATGAATTGCTGCGCCTGCGAGATGTTTTCTCCTTGCACGATCTTGCTTTGCAGGCTGTCGAACACGCCCAGCTTCTTCAGGGTTTCCACCGCTGCGGCACCATACGGTGCGGTCTTGGGGTTGGCGAGTGACAAGTGGGCAAACTCGCCCTTTTTCAATACTTCGCCCTTGGCATCGACAAAGCCGGGCTTGGCACTCCACAGCACCAGCTTGCCCACGGCATAGGTAAAGCGGCTGCCGGCAACGGTTTTGCCTTCGGCTTCCAGCTTGGTGGGGGTTTCGTCATCGGCGGAGAGGAACACTTCAAACGGCGCGCCGTTCCTGATCTGGGCATAGAAAGCGCCAGTGGCTCCGGTGGCAATCACAGCCTTGTGGCCGGTGTCTTTCTCAAAATCGGCAGCGATCAGCTTGATGGGCGCAGAGAAGTTGGCAGCAACGGCAATCTGGACTTCATCGGCATTGGCCAGTAGAGATGTGCCGGACAAAATGGCGGCAAGGATGAAAGGGCGAATCATGGTAAAGCTCCTTTGTTGGTGTTTTGGTGGTGAAAATCAGACGTAGGAAACCAGGATGACGCTGGAGGCTTCAAAAATGGCGCAGGCTTTTTGCCCGACGGCCAATTGCAGGTTTTCCACACTTTCGCAGGTTACGATCGCGGTCAGCACCTTGCCTCCAGGCAGGGTCATGGTGATTTCGGAGTTCACCGCGCCGGTATGGATATGGCTGATTTCGCCCCATAGCTGATTGCGGGCGCTGGTGCGCACATGCTCATCGGTGAGCAAAATCACGGATGAGGCCTTGATCAGGGCATAAATTTCCTTGCCGATGGCTAGCTCCAGATTTTCCGCACTCTCCCGGGTGATAACGGACACGATTTCATTCGCCTCATCCAGGCGCAAGCAAACTTCATAGTTCACTGCACCTTCGCGCATGGCGATGATCGGCCCGACAAATTGGTTGCGTGCACTGGCCTTGATCGACATGCGCCGCAGCAGTGTCTGGAAATCGCGAATATCGCCGCCTTCAAGATCCTGAAGTCGGGTCGCCAGCCGATCCAGTGTGTGCTGGTATTCCTGCTCCATGGCCCGGTACAGTGCCACGATCTTGCGGCCATAGTCGGTCAGAATGGTACCGCCGCCGTTCTTGCCTCCGGTTGCGCGGATCACGAGTGGTTGGTCTGCCAGGTTGTTCATGGCATCGACCGCATCCCAGGCAGACTTGTAGGAAATCGGCACGGCCTTGGCTGCTTTGGATATGGAGCCGTAATGTTCAATGGCTTCAAGCAGACGAATTCGGGTGGTGCCGAGATAGGCACCAAATTGGGTGTCTACCGAGAAATTTCCCACCAGTTTGGTGCTGTTAAATGCTTGTTCATTCATGTGGCTGATTTCCAAGTGGGCAAAATTTTAACGGTAAAGTATTTACTTTGATTAACACTTCGTTATGGTTGTTTTTAACGAACGCTTCTCGTTAGACTGGATTTGTCATTGGTTTAATGGCATTGAATTATAGCGCTATTTTATTTATATACAGCGTAATGTGCGTTGTTGTATCCAACAGACTACTAAGTTTAATCAGGAGAAAAACCATGAAAATCAGTGCCCGTAATGTTTTTACCGGCAAGATTTCCGCTATTCAGAATGGCCCGGTCAGTACCGAAGTTGAAGTCACTGTCGCGGGCGGCGACAAGATCATTGCCGTGGTTACCCATACCAGCGCAACTACGCTTAGTCTGGCTGTTGGCAAGGATGTCACCGCACTGGTCAAGGCTTCTTCCGTTCTGGTCATGACCGATGGTGCTGGTATTCGCCTTTCTGCCCGCAACTGCCTGGCTGGCACCGTATCCAAAGTCACCAAGGGTGCGGTGAATACCGAAGTGGCCATCAAGCTGGCCGGCGGTGGTGAAATTCACGCCATCATTACGCACGGTTCCGAAGTGGAACTTGGCCTGAAGGAAGGCGTACCGGCTACCGCCGTATTCAAGGCCCCGAGCGTGATTCTTGGTGTGCCGGCCTGAGTTTCTCTCTGGTGGGTAATAAGCAGGTTTTGTGCCATAGATAATACAAGTTGCATTGATCAGGCAAGAGCACCATGTTTTGGTTATATTTTTATAAATATAACGATTATCTTGATGCTCTTGTGCATTGATTGCGTGGGCCGGATTGATGCGTCGGTTGCAATGGATGTGGTATGTTAGATCAACGACTTGGCCCATTTTGTTCATTCTCTGTGCGTTGATTTTCGGCAGGAAAGCAGCCGCAGCAGGAAAAAAATTCCCAAAGATGCCATTCCCAGCAGAATCGATAAAGCCGCTGCTCGCGGATAGTCGCCGCTGAATACCGCGTTATAGATTTCCAGCGAAAGCGTATTGGTCTTGCCGGCGATATTGCCTCCCAGCATCAGAGTGATGCCTACTTCGCCCAGCGAGCGTCCCAATCCAAGAATCAGGCCTGTAGCCAACGCGCGACGGATGTTGGGGATCTGCACCAGAAAGAAGATTTCAAGCTCGTTTTTGCCCAGCGTGCGAGCGACCTCCCCCAGTCTTGCAGCAACCGATTCCAAGGCGGTCTGGATGGGTTTTACTACCAGAGGCAACCCGGCTAGAAATGCCGCCAATGCCACACCATGCAAAGTGAAAATCAACTCCAGCCCCATCTGTTCCAGGCGGGTACCCAGCAAGCCGCGTCGGCCGAATAGCAGCAACAGCGCAAACCCCATGGCGATCGGCGGGAATACCAGCGGCAGTGTGACAAGGGCATCCAGTAGCCCGCGTCCGGGAAATGCCGGTCGACTGAGCAGGTAGCCCAGCAGCAAGCCGGCCACGAGGTGCAGGACCAGCGTCAGTAACGCTACCCGGATGGTCAGCCACAGCGAGAATCCAACGCCGGGATCCTGATAAATCGCCAAAAAATCAGGCAACGAGTTCATCAAAGACCGTGTTTTTCGAGAATGTTGCGAGCAAACGGCGTGCGCAGGTATTCCGCAAACGCTTTCACTGCAGGATCTGCTTCCCGGCTCTTGATCACGCCGCCGACAATCTTGATGGGGCCATAGCTCTGCGGATCAATTTCGATGAATCCGCCGATCTTGTCCTTGATGCCCAGTGCATCGGTGATATTGATAAACCCGGCATCCACTTCTCCGCTAAGCAGATAAGCAGAAACCTGGGGAACCGTGGAAACCACAAGCAGTTTGTTTTTTAACTGGCTCGCAAGGCCGCTTTTGCCGAGAAATTCCTCTGCAGCTTTGCCATATACCGCGTTCCTGGTATCGGGCAGGGAAATGCGCGTGAAAGTGCTATCCCGCAGGGCTTGCGGGTTTTTCAATGTTTTGCCCTTGGCATACGCCAGAACCAGCTTGCCGTCGCCCAGGGGCAGGAAGTTGGAAAAGCTTACATCGGTGGTTTTTTGCAGAAAATCCAGATCGCCGAGAATCAGTGCCACTTTTTCGGACTGCCGGGCCTGCGCCAGGACTTGCGCCATGTTGCCGTAGAACTCTTCAACCTTGTTGCCACTGGCTGATTCGTAACCTCGGGCCAGTTCAGCTATTGGGCGCTTGTAACCTGCGCCGGCAGCAATCATCAATGTTTCTGCGTGTAGCAGAGAAGACAGTGTGAGTAACAAAAAAGCGAGCTTTTTCATGACAAATTCCTTTGAGTTGAGCGGGCGCTGGCGAGAAAATAACGAAACATTTGGTGCTTGTGTTTCGGGGTGGCGACACCATAACTATCGTTTTTGCTTGATCAATAACCTTGCCAAATTTTTCCGATATATACGTGTGAATATCAAGGTTGTTGATTGTTGGCCTGGTTACAAAATGATGCATTGTTGTCGGTTGAACGACATTGCTCAGCGGGCAATATCGGTTTCCTGTACTTCTTCTGGTTCCCCCAGTTGGGGTTTTTGCCGGCAGCCATTTTTCAGTTTGTTTTCCTGCCGCTTCTGGCGTACCCATTTGCCTGATTGCAGGCGCCAGGCAATCACTTGCTCGGAGTAGGTGGCTAGCTGATAAGCCGCGTCATCGCTGTCGAATCGTTCTTCAAACAGGGTCCAGGTATGGAAGTAGAAGCAGGTTCGATTGTCTGCTGCATAGCCTTTGATCTTGATTGCCCGGGCCGATGGTTCATCAAAACGTTCCAGGCGTATGGCGGGAACGATGTGCGAGCGGTATCGCTCGGGAGGTAAATCTGGCGAGATGTTTGTGGACATGGCAATTCCTTGGATAAAGATGCGACGTATATTTCTAACGCAATATCTATGCCTATATAACGACTTGGTGGCGCTGGAACGTGTATCACCCTTTGTAGAGATAAGGAAGAATCCGCCCCCGTTCTTTGCATGACCCGGTCTTTTTCGTGCTGATCGCGATACAACCTGGTGTAAAGTACAGAACGAGTGAATCCACGATACCGCCCATGAAGCTGCGTTTGTTTGCCGCGCTCTGTTCGATGGTGCTTGGCGTGCTGCCTGCTGCGGCGGCCGAGCCTTTTCGCTATGCCCTCGATATCGAAGCGCCGGCCGAGATCAAATCCCTGTTGTTGCAATATCTGGATGTGGTGCGCTTGCGTGCTTCGGAGCGCATGTCTGCCGAGCAACTGTCACGCCTGGTGGATGCCACGCCGGATGAAGCTACCCGGCTGCTGGAAACGGAGGGCTACTTTGCCCCGCAGATTACGCTGACCTATCGGCAGGATAAGGCTATGCCGCATGTCCTGTTGACGGTGGTGCCGGGCAAGCCGGTGCGTGTTGGCAAGGTGCAGTTTGTGGTGTCCGGCGCTATTGCCGATAACCAGCCTCTGCGGGAACAAGTGCAGGCGCAAATTCTGGCGGCCTGGACTTTGCCGCAAGGCGATATTTTCAAGCAGAAAGAATGGGATGAGGTCAAGAAGCGCAGCCTGAGCCTGTTGCAGGAAAAAGGTTACGCGGCGGCAAGCATCGCGAGCAGCGAAGCGCGAATCGATCCGGCCGCGCAATCGGCCGAACTGCAACTGGAACTGGATAGTGGCGCGGCATACCGTTTCGGCTCGTTGAACATCAACGGGCTGAAGCATTACCCGGAATCCCTGGTGCGCGATCAGGCGACCTTTGTGCCCGGGGATAGCTACCGGCGCTCCGATCTGGTCGATATGCAAAACCGGCTGCATGATTTGCCACATTTTTCCCTGGTCGTGATGGACCCTGAACTGTCGCCGGAACCGCCTTACGAGGCGTCCGTGCGCATCGATGTGCAGGAAGCCCCGCGCCACAAGGTGACCACCGGCCTGGGTTACAGCACCAACACCGGGATCAAGTCTGAACTGGGTTACCGTTTTCTCAACCTGGCCAATCGCGGCTGGATTTCCGAAAGCAAGTTGCGGCTGGAGCAATTCGAGCAGGCGGCTGAAACCTCGGTGACTTTGCCGCGCTTGGGTGCGGGTTATGAGCACCGGGCGAGCATGGGTTATCTGCGCAGCGATGTGCAGAATCTGCTCTCGCACACCTGGCGTGCGGGTATTTCCCGTCAGCATGAGGATTTTCATCTCACCCGGATCTGGTCGCTGGAATACCTGGCCGAACAGCGCGAACTGGAAGACGGCACTCAGGAAAATCCCCGCTCTCTGGCATTGAAGTTTCAATGGCTGCGGCGCGATGTCGACGATATCCGCAATCCGCGCCGAGGGAATTTGCTGCAATTGGTGGCGGGCGGCGCGCATGAAAAGCTGCTGTCCGATGCCAGCTTCCTGCATCTGTATGGTCGCGGCGTACGCTACTGGCCGATGGGGCCCCAGGGAGTATTGATCGCCCGTGCCGAGATGGGCCAGACCTTTGCCAATGAAGAGGCCGATGTGCCGAGCGATTGGCTGTTCCGTGCCGGCGGCGCCGGCAGCGTGCGCGGTTACGATTACCAGAGCCTGGGCGTGGAATCGGGCGGCTCGATTGTGCCGGGGCGCGTGCTGGCAACGGCTTCGATTGAATACCAGATTCCGGTTTATAAGGATTGGCGCGCTGCCGTTTTTGTCGATCATGGCAGCGCAGCCGGGCGCTGGGCCGATTGGCACGGCAAGACGGGCGCGGGCGTGGGCGCGCGCTGGGTCAGCCCGGTGGGCGTGCTGGGGCTGGATCTGGCCCGCGCCATTGAAGACCGGAAGTGGCGCTTGCATGTGGCGCTGGGGTTGGCGTTCTGATGATGGATCAATCCGGAAAAACTCCTGCCCTTCCTCCGCGCCGCAAGGCGTTGCGTTACCTGGCATGGGGCGCACTCCTGCTGTTGCTGCCCTTGTTGCTTCTGGCTGTAGCCTTGTTCGCGCTCGATACGCCCAGCGGCCACCGCTGGTTGCAGCTGCAGATCAATCGCAGCAGTGTGGTGCAGTTGGCGAGCATCGAAGGCTCGCTCTGGAATTCGCTGACGCTGCGTGACGTCAAGCTCGACAGCGCCGATGTCCATCTCGATATCGACCGGATCGAACTCGACTGGCAACCGCGGGCGCTGTTGCAGGGACGGGTGCAACTGGCCGCACTCAAGCTCGGGCGCGTTGATCTGACTCTCAAGCCCACGCCGCCGGATCGACCGCCCAGCGTGCCGCCACTGGATTTGCGCTTGCCGCTGGCAATCGTAGTGGACAAGGCGCAGATCGGCTCTTTGCACCTGGTGCAGCCGGCATTGGCGTTTTCGGCGATCCGGTTCAGTTTTTCCAGCGATGGCCGGCAGCATCGTTTTGAACTGGCGCAATTGGTTTCAGCGCAGGGGAAAAGCGAAGCCAGTCTGGCCGTGGATGGCAAGGCGCCATTTGCCAGCAGCGGGTCCTTTACTTTTGAAGGAGAAGTCGAGGAGCGCCGTATCGATGCACAGGGGGCATTCAAAGGGGCGCTGCGCGATTTGCAATTGACCGGCCAACTGGAAAGCCCGGGGGCCAAGAGTGTGATCGATGCGCGTCTGGACCTGTTTGCCCCGTATGCCTACCAGATGCTGCGCGAAGGTCGGGTAACGCTGGATGGCATCAATCCGGCGCGGTTGCTGCCGGGCCTGCCGCAGGCCGAGTTGGATATCCGGCTTGATCTGCATTCAACCGGGGCGCAATCGGCGAGCGGCGCGCTGCAAATCGTCAACCATCGACCCGGCGCGCTCAACGCCCAGTTGATTCCAGTGGGGCAGCTCGATACGCAACTGGCATATGCCGGAGAGCAGCTGCAGTTTTCCGGATTACGAGCCACGGTGGGGGCAGGAAAAATCCAGGGTCAGGGCACGATAGGCCGGGGCAAGCTGGGGATGGAACTGGATATCGCCGCGCTTGATCTGGCGCGCCTGTGGAACCGGCAACCGGCGACTGCGCTGAGCGGAAAAATCGCGCTGAACGGGCCGTGGCTGGCGCCGGATATCCGCGCCGATCTGGCCGATGCAGCGCGCCGCACGCGTTTGCAGGCCGATCTGGGCTGGCTCAATCCGCAGAAAGAGCGGCGCCTGCAGATTCGCCAGGCACAGCTGCAGCGTGGCTCAAGCAAGCTGAGCGGCTCGGGAGAATTGAACCTGCAGGGCAAGCTCGATTTCAAGCTGGCGGGCGAGTTTACCCGCGTCAATCCGGCCGAGTTTGCCGCCGTGCCGGTGGGGCAGCTTTCCGGCACGTTCAAAAGCGAGGGCTATCTGCAGCCGCGCCCGGCGTTGGCGCTGGATTACCGCTTGAGCGACAGCCGCTTCAATGGCGAAACGCTGCAGGGGCAGGGCCGGTTGCGGTTGGAAAACCAGCGTCTTGCCGATGCCAATCTGTGGTTGATGCTCGGTCGCAACCGGGTGGATGCGCATGGCGCGCTCGGTGCGAAAAACGATGTGTTGCAAGCCAGGCTCGATTGGCCTGCGCTGCGCAGTCTGGGGAAAGGTTTTTCCGGCAGCGCCGTAGGTTCCGTGCGCATTTCCGGTGCTTTGGCCGATCCCGCCATCGATGGGCAGCTGAATCTGGCCGATCTGGTTACACCGCTCGGGATTGCGGTGAAGGGCGCGCGTGTCGAGGCGCACCTGCAACAGGGCATGCAGGCCCCTTTGCGCTTGCGCCTGGATGCCACGCGCTGGCAGCAGGGCGATCTCGTGCTGGATAAGGTCCTGGCGCAGGTGGATGGCTCTCGCAGCCAGCACAGCGCCAGCGTATCGGTGAGCGGCAAAGCCGGCGCGCGGCCTGTCGAACTGCAGGCGCAATTCGATGGGGGACTCGATGCCGGCTGGTACTGGAAAGGTACTCTGCGCCAGTTAAGCTTGCTCGGCCCGCAACCTCTGCGCCTGCTGGCACCCACGACGCTGGAAGCGGGATCGCAGCGCGTCAGCCTGGGCGATTCGCGCTGGTCGCTGGGCAAGGCGCAAGTCAACCTGCAGCGCACCGTCTGGCAGCCCGGCCAGCTGGAAACCGCTGGCAAGCTTAGCCAGTTGCCGCTGGCGGACTGGTTGAAGCTGGCCGGTGCCAGCGATTACTCGTCCGATCTGATACTGGGCGGCAATTGGCAGCTGCAGCTTGGGCAGAATCTGCGTGATCTGAATGGCACTATCAATCTGGTGCGCGAAAGTGGCGATAGCCTCTGGCGCGGCCCGGTCGGCAATCGCATCCCGTTCGAGTTGCGCGAAGCCAGTGCGCAGATCAAGGCCGTGCATAACCGTATCGACCTGAGCGGCGTGGTGCGCTCGGCGCGCTATGGCCATGTCACGGTTAATGGTGACACACGGTTTGATCCGGCCAGCGGGCAAATTCTTGAGGGCGCGCCGATCAACCTGCAGGCACGCGGCGAGCTGCCGCAACTGGCGGCGCTTAATCCGCTGCTTGGGCCAGACCTGCAACTGGGCGGGCGGCTCAATTTTGACGTGCGCCGCAGCGGTACGCTGAAGGCCATGAGCTTGTCGGGCGCGGTGAATGGCGACGGGCTGAGTATTCGCGATCTGGCCTCGGGTCTTTCCCTGCACGATGGCCTGATCCGCCTGACTCTGGCCGATCAGCGCATCCTGTTGCAGCAGGCCACGTTCAAAGGCGGGCAAGGGGATGTGCATGCCGAGGGTGTGATCGACCTGCGCGGCGAAATACCTTCCGGGCAGGCGCAGGTCGAAGCCAATCGCCTGACCCTGTTCAGCCGTTCCGATCTGCTGCTGGTGCTTTCCGGCAAGGGTGACCTGACCATGCAGAAGGGTCAGATCAGCGTCAGCGGCAAACTGCGCGCCGATCAGGGTGATATCGAATACCGCAGTGCAGAAGTGCCGCGGCTTTCCGATGATGTGGTCGTCGTGGGGCGCGAACGGCCGGCGCCCAAGACGTTGCCCGCCTTTGCCCTGTCGGTGGACGTGGATCTGGGCGATGATTTCCGCTTCCGCGGCTATGGCCTCGATGCCAAGCTGAACGGCTTGCTGCGACTGCGCGCGCAGCCTGCGCGGCCGTTGACGGCCAATGGCGTGGTGCGCGTCAAAGAGGGCAGTTATCGGGCTTGGGGCCAGCGCCTGGAAATCGAACGCGGCCAGTTGTCTTTCCTGGGCGCGGTCGATAATCCAGGGCTGGATATCCTCGCCATGCGCCGCAATCAGACGGTGGAGGCCGGCGTCAACGTGCTGGGTACTGCGCTCAACCCGCGCGTGCAGCTGTATTCCGAGCCGAGCGTGCCCGATACGCAGAAACTGGCCTGGCTGCTGTTCGGCCACGGCACGGAAGGCATGGAAAAATCCGATAGCCTGCTGATGCTGCAGGCCGCGCATGCCTTGCTGGGAGGCGGCAAGCAGGGCGGGGGGCTGGAAGACGCGATTCTGGGGCAGATCGGCATCGACGAAGTTGGCATGCGCAGCGTGCGGGAAACGGACGGCAAATCCACCCAGATCGTGTCAGTGAGCAAGCAGCTCGGCCGCAATTTCCGCGTGTCGCTGGAAAAAAGCATCAATGGCTTGCGCGATGCGGTCAAGGGTACGTTGCAACTCAGCCGTACCTGGTCGCTGGTGACGCGCGTTGGCAACGATGAAAGCTCGGTGGGGGCCAGCTATACCGTGCAGTTCGAATAGCAGTGGACTTCAATTCAAAAATATCGGGCAGGCAAATCTAAGCATGCTTTCCAAACTGAAATCGCTTCGTATCTGGCTGTTGCTGTGGGTATGTCTGGGCGTGCTGGGCGCGGTGTTGCTGGCGCGGGCAGCCTTGCTGGATTTGCGCACGGCTTTTGAGACGGATGCCCGCATCATTCATCGCCTGCTGAGTCAGCGTGGCGTGCAGCATGATGCCATTCTCGCCACGCTTGCACTTCTGCAACCCGAGCGCGATTCCCGCGAGCAACGGCTTTCCTCGCTCTATTCGCAGATTCTGGATGTCGCCCAGCGCGAGCCCGGATCGCATTGGCCGGATGCGGCGCTGGAAAAAGCCGAATCCACTTCGCACCAGCTTGGGCGGCCAGTCGTGGCTGACGTGGACTGGCTACGTGGGCGCTATCGCATGGTGCTCGCGGCCACGCCCGCAAGCCATGCACTCACCATCGATCTGCGCAGCTCGGTCCCCTGGAATGACTGGCCCGTGTCTGCGGCAACCAGCCCCATGCGCGTGGCGCTGGTGCTGGATGGGCAACAGTTCGTGCTGCAGCCGGGGCAGAGTCGGTCAGGCGGGTGGCGTTTTGATTTCCGCAAACATCTGGCTGCCGAGAGCCAGCCGTTTGAAGTCGTCGCAGAACGCCAGGTGGGCTGGAGCGAACTGCCGTGGGTTTCCATTTTCCTGTGGCTGAGCCTGCTGGCCGTGGCGCTGGCGGGTTTGCGCAGTGTATTGAAGCAGCGTGATGAACGTCGCCGGGCGCAAGAGCTTCTGCGCCTGGGGCAGGTAGCCCGCTTGAATACGCTGGGCGAATTGGCTGCGGGGCTTGCGCACGAATTGAATCAGCCCCTGACTGCCGTACTCGCCAGCACGCAGGCGGCGCGCCGATTGCTCGATGACGATGAGCCGGATCTGGCCACCGCACGGACGGCGATGCAGCAGGCGGCGGAACAGTCGCGGCGCGCCTCGGACGTGCTGGGCCGGCTGCGCCGCACCGTCGAGCGCCCCGATCTCTCCGGCAATCAGCAGCAGCTCGATCTTCGCGCCGTGATCCGCGGTGTGCTGTACCTGCTGGAGCCCGAATGCCAGAAACGTCTGGTGATACCGGTGCAGGAAATTCCGGCCGATCTGCCGGCAATTTGCGCCGATCCGGTGGCGCTGGAGCAGATCCTTCACAACCTGTTGATGAACGCATTGCAGGCGCTGGAGCAGGTTCCGCCGCGCGAGCGCCGGCTCACGCTGCGCGTATGCCAAGAGCAAGCCCGCTGGATATTGAGGATTGAAGACAGCGGACCGGGTATCGCGCCAGATGTGCTTCCCCGCCTGTTCGAGCCATTTTTCACCACGCGCAATAATGGCTTGGGATTGGGGCTTGGCTTGAGCGAAACGCTGGCGATGAGCATGGGCGCGAGGATCGTTGCGGAGAATATCTCGCCGCGCGGCGCCCGCTTCAGCCTGATTCTGCCCGATGAAAAGGCCCCCTCATGACCCGACTGCTTTCCCCGCTGATACACCTGATCGACGACGACGAAGCGGTGCGCACAAGCCTTGCGCTACTGATCGGCACGGTCGGCCTGCGCGTGGAGTGTTGGGCCGATCCGCAGAATTTCATCGCGCAGTTCGATCGCCAGAGTATCGGCGCCATCGTGCTCGATGTGCGCATGCCCGGCATCAGCGGATTGACGGTGCTCGAAACGCTGATGGCGCAACAGGTGGATCAGCCCGTGATCCTGCTGACCGGCCACGGCACGGTCGATATGTGTCGGCGCGCCTTCAAGGCCGGTGCGGCGGAATTTCTGGAAAAACCGGTGAATGATGAGCTGCTGCTGGAAACCTTGCAGCAGGCCGTGCGCCAGCATGTGCGCCTGCGCGAACGCAGCGAGGCCAGCCGCGAAGCGCGCGAACGCTATCTGCAGTTGTCCGAACGCGAGCGCGAAGTGCTCGGCCTGATCGTTGCCGGACTGACCAACAAGGAAATCGGCCGCGCGCTCGGCCTGTCGCCGCGCACGGTCGAAACCCACCGTGCGCACCTCTTTGCCAAGCTGGAAGTCGAATCGCTGGCACAGTTGATTCGGCAGTTTGCCGAGTTGACCGAATCGCCTGCCGGTTGATATCTATTGCGACGTCGGTCGCGCCCCAGTCACTCAGTAGTTATACGGATGTCACCACGTAGCCGCACGAATGGTGGCACCCGCTCGGCCGGCTTAAAGTTTCCTCACGGTTTGCACAGTGCTGAACCAGCCAATTCAACCCCTGAGGAGAACACATATGTCCACGCTTGCTTTCAAACTTTCCGCCCTCGCGCTGCTTGCCACCGCCGCTGCGGCACAGGCTCAAGTTCGCACCGAAAAGAATATGTCGCTGGAGCTCGCCAACCAGATCGCTTCGGCCGGCGTTGCCGCCTGCATGGCCAATGGTTACGCCGTGGCAGTCACGGTGGTCGATCGCGCCGGTGGCGTGCGGGCGGTACAGCGTGCCGACAACGCCGGCCCGCACACGCTCGCGGCCAGCCAGCAAAAGGCCTATACCGCCGCTTCTGCCAAGAACAATACGCAGGCCATGATGGAAGGCGCCCAGAAAACGCCGGGTGCGGCCAATCTCGTGCATATCCCGGGATTCCTGCTGTTGGGCGGCGGAGTGCCGGTCAAGGTGGGCAATGAAGTGATCGGCGCGGTGGGGATTGGCGGTGCGCCCGGTGGCCATCTCGACGATCAGTGCGCCAACATGGCGCTCGACAAGGTCAAGGATTTGCTGCGGTAACTCGCGACGGGGGCGGCCGCGCCCCTTATCTGCTTTGCCGGGAGGTGATGATGATGTCGATCCGTTTTTCCATGCCGCGTATTTCATTTCTTGCGTTTATCGCATGTGCCCTGCTGAGTGGGCTGATCGCAGTATCGGCTATGGCTCAGGTCGCGCCCACCGTTGCAGAGGCGGCGGCCTATCGCGGACTGCATGCTGCTGCTCACAAAGGCGATGCAATCCAGATCGAACGCCTGCTGGCTGCGGGTGCCAACCCGAATGTAACCGACAGCCATGGCCGTACACCCGTCCACGTTGCCACCTTTGCCGGCCAGCGCGCGGCTTTACGTGCGCTGGCCAAAGGCGGGGCCAATCTGGAGATTCTGGAAAATGATCGTTATGACGCGGTCACCATTGCCGCGGTCAATAACGATGAAGAGACCTTGCGCCTGCTGCTCTCGCTCGGTGCCAGTGCCCGGCTGACCACCAGTCGTTACGAAGGCACGGCACTGATTGCGGCCGCGCATCTGGGTCATGCCGGCGTGGTCAAACAATTGATCGCAGCCGGGGCGCCGCTGGACCATGTGAACAATCTGCACTGGACCGCGCTGATCGAGGCCATCGTGCTGGGCGATGGGGGCAAGCGCCATGTGGAAACCGTTCGCGCCTTGGTGCAGGCCGGGGCCTCCCTGAAACTCACCGACCGGCAAGGGTTTACGCCGCTCGCTTTGGCGCGTGCGCGTGGCTTTGCCGAGATCGTGAAGATTCTCGAAGATGCCGGAGCGCCCTGAATCAGCGAGTTGCCGCCTGACTCGATAAGCCCTTGATTCCTGTTGCGGCAGAGGAATCCTGATCTAGTGTCAGAAAAGGCTTGCCGCTATTTTGGAGTTTTCAGTTGCCCGGCAAGCCCGCATGCCAAACAGGAGGAAAACGTGAAAAATTCAATTGTTATCTCAGTGATCACCGCCTTGTTTTTGGTTGGCTGCGCATCCAACCCTTTCCAGGGTGAACACGGAAAAGCCGCCACCGGCGCCGCGGTGGGCGCAGGAAGCGGCGCAATCTTGGGTAGCGTGGTTTCCGGCCGGGGCGATCATGGCAAAGGTGCGGTGCTGGGTGCGGTGATCGGCGCGACGCTGGGTGGCCTGGTTGGCAACCAGATGGATAAGCAGGAAAGAGAATTGCGGCGCCAGATGGAAGGCACCGGCGTGGAAGTCAAACGCGAAGGCGATACCCTGCGCTTGCAGGCTCCCGCCAATATCACTTTCGATACCAACCGTGCGGACGTTCGACCGCAATTCCAGCCGGTGCTGGATCAGCTGGCAGGCAGTATCAACCAGTATCCGGGCACGGTGGTGCAGATCGAGGGGCATACCGATTCTGTGGGGGCAGCCGCGTATAACCAAACGTTGTCGGAAAACCGTGCCCAGAGCGTTCGCAGCTATTTGATCCAGCGTGGCGTGGCGTCCAACCGCCTGCAGGCCATTGGCTATGGCCTTACTCGCCCGATCGCGGACAATGCCACTGCCGAGGGGCGCGCCCAAAACCGGCGAGTCGAGGTCTTGATCGTTCCTGTCGCCCTGTAACGGTGTGACCGGGGCTTCCGGCCTGTCCGTTACCCCTTCAAGCCCAAACGCCGGGAAAGCTTGTGCAGGTTACTGGCGTCGATCCCCAAAGCGCGCGCGGCATTGGCCCAGTTACCCTGGCATTGCGCCAGGGTTTGCCGGATCAGCTGGCGCTGATAGGCATCGACTGCGGTCTTGAGTGGAACGCCTTCAGTTACCGCTGAAGGCGTTTCAGCATTGTTGACCGCCGGGGGTTGAAGCAACGTCAACGGCGCATGCGTCAGATCCAGATCCAGGTGTTCCGGCTCCAGCGTGACGATTTCCGTGCGCTTGGCACCGCGGCTGACCGCGCGCAGTGCGGCCCGGCTGATCACGTGTTCCAGCTCGCGTACATTGCCGGGCCAGGTATACGCGCACAGCGCCAGTTCCGCTTCCACCGAGAGCCGCAGGCTGCGCACGCCAAGGCGGGTGCGGTTCAGTTCCAGAAAACTGCCGGCCAGCAGGAGCACATCGTTGCCGCGTTCGCGCAAGGGCGGAATCAATACCGGGTAGACGGACAAGCGGTGGTAGAGGTCGGCGCGGAAATGGCCTTCGCGCACCCGGTCATGCAGTTGACGATTGGTGGCGGCCACGATACGCACATTGACCTTGTGCGGCTGGTCGGCGCCCAGGCGCTGGATTTCACCGTTCTGCAGGGTGCGCAGCAGTTTGGCCTGTACCGGTAGCGGCAGCTCTCCGACTTCGTCCAGAAACAGCGTGCCCCCCTCGGCCGCTTCGATCCGTCCGGCCCGCTCGCCAATCGCGCCGGAAAAAGCGCCTTTAACGTGGCCGAACAACTCGCTTTCGGCCAGCGATTCGGGCAAGGCAGCGCAATTGACCTGAACCAGCGGCCCGGTCTTGCGGCGCGATGCCCGGTGCAATCGCCGTGCAAACAATTCCTTGCCCACGCCGGTTTCGCCCAGCAGCAAGACCGGTAACTCGGAATCGGCGACGATATCCAATTCCTGCAACAAGCCTTGCAGTTGCGGGCTTTGCCCGATGATTTCCACTTCGCCGGACGCACCTGCCACATGGGTGAGTGTTTCTTGCTCGGCCCGGCCAGCGCGCAGGCTGCGGTTTTCTTCCTCAAGCCGGGTCAGCCGGACGGCGGTTTCGATGATCAGCGCCATATGGACCAGCTCTTCGCTGGCCTTCTCGCCGAAAACATCGCCGCTTAGCGCATCCAGTGTCATCGCGCCCCACAATTTGCCTTCCAGGTAAAGACTGATTCCCATGCAATCGTGTACCGGCAGCGGTTCCCCCAGATGGTTATCGAGCAGGCCGTCATAGGGATCGGGCAGGGTACTGCCGGGTGGAAAGCGCACTGGTGCCCGGCTCGCCAAAATCGCGGACAGGCGTGGGTGTTGCGCCACGACGAAACGGCGCCCCAGCGTTTCGCGTGCCAAACCTTCAACCGCCAACGGGCATAGGGTATCGCCTTCCACTTTCAGCAGACCTACGGCACCGCAGTTGAAATGCATGCGCAGTGCGCTGACCAGTCGCTGCAAGCGTACTGCCCGAGGCAATTCGGTGACCAGATCGGCCAACAGCAAGGTATCCATCATGGTAAATACAACCATTGTGAGGTATTAAATACCTTTCAATGATAAGGTAAAAACAACCATTAATAAAATAATTCTTTCAAAATCAGGGTGTTGAATTCTGGCATGGCGATTGCAATAGATCAGGCGTTACTCACTCACTAATAGGATTACCGCCATGAGCCTGCTCGAACAACCCATCGGCCAAATTGCTTGCGCACTGCCGGGCGCTACCCGTGTCTTTCATAACCACAAACTCGACTTCTGCTGCGGCGGTCACATTAGCCTGGGCGAAGCAGCGGCCAAGCGCGGCGTGGATACGCAAGCGCTGCTGGCTGAACTTGCTGCGCTGCAAGCTCAGGACGCTTCCGGGCGCGACTGGAGAGAAGCTCCTGTACCCGAGTTGATCGAGCACATCCTGCGCCGTTTCCATGACCGGCATCGTGAACAATTGCCCGAGGTCATCCGTCTTGCGCTGCGGGTGGAAGCGGTGCACGGCGACCGGCCGGATTGCCCGGTGGGTCTGGCCGATCTCTTGGAAATCATGCAGCAGGAACTGACCAACCACATGATGAAAGAAGAGCAGATCCTGTTCCCCATGCTGTTGCGCGGCAACGATAGCACGGCACAAGCCCCGATCTCGATGATGCGCTTCGAGCATGACCAGCATGGCGAGGTGCTCGAAGAGTTGGCGAGCCTTACCAACGATCTGGTGCACCCGGTGGATGCCTGCAATACCTGGCGTGCGCTGTATGCCGGGCTGATCCAGTTGCGCGAAGACCTGATGCAGCATATCCATCTGGAAAACAACGTGTTGTTCCTCAATGCGGAGCGCTCTGCTGCGGGCCAAGCGTAAATTCTGACAGCCCCGGCCGGCAGGCTGGGGGTGTATTTGCAACTGCTGGTGTTAGGAAACACATGTTTGGAATGAGTTCAAAACAGAAGCTGGCAACTGCTATGCAGGAAAACGAGCAACTGCGAGCCGGACAGGCCAACTTGCAGGCTCGGTTCGTGCAGCTTGAAG
Organism: Pseudomonadota bacterium; assembly: GCA_018261735.1. Taxonomy (GTDB): domain Bacteria; phylum Pseudomonadota; class Gammaproteobacteria; order Burkholderiales; family Chitinibacteraceae; genus Formivibrio. Next base: position 68,322 of record JAGTRM010000004.1, read on the forward strand.
CCGAGAATGTCCGCTTGCAGGAAGCGCTTGCGCAGCAGGCAGAAAAGGAGCGCTTTCATCGCGGCATGTTTGCCAATCTGGCTAATTTCGGCCAGTCGCTCGACGGGCTGGGCAATTCGTTTTCCGGGTTGGCCAGTGCCTTGAACCAGCAAAAATCTTCTGCCGTCGAAATGGCCGAGGAGTCCGGCAGCAGCCGCGCCGCACTTGCGCAGATGGCCGCAGACCTTGGCGTGTTGTTCGAACGGATGGAGCAGGCCTCGGCCAGTGTGGCCTCGCTGCATGACCGTGCCAGCCAGATCGGCGGCATCATCCAGCTTATCAAGGAGGTGGCCGACCAGACCAACTTGCTGGCCCTGAACGCCGCGATCGAAGCCGCGCGTGCCGGCGAGCAGGGTCGCGGTTTTGCCGTGGTGGCTGATGAAGTCAGGAAATTGGCCGAACGCACCGCGCAGGCCACACGTGAAATCGCAGGCCTGGTCGGTCAGATTCAGGATCAGACCAGCCAGGTCAAGGATCTGATGGGGCAGGGCGCGGAAGAAGCGCAACATTGCAGCCAGGGTAGTCTGGCCGCTACCACCGGCATGCAACGTGTGCTGGATCGGGCGCAGAGCATGGAATCCGCGATCACCAAGGCGGCGCAGGTGTCTTATGTCGAACTGGCCAATCTGGAAGAGCTGGCATTGAAACTGGAGGTCTACAAGGTTTGCATGGGGATTGCACCGTTCGGCGTCCGGGCGCTGCCAGCGGTGACCGATTGTCGCCTGGGACAGTGGTATTACAGCGGCGATGGCAAAGAGGTCTTTTCCGGCAACGAAAAATTCCGCGCGATGGAGACGCCGCACAAGGCCGTGCATGACAAGGCACAACAGGCGCTGCAACGCTTCCGGGAGAATGATTTAACCGGCGCGCTGGAATCGATTGCGGCAATGGAGCAGGCCAATCTGGAAGTGATGTCCGATATGGCGCAACTCGTCGAGATATAGGAGTCGAGCTTTTGGGTGGACTCCATTGAAAATGGCCCCGAATATTGAATTCGGGGCCATTTTTTTAGAACTTCGTTGGGACTTAAAGCGAGGCCAGATCGATCTCGCCGACGTTGTTGAATACATGGTCCGGACGGTACGGGAAGGTTTCCATGATTTCCGGGCTGGTCACGCCGGAGAGCACCAGTGCGGTGGTCATGCCCGCTTCCATGCCGCCCACGATATCGGTATCCATGCGATCGCCAACCATCACCGCGTTGTCCGGGTGCACGCCCAGCTTGCGCGTGGCGAGCGTCATCATCAGGGCATTGGGCTTGCCGACGATATAGGGCTTCTTGCCGGTGGCTGCGGAAATCGCGGCGAGAATGGTGCCGGCTGCCGGTTCCATGCCGCCTTCCACCGGGTCGATCATGTCCGGATTGGTGCCGATGAACTTGGCGCCGTGGTCGATGAAACGCACGGCTTTTTTCAGTTGTTCATAGCCGAACGAGGTGGACTTGGCCACGATCACGTAATCCGGGTTCGATTCGGAAATCGAGAAGCCCACGTTGTAAAGCTCGCTCATCAAGCCGCCGCCGCCGATCACGAAAGCCTTGGGCGTGGGTTTGCGGTTTTGCGCCTTGAGAAACATCGCCGTGGCCATGGCGGCGGTGATGAAATTGTCTTCGGTCAGGCCGTGGACGCCCATTTGCTCGAGCTTGAGCTTGAGGTCGATCGGGGTTTGTTCTGCGTTGTTGGTCAGGAACAGAAACGGTGTCTTGCTGGCAAGCAAGCGTTGTACGAAATCCTGGGCGCCCGGGATCAGTTGTTTGCCCCGGTAAATCACGCCGTCCATATCGGAAATGATGCTTTTCATTGTGGTTTCTCCCTGTTTTAAAACTAGGCTGGAGTTTAGCGCCCCAGCCCTTTGGCTGTCATTTCAATAGCATGAATTGTGGCTGAATTAGCAGTGAATTGATCCAGCTGCACCATGCAGGCGCATGGTTTTCTGCAAGTAGGCGCGGCCTTGGTGCGTGGCGTTGACCGAACCTGCCGCTTTCACGTGCATGATGCGTGGCACGCTTCCTGCATTACGCAAGTGGTAATGATTCCGGATTGCCCAAGCTATGATGAATTCCGCATTTTACGATGAAATGACGCAGGCAACGGGCGAACCCCGCCCGCATTACCGCGAGTACTGCAAATGGCTGAAAGAAACTGCGGCGGAACGCTTGGCGCGCAAGCAAGCCGAAGCCGACCTGACTTTCCGCCGACTGGGCATCACCTTTGCGGTGTATGGCGAAGAGGCCGGCACCGAGCGCCTGATCCCGTTTGATCTGTTGCCGCGCATCATTCCGGCCCAGGAGTGGAAAGCGTTGGCCGAGGGTCTTCGCCAGCGGGTGCGGGCACTCAATCTGTTCATTCACGATATTTATCATAACCAGGACATCCTCAAGGCCGGGCTGATTCCGCCCGAGCAAATCCTGAAAAATGCCCAATACCGGCCGGAAATGCAGGGTGTCGACGTGCCGGAAGGCATCTATACCCATATCGCCGGCGTTGATGTGGTGCGCGCCGGTGCGGGTGAATTCTTCGTGCTGGAAGACAATCTGCGCGTGCCTTCCGGTGTTTCCTACATGCTGGAAGACCGCAAGATGATGATGCGGCTGTTTCCGGAGCTGTTTGCCCGCCACAAGATCGCGCCGGTCGAGCATTACCCGGACATGCTGCTCGACAACCTGCGCTCCTGCGCCCCGAAAGGCGTGAGCGATCCGACCGTGGTGGTGATGACGCCGGGCAGCTATAACTCGGCCTATTTCGAACATGCGTTTCTGGCGCAGCAGATGGGTGTGGAGCTGGTCGAAGGGCGCGATCTCTTCGTGCGCGACGATGCGGTTTACATGCGCACCACGCAAGGCCCGCAACGCGTCGATGTGATCTACCGCCGCATCGACGATGATTTCCTTGATCCGCTGGCTTTCCGCCAGGATTCGATGCTCGGCGTGCCGGGCTTGCTCTCGGTCTATCGCGCCGGCCGGGTGACGCTGGCCAATGCGATTGGCGCCGGCGTGGCGGATGACAAATCCATCTACCCGTATGTGCCCGAGATGATCCGCTTCTATCTGGGCGAGGAGCCGTTGCTCAACAACGTGCCGACCTGGATGTGCCGCAAGCCGGACGATCTGGCGTACGTGCTCGATCATTTACCGGAACTCGTGGTCAAGGAAACTCACGGTGCCGGTGGCTACGGCATGCTGGTGGGTCCGGCGGCCAGCAAGGATGAGATCGCCCGTTTCCGAGAGCTACTGATCGCACATCCAACGCAGTACATTGCCCAGCCGACCCTGGCGCTTTCCACATGCCCGATCTTTGTCGAATCCGGCATTGCCCCGCGCCATATCGATCTGCGCCCGTTCGTGCTCTCCGGCAAGGAAATCAAGATGGTGCCGGGCGGACTGACGCGTGTGGCGTTGCGCGAAGGCTCGCTGGTGGTGAATTCCTCGCAGGGCGGGGGCACGAAAGACACCTGGGTTCTGGAGGAGTAAATATGTTATCCCGCACCGCAGATCAACTTTACTGGATGGCGCGCTATATCGAGCGTGCCGAGAACATCGCCCGTCTGCTGGATGTCACCTGGCAGATGTCGCTGGTACCGCAAACGACCGATGTGGCCAATCGCAGCTGGCTGGCCGCACTCAACTGCAATGGCATGGCGCAGGCGTATCTCGACCGGCACGGTGCCGTTGATGGCGCCAAGGTGCTGCATTTCCTGGCTTTCGATGAACTGAACGCCTCCAGCATCTACAACTGCCTGCGCGCAGCACGGGAAAACGCCCATGCCGTGCGCGGCACTCTGACGCAGGAAATGTGGGAGACCGTCAACTCAACCTGGCTGGAAATGGCGCAGCGCGCGGCGCGGCCGCTGTCCGAAGTCGATCACGGCGAATTTTTCGAGTGGGTCAAACGGCGCTCGTCGCTCTCGCGCGGGGTGACCTTCGGCACCATGCTGCACGACGAAGCTTTTCACTTCATCCGCTTGGGCACCCACCTCGAACGTGCCGATAACACGGCCCGCCTGCTCGATGTGAAATACCACCTGCTAGCGGCGGGGCTGACCAGCGGGGGAGCCGGCGATTACTACCAATGGGGCGCATTGCTGCGCTCGGTCTCGGCCTTTGAAATCTATCGCCGGGTCTATCGCGACGTGATGACGCCAACGCGTGTGGCCGAACTCCTGATCCTGCGCGATGACATGCCGCGTTCCTTGCGGACCTGCTTGGAAGCGGTGGATGCCGCCTTGAACAAGATCGCCAATCGTCATTCAGCTGAAACCATCCGCCGGGCCGGGCAGTTGCATGCCGAGCTGCGCTATGGCCGCATCGAGGATATTTTTGCCGATGGCCTGCACCACTTTTTGACGCGCTTCACCGAGCGTATTTCTGACCTGGGTAACCGGATCGGACAGGATTTTTTGCTGCCTTCCTTGCTCTAAGAACCTATCTCAGTAGTAGAGCAAAAAAGCAATACAGGAGAAACCATGCTACTTAACATCCAGCACGAAACCATTTACCAGTATTCGCACCCGGTCGATTACACCATCCAGCATCTGCGCCTGACCCCGCGCATGGAAGCACAACAGCGCGCGCTGAACTGGAAAATCTCTGCGCCGGGGCGTTATCAGCGCCATACCGATGCCTACGGCAATATTGGCCACATTTTGGTGATGGATTCGCCGCACCATGAAATCCGCATCGTGGTCAGCGGCCAGATTTCGGTGGATGAACAGAATGCCCATCGCCCCTCCGATGGCGGCGAAGTGCCTGTCCTGGCCTACCTGCAGGAAACCCGGCTGACGCAGGCCGACGAGGCGGTGCGCGATCTGGCCCGGCGCCATCTCGAACCGCATGGTGCGCGCATCGATACGCTGTTCAAACTGATCGGCTCGATCCAGGAAAAGGTGGCATATATCCCTGGCAGCAGCGATGTGCAAAGTACGGCGATTCAAACGCTGGCGCAGGGTAGCGGTGTTTGTCAGGATCATGCCCACCTGTTCATTGCCTGCTGCCGCGCCATGGATCTGCCGGCGCGCTATGTCAGCGGCTATATCCATCCGGGCGGCAGCCTGCATGCCGCGAGCCACGCCTGGGCCGATGTCTGGGTGGAAGGATTGGGCTGGATCAGCTTCGATATCACCCACAATCGCTTTACCGGCCCGGAACACTGCCGGCTGGCGGTCGGGCGCGATTATCTCGATGCCTGTCCGGTACGCGGCGTTCGACGTGGCGGTGGCGAAGAAGCGATGGCGGTGAAAGTAATGGTGAGTCACGGTGCCCAGCAACAGTGACTACGAACAGGTTCTAATGATGGAAGAGGCGGGCACAAGACCCGCCTGAAACAGGAGAAGCAATGACTTATTGCGTGGCCATGCGGCTGGATGCCGGGCTGGTGTTTCTTTCCGATTCCCGCACCAATGCGGGTGTGGACCATATCAACACCTTTCGCAAGATGACGGTGTACGAACGCGCGGGTGACCGGGTGCTGGTGCTCTTGAGCTCGGGCAATCTGGCGATCAGCCAGGCAGTGACTACGCTGCTGCAGGAAAGCAACCATGCCGCAGAGGGGCATTGCCTGATGAATGCCCCGACCATGTTTGAAGCCGCCCGCGTGGTGGGGGATGCCCTGCGTGAAGTGCGTCGGCGCGATGCGGAAGATCTCAAGGAGTTCGGCATTGAATTCACCGCGGCCTTCATCCTGGGCGGGCAGATCGCCGGCGAAGCGCCGCGCCTGTTCCAGATTTACGCGGCGGGCAATTTTATCGAAGCAACGCCGGAAACCCCGTATTTCCAGATCGGCGAATCCAAATATGGCAAACCGATTATTGACCGGGTGATTCATCGCGGCCGCTCGCTGGCCGAAGGGGCCAAGTGCGCGCTGATTTCCATGGATTCAACGATCCGCTCCAACCTGTCGGTTGGCTTGCCCCTGGATCTGCTGGTCTACGAGCGCGATGCCTTATGTGTGGCCAAGCATGTCAGCATTGAAAACGATGATCCCTATTTCAATCTGATCCACAATCAGTGGGGTGAAAGCCTGCGCCAGGTGTTTGCCGAGCTGCCCGATATGCCCTGAGAACCTGTTTTACGATTTCGCTGTGGTATGTGTCATTTGCCGGAACCGCAATCCCGGAATGCGGAAGACCGGCAATATGGCTTGTCCGTCCCGGAGCCTTCCCTCCCGCGCTATAATTCCGCCTTTGCGCCCTTGTCCGAACTGTTGAAAATGACCGATACCGCTGAAAAAACCCTTCATCCCGATACGCTGGCTGCGCTGGAAGTAATCAAGCGCGGTGCGGAAGAAATCATCCCGGAAAACGAGTTGATCCAGAAGCTGGAAAAAAGCCGCACGAGCGGCGTGCCGCTGAAGATCAAGCTGGGCATGGACCCGACTGCGCCCGATCTGCATCTCGGTCATACCGTGGTGATCAACAAGCTGCGCCAGTTGCAGGATCTGGGCCATCACGCGCAGTTTCTGATCGGTGATTTCACCGGCCGCATCGGCGATCCGACCGGCAAGAACACCACGCGCCCGCCGTTGACCGAAGAGCAGGTCAAGGCCAACGCGCAGACCTACGCCGACCAGGTTTTCAAGATTCTCGATCCGGCCAAGACCGAGATCATGTTCAACTCGACCTGGCTGAATGAACTCGGCGCGGCCGGCATGCTGAAGCTCGCCGCGTCGATGACCGTGGCGCGCATGCTGGAGCGCGACGATTTCGGCAAGCGCTTCAAATCGAACCAGCCGATTGCGATTCACGAATTCATGTATCCGCTGATGCAGGGCTACGATTCGGTGGCGATGAAGTCGGACATGGAGCTCGGCGGCACCGACCAGAAATTCAACCTGCTGATGGGCCGCATGCTGCAACAGCAGCACGGCCAGTCGCCGCAAGTGGTACTGATGATGCCGCTGCTCGAAGGTCTCGACGGCGTGAACAAGATGTCCAAATCGCTGGGCAACTATATCGGCATCAGCGAACCGGCCAACGAGATCTTTGGCAAGGTGATGAGCGTTTCCGACACCCTGATGTGGCGCTACTACGAGCTGCTGTCTTTCCGCCCACTCGCCGAAATCCGCCAGTTCAAGGCCGAAGTCGAAGCTGGTCGTAACCCGCGTGATTTGAAGGTGCTGCTGGCGCAGGAATTCGTCGCCCGCTTCCACAATCAGGCGGCGGCCGAAGCGGCGCTGGCCGATTTTGAAACCCGCTTCAAGAAGGGCGAAATCCCGGACGAGATGCCGGAATTCACGCTGCCGGCCGAAGGCGAGGGCATTACCGTCACCCATGCGCTGAAGGAAACCCAGCTTTGTGCGTCCACTTCGCAAGCGATGCGTGATATCCAGGGTGGCGCGGTGAAGATCAACGGCGAAAAGGTCAGCGACAAGGCCGTGCTGATCGCCAAGGGTGAAACCGTGGTACTGCAAGTTGGCAAGCGCAAGTTCGCGCGGGTCAGCGTCGCTTGATCTGTTCTGACGTGACCGCACGCTGTTGCGGCTTGGTACGGGCGAGGAACTGCCCATGAGCCGCTTGCCGCCGGTCACGCTCTCTCCAGACGAAATCGAGTTCAGTGCCATCCGCGCGCAAGGCGCGGGTGGCCAGAACGTGAACAAGGTTTCCAGCGCGGTGCATCTGCGCTTCGATATCCCGCACTCATCCCTGCCCGACGAGTACAAAGAACGCCTGCTGGCGTTGAATGATCAGCGCATCAGCAAGGACGGTGTGGTGGTGATCAAGGCGCAGCAGTATCGCAGCCTGGAATCCAACCGCGCCGATGCGCTGCAGCGGCTGATGGCGCTAATCGAGAGCGTCGCCAGCGCCCCCAGCGTGCGTCACGCGACCAAGCCGAGCTACAGTTCACGGCGCAAACGCGTCGACAGCAAGGTGCGCCGCGGCGCGATCAAGGCCTTGCGCGGCAAGGTCTCGGAATAAACCCCGCATTGGCTCAGGTCTTCCGGGCTACAATCCCCCTCTAATTCATTACCGCAGCAGGTTCACCATGTCCGAAGATTCAATCCGCCTTTCCAAACGCATGGCCGAGCTGGGCTTGTGCTCCCGCCGCGAAGCCGATGAATTCATCGAGCGTGGCTGGGTCAAGGTCGATGGCGTGGTGGTCGATGTACTAGGCAGCCGCGTGCGGCCCGAGCAACGCATCGAGCTGGTTCGCGAGGCTGAAGGCGTACTGGCCGAGCGCGTGACCATCGTGCTCAACAAGCCGGTCGGTTATGTCTGCGGACCGGCGGAACCGGGCGAGCGCCCGGCTTGGCAGCTGGTCAAGGAAGACACGCGTTTCGTGCTGGATAAATCCGGCATCCATTATGTGCGCCGGCATCATAGTGGGCTTTCACCGGCCGGCTGGCTCGATGTGGATTCCTCGGGCCTCTTGGTGCTGACGCAGGATGGGCGCATTGCTCGCAAGCTGCTGTCGAGCGCCAAGGATTACGAACAGGAATACCTCGTCGATCTTCACGTGCCGATGGGGGAAGATACGCTGGCGCGGCTCAATACCGGGCGACTCAAGGTCGAAGGCGCAGAAGTGCCGTCGCTGAAAGCCAGCCGGCAGAACGATCTGCAGCTGCGCATCATCCTGCGCGAAAACCGCAACCGGCTGGTGCGCCAGATCTGCGATCTGGTCGGCCTGCGCGTGGCAGCAGTGCGCCGAATTCGTATCGGGCGCATCGCACTGAACGAACTGCCACAAGGGCAGTGGCGTTATCTACGCGCTGACGAGCGTTTCTGACCGGATTCAGGCTGGTCGGCACTGCAAAGCGGTTTCTGCCTGTCCGGTAGGCTGACTGGCCATCTTCCCCTACAATGCAAAATCCACTGCGGCCAGTGCGTGCAGTACCGTGGTATCGAACAGGGCAATGGGCGTGTGCGACTGCTGTAGTAACAACGGCAGTTCGGTGCAGCCCAAAATTAGCCCCTCAGCACCTTGCACTGCCAGTTTGTCGGCAATGCGTAGCAGTGTGTGGCGCGAGTAGTCCAGCATCTTGCCTTGGCAAAGTTCGTCGAAAATGATCCGGTGGACTTCGGCACGGTCGGCTTCGTTCGGAATCACGGCCTCAATGCCATACTGCGCCAGATGTTCGGCGTAGAAGGGCTGCTCCATGGTGAAACGGGTGCCGAGCAGGCCCACCTTGCGCAGACCGTGCTCGCGGATCGCAATGGCCGCCGCGTCGGCAATATGCAGCAGCGGCACGCCGATCGCGGCTTGCACTTGTGGCGCAACCTTGTGCATGGTGTTGGTGCCGATCAGGATGCATTCCGCACCGGCGCTTTCCAGCTTGCGTGCACTGTTAGCCAGTACCTCGGCCATCTCGGCCCACTGACCGGCACGTTGCATCGCGGCGATCTCGGCAAAGTTCACGCTGGCGAGCACGACGCGCGCCGAGTTCAGCCCGCCCAGGCGTTCCGCTACGGCACGGTTCATGGTTTGGTAGTAAAGAGTGGTGGATTCCCAGCTCATGCCGCCGATCAGGCCAATTGTTTTCATCGTGTGCGTTCCGGTAGGTGATGAAAAGATTATCTGGCGTATCGGCGGGAAAATGTTTGCGTTGTTTTGAGAAGTGGCTAATATTTGGCAAATATTTTCCAATATATTGGCAAAACATGAAAACAAAACTCGACCGTATCGATCTGGCCCTGCTCGATATCCTGCAGCAGGATGCCGATTTGCCGCTGAACGAGCTCGCCAGCCGGGTTAACCTCTCGCCCACGCCGTGCTGGCGGCGCATCCAGCGCATGCAGGAAGCCGGCATTATCCGGCGCAAGGTGGCATTGCTCGATGCGGAAAGGCTCAATGTCAGCGTTACGGTGTTTGTCTCGGTGCGCGCTGCGCGCCACAGCATGCAATGGGCCGAAGCATTCTGCAGCGCGATCAGCGCGATTCCCGAAGTGGTCGAGTTCTACCGCATGAGCGGCGACGTCGATTACCTGCTGCGCGTGGTGGTGCCGGACATCAAGGCTTTCGATGCGGTCTACAAGCGCATGATCGCCAGCGTGGAACTGCAGGACGTGAGTTCCAGCTTTGCGATGGAGCAATTGAAGTACACTACGGCTTTGCCACTCGATTACGTTTAGGCGGCCGGTTGCACGTGTTTCACGTTGCCGGCATTCAGATAATTCAACCACTCGCAAAGGCGGCCATTATGCACAAGGAATACCGACTCGAAAAAAACCAGATCAAACCGCTCGCCGAAGGCCATGGCCTGTGTGTGGTGAGTGACCTGATCACGGTCGAAGGACATCCTGTGGGTTACGCCTATCGCGAAGAACCCGAAGACGACGCCGACAGCGGCTGGCGCTTTCTGGCCGGTACCGAGAGCGATGCCTACATCGACAACACCAAGAACTTCAGCGTGCTCGATGTGAACGTGGTCGCGAATTACGACGAAGCGATTGTTTCCCTGCTGGATGAACCGGTCGGCGCGGAATTCGACCGGGGCGAGGACGGGATGTTTCTTGATGCGAATGAATAACGGGGAAACAAGCCGTTAGAAGGAAAAAGCCTCCGGACCGGAGGCTTTTTGCATTATTCAGCTTCAGTAGCGGTTATTCGCCGACAAAACGCATTTTGAAACTTTTCCCCTTGATGTTGCTGCGCGAGAGCTTGCGAATTGCCTGCTCGGCGATGCTGCGGTGCAGTGCCACGTAAGTGAAGTTTTCAAACACACTGATCTTGCCCACATGGGTGCCTGCGATCCCGGCATCGCCGGTGAGCGCGCCCAAGAGATCGCCGGGGCGCAGCTTGTCTTTCTTGCCGCCGGCAATGCACAGCGTAATCATCGGCGGCAGCAGTGGGCCTTCGTTGCTGGGCGTGAGTTCGGCCAGATCATGCCAGGCCACCTTGCCGCCCTGGTATTCCTCGATGAACGTTACCCATTTCTTCTCGTTTTGCGCCGCCAGACTCAATGCCAAGCCTTTTTCCGCGCCGCGACCGGTGCGGCCGATGCGGTGGATGTGCACTTCGGTATCGCGCGAGACATCAACGTTGATCACGGCATCGAGCGTGGAAATATCCAGCCCACGCGCGGCGACATCGGTGGCGACCAGCACCGAGCAGCTCTGGTTGGCAAAGCGCAGCAGAATCTCGTCGCGCTCGCGCTGTTCCAGTTCGCCATACAGCGCCAAGGCAGAATAGCCTTGCGCTTGCAGTTCGGCGGCCAGTTCTCGGCAGTGGATTTTGGTGTTGCAGAACGCGAGCGTCGAAGTTGGGCGGAAATGATCGAGTAGCCTGCCGACCGTCGCGTTGCGCTCGGCCGGGTCGATCAGGTAAAAGCGCTGTTCGATGCGGCTGGCATCGTGCTGCGCCTCGACCTTGACTTCCAGCGGTTCGCGCAGGAAGCGCGAACTGTCCTTGCGGATGCTGTCCGGATAGGTGGCGGAAAACAGTAGCGTCTGGCGACGCTTGGGGCAGGCGTCGACGATATAGCGGATCTCGTCGTAAAAGCCCATGTCGACCATGCGGTCGGCCTCATCCAGCACCAGCGTACTGATGGTCTTCAGGTTGAGCGAGCCACGGCTCAAGTGGTCCTGGATGCGACCAGGCGTGCCGACGACGATATGCGCGCCGTGTTCGAGCGAGCCGATCTGCGGGCCCATCGGCACGCCGCCGCACAGGCTCAGGATCTTGATGTTGTCGATCGCCCGTGCGAGCCGGCGCAATTCTTTGGCGACCTGGTCGGCAAGTTCGCGCGTCGGACAGAGCACCAGTGCCTGCACGGCGAAATAGCTCGGGTTCAGATGGTGCAGGATGCCGATGCCGAATGCGGCCGTCTTGCCGCTGCCGGTCTTGGCCTGAGCGATCAGATCGCGCCCGTCCAGAATGGCGGGCAGGCTCTGTGCCTGGATCACGGTCATCTGGTGATAGCCAAGGCTGTCCAGATTTTGCAGCATGGCGGGGCGCAGGGCCAAAGTCGAAAAAGAAGCTTTATTCACAATGACTTGGCTTTCATAAAAGGGATGCAAGTCTAACAGGCGCACCGAGTGCAAGCCAGTCCGCTAAAATGAAACATCGTTTAATTATCCATTTTTGGCGTTCTATCTGAAGTTGAATTGGTTATATAATCAGGCCACTTATCAAGGGAGATCGACCATGTTTGTTTATAACAGCGAGTGCCAGATGGAAGATCTGGGCGGCGGTGTCAGCCGCAAGATTCTGGCCCACAACGGTGGCTTGATGCAGGTTGAAGTGCATTTCACCGATGGCGCCATCGGCCCGATGCACAGCCATCCGCACGAGCAACTGACCTATGTATTGTCCGGCGAATTCGAATTCACGATCGGTAACGAAACCAAGATCGTGAAAGCTGGCGATACGCTCTACAAAGAGCCGAACATCATGCATGGCTGCGTGTGCACTAAGGCCGGCGTGCTGCTTGATACCTTTACCCCGCAACGTCAGGATTTCCTAAAGAAATAAAACGGCGCTCGCGTGTAAAACACCGGTCTTTCGAGGCCGGTGTTTTGTTTTCTGCTACCTTTAAGCGCGCCACGGTCGTTTTTTTACATGACGCAACCTTGCCATACGCAGCAAAATATTTTTGATTTTGAACCGAAAGGAAACAGCATGCTGCAACGTGAACTTGGAACATCCGGCATCCGGGCTTCGGCCATCGCCATGGGCGCCTGGGCCATCGGCGGCGGTTCCTGGTGGGGTGAAAACGATGATGCGCTGTCGGTCCGCGCGATCCATACCGCGCTGGATGAAGGCATCAATCTGATCGATACCGCGCCAGTCTACGGGTTCGGTCACAGTGAAGAGGTGGTGGGGCAAGCCATCAAGGGCCGGCGCGATCAGGTGGTAATTGCCACCAAGTGCGGCTTGCGCTGGCAGCGGCAGGATTTCGGCGCCTTCTACTTTGAGCGCGATAGCCGGCGCGTTTTCAAGAGCCAGCATCCGGATTCGATCCGGGAAGAGATCGAGATCAGTCTCAAGCGCCTGGGTACCGATTACATCGACCTTTACCAGACACACTGGCCGACGCTGACCCCCGAGAGTGAACCGATATCCGCCACGATGGAATGCCTGATGCAGCTGAAGGCTGCAGGAAAAATCCGCGCGATTGGCGCTTCCAATGTCAGTCTTGAGCAAATTCAGGAATATCAGCGCCATGGCGTGCTGGATGTGGTGCAGATGCGCTACACCATGCTGGATCGCAAGATTGAAGGCGCACTACTGGATTATTGCCAGGCGCAGAACATCGCCGTCCTGGCGTATTCGCCGCTGGAGCAAGGCCTTTTGACCGGCAAGGTCGGCATGGATCGGATATTTGGCGAAGGCGAAATCCGTGCCGGCAAGGCCTGGTTCGCGCCGGTCAATCGTCAACGTGTGCTGGATATGCTGGCTGGTTGGCACGACCTGAACCGCAAGTATCAATGCGATTCTAGCCAGTTGGTGATTGCCTGGACCATCGCCCAGCCCGGTGTGACCCATGCCCTGTGTGGCGCACGCAAGCCCGAACAGGTGCAGGATAATGCTGGTGCAGGACGTTTGGTGCTTGAACCGGCCGATATCCTGCGCATGCGCCGTGATGTGGAAGCGCTGGGCGAGCCGCTGCCGGTATAAAGGCATGGGCAAGTGATGCAGGCAGGGGCACAATAGCGACCTTACCAAGGAGTTGCCCCATGCCAGTCAGCCTTCCGCCACTTTCCCTGCTGGAAACCCGGGTGCTGGGCGTGCTGTCGGAGAAACAGCGCACCGTACCCGACACCTATCCGCTTACCCTGAATGCCCTGGTCGCCGGTTGCAACCAGAAAACCAGCCGCGATCCGGTTATGGACGCAAGCGAAGCCGATGTCCAGGCCGCGCTCGATGAATTGCGCAGCCACAGTTTGATCATCGAATCGAGCGGTGGCCGGGTGCCGCGCTATGCGCACAATATCGAGCGCGTTTTGCAGGTTCCCACCCAATCCACCGCCATTCTCACTGCGTTGATGTTGCGCGGCCCGCAAACGGCCGGCGAACTGCGTATCAACTGTGATCGTCTGCACCGCTTTGCCGATATCTCGGCGGTGGAGGCGTTTCTTGCTGAGCTGTCCGAGCGCAGTGCCGGGGCGCTGGTGCAGGAATTGCCGCGCCAGCCCGGGTCGCGCGAAAATCGCTGGATGCATCTGTTGTCCGGCGCGCCCAGCGCCGAGATGTTGCAGGCTGCAGCGTCGGCTTCTGCACCGGTATCGCAATCATCCCAGGTGGTGAGCGTCGTCGATGCGATGGGCGGGCGCGTGACCGAGCTTGAAGCCGAAGTGGCGCAGCTGAAAAAGAAGCTGGCGCAGCTTTGTCAGGAGCTGGGTGTTTCGCTCGACGACTGATTGCTCAGACGATGGGGCGAGCCATATGGAGCAGGCATTCTGGAATGTCTTCGCTGAAATCGGCACGGTTGTAGCAGTTGTCCAGGTTCGAGCAATGACTGAAAACGTAGTTGCCCGCGCTGTCTGCCAAATGCTGCGCCCGGGTCAATGTGATGCGGCTATGCACGACCGGACAAAGGGCGGACAGATCGGAGGGGAGGGGCGAGGTTTTGATGGTCTTGCTCCGTCGTAACTCTGGGAATTAGTAGGCTTTCATGCCGACCTGATGGTTTGCATGGTATCAATAGCGAATAACGTGCGGCATGCTAATCTGTCTGCCGCGCTATAACAAGGAGTTGTAAATGTTCATCGTTGACCGTTCGGCTGCAATCTTGAAGCCACGCCAGCCTTTTCTTGACTGGCTGAATAACTTGCCCGGCAACGACATTATCCTGAGCCTGGATGAGGTGCGCAGTGATTGCACCGTGGTGATGATTCCCGAGGTGACCGAAGCCGAAGATGGTATTGCTTTCATTGATGATGTGGCGGACAAGCTGTTCGAAATGGAGTTGTCGTCCTGGGTCTCGGATGAAAAACTCTGGCCACAGAAGCGTAATCTCAAACTGTTCTGGGAATGGTTTGACGTGGAAGTGCACCTGGGCGTGATGGATATGGTTTCCGACGAGATCCACAATACGCCGTCGGATCATGGCTATCATTGATAGGTGTTGATTGCTTGGGCGAGGTGCATTATGCAAAGACAGGTTGCTGCCATTGTTCTGGCGTTGTGCTCAACGCTCAGTTTCGCTGAAGAATTGCCGGCCAATACCGTCAATTTTGATACGGTGCTGAGCCGGGAAGTCGCCAACGATACTGCCCAGGCCACGCTGTTCGTCGAGCTCTCCGATGCCGATCCCGCCCGGCTGTCTGAACGGGTCAATCTGGCCGTTGCCGCCGGCGTGAAGCTGGCGCGTCAATCTGGCAGCGCCCAGTCGATCAATACCGGGTATTCCACGTATCCGCTCTACAACAAGAGCAACAAGCAGGAGGGTTGGCGCGCCCGTGGCGAGTTGCGCCTGACTTCGCGCGATTTTGCGGCGTTGGCTCGGCTGATCGGCGAGTTGCAGAAAATGCAGGGTGGGTTGCCGCTGCAATTGGCCGAGGTGCGCTACAGCGTGTCCGATGAGGCGCGCAAGAAGGCCGAAGACGAATTGATCGAGGAAGGCCTACGCGGTTTTCGCAGCCGCGCGGCGCTGATGCAGAAAGGCTTGGGCAGCAAGGGCTGGAAATTGCTCAATCTGACGGTCAATACCCAGTCCATGCGCCCGCCTGTGATGTACCGTGCTGCGCCGGCGGCTGAAATGTCGCTGGCGGCGAGCCCCGCGCCGGTCGAGGGCGGCGAAAGCCGCTTGAGCGTCAGCATTCAAGGCCGCATCCAGCTCGAATGACCCCGCCTGAACTTCGGATTATCCCCTCGCACATGGCGCGGCACGGTTCACTCGTACTGCACCTGCTTGCTGCAAGTACAGCCCTGCTGTTACCTTTGATCTGGTCGATTCCCGCCTTGTTGTTTGTTCTGGCGCATTTCATCTGGGATCGCCGGCGGCCCGCCTTGCCGTGTGACCTGCAAATATTGCCCGATGGCAGGGTAAGCCTGATCCGTTGCAATATGCCCACGCAATCGGCCGATATTCTGCCTTCCAGTCTGATTACTTCCTGGCTGATGGTTTTGCACCTGCGAACAGATGCTGGACGGATACACCTGTCGTTGTGGCCCGATAGTGCGGAGCGCGATGCGCTGCGCCTGTGGCGAGTATGGTTACGCTGGAGTTTGCCGACCTTGCGGCGCAGATTGACCGAATCAGAAGAGGCCGGTCAGGACTGACCGTTGTTCGGGGCTTTGAAATATTGCGCCTCTCCCGCACGGCGCGGGAAAGGCGATCGGGTTGGCGGATTACGCCGGTGGCGTGAGGATGGTGGATACCGCCTCGGAATTGAGATCGGGGTAATCACGGCTGAAGTGAAGCCCGCGACTTTCCTTGCGGGCTAGGGCAGAGCGCACGATCAGCTCGGCGGTCTGCACCAGGTTGCGCAACTCGATCAAATCGTTGGAAACGCGGAAATTGCTGTAGTAATCGTGGATTTCACCTTGCAGCAGGCGAATGCGGTTGAGTGCGCGTTCCAGGCGTTTATTGGTGCGCACAATGCCGACGTAGTCCCACATGAAACGGCGCAATTCATCCCAGTTGTGCGAGATCACGACTTCCTCGTCGGCATCGTCAACCTGGCTCTCATCCCATTCAGGGATATTCGGCAATGCTCCCGTGGTATCGGCAAGGATCCGTTCCGCAGCGGCCTTGCCAAGCACCAGACACTCGAGCAGGGAATTGGATGCCAGCCGGTTTGCGCCATGCAGCCCGGTACAGGCCACTTCGCCGACGGCAAAAAGCTGGGCGATATCGGTGCGGCCTTCCAGATCGGTGACCACGCCGCCGCAGGTGTAATGCGCGGCGGGAACGACTGGGATCGGTTCGCGGGTGATGTCGATGCCCAGTTCCAGACAGCGCTGGTAAATGGTCGGGAAGTGTTCTTTGACGAATGCATCCGGTTTGTAGGAAATATCCAGGTAGACGCAGTCGAATCCGCCTTTTTTCATTTCGAAGTCGATTGCACGGGCGACCACATCGCGCGGAGCTAGTTCGGCGCGTTCATCGTGCTTGGGCATGAAGCGGGTTCCGTCGGGCAGGCGCAACAGACCGCCTTCGCCGCGCACGGCTTCGGAGATCAGGAACGATTTGGCGTGCGGGTGATAGAGACAGGTGGGGTGGAACTGGATGAACTCCATGTTTTCCACCCGGCAACCTGCGCGCCAGCCCATGGCGATGCCGTCACCGGTCGAAATGTCCGGGTTGGTGGTGTAGAGGTAGACTTTGCCGGCGCCGCCGGTTGCCAATACGGTAAAGGGCGCCAGTATGGTTTCCACATGGTCGCCTTGCTTGTCGTAGACGTAGGCGCCCCAGCAGCGCTTGGGTTGCTGCTCGTTTTCCCTCTCGGTAATCAAGTCCAGTGCCACGTGCTCTTCCAGAACAGTGATGTTCGGGTGGGCGGCAACCTTGATTGCCAGGGTGTCGATCACGGCTGCACCGGTGGCATCGGCCGCGTGAATGATACGGCGATGGCTGTGGCCGCCTTCACGGGTCAGATGGTAGCCCTGGTAACTGGTTTCACTGCCTTCATCTCGCGTGAATGGCACGCCCAGATCGATCAGCCAGTCGATCGCGGCGCGCGAGTGCTCGACAATGAAGCGGGTTGCTTCGGTATCGCACAGTCCCGCGCCGGCAATATGGGTGTCACGGATATGCATCTCGATGCTGTCGGCATCGTTCAATACGGCGGCGATTCCGCCTTGTGCCAGGCCGCTGCCGCCTTCACGCAGCATGCGCTTGGTGACGAGGCCGACTTTTTTCGACTCTGCAAGATGCAGGGCCATGGTCATGCCGCCCAAACCGCTGCCGATAATAAGAACGTCGAAGGCACGCATTTTCTTCTTCCGCACGTAATGGATTGACGAGTGTGCTAGTTTAGCAGAAGGGCGAGGGGGCTTTGCGGGTGTTGCAAAAAGCTGCCATGTCCCCATTTAGTGCGTCATAACGTGGATACACTTTGTTTTGCCACCCTGACATGCATGGAGTGTTCTTTGGAGACGCGCAATGAACGCGATCTTGACCAGGAATTGGTTGTTCGCGCCCAGGCTGGCGATAAACGGGCTTTCGAGTTGCTGGTCATCAAGTACCAGCGCCGGATAGCCCGCCTATTGTCACGCCTGATTCGCGATCCGGCAGAGATTGAAGATGTCACGCAAGAAGCCTTTATCAAGGCTTATCGTGCCCTGCCGGCCTTTCGTGGCGAGAGTGCGTTTTATACCTGGCTTTACCGCATTGCCATCAATACGGCCAAGAATTACTTGGCCGCCAGTGGTCGACGCCCCCAGATCTCGGCGGGATACAGTGACGAAGATGGCGAGACTCTTGATGTAGCTGAACAAATCCCCGATTACCATACGCCGGAATCTGAACTCTCCAACCAACAGATTGTCTCTACCGTGAATGCGGTTGTGGATAGCTTGCCGGACGAGTTGCGTACGGCCATTACCTTGAGGGAAATGGACGGGTTAAGCTATGAGGAAATCGCCAGCTTGATGAATTGCCCGATTGGCACCGTGCGCTCTCGGATTTTCCGGGCGCGGGAGGCGATTGCGAGCAAACTGCGCCCGTTGCTGGAATCGGTTGGCAAAGATAAACGCTGGTAAAGGATGAATTGAAAATGAGCAAAGAAAAACTTTCAGCGTTGATGGACGATGAACTTGATCCTCGTGAACTGGACGATCTGCTCAATGCCTTGCGTGAGAATGATGCGCTGCTGGCGGATTGGCACGATTGGCGTTTGACTTCCGATGTGTTGAAAGGCCATGCGAACTGTCCGTCGGTTTTCATGGCGAGCTTTTCCGAGCGGCTGGCAGCCGAGCCGATCGTGGTCGCGCCACGGCGCATGTTGCGCAAGCAGCAATCGGTTAGACGTTTGCTGGCTCCGCTGACCGTGGCTGCATCGGTGGCCTTCGTGGGTGTGGCCGTGTGGCGGTTCAACCAGCCGCAAGAGTCTTTGGCCCCCATGGCCCAGGTGGCCCAGGAAACCGAATCCACACTGCGCGCCTATCTTGCCGCGCATCGTGAAAGCGACGGCAATCCTTTTGCCGAGCGTGAAGTGGTTTATGTCAATTTCCAATCGGTTGATTCGCACTGATGAAGCACTGCCGTTATTTTTTCATTTTGATGGCGCTGTGCTCGGGTTTGACCGTAGCAGCCGAGAGTTTGTCCAGTGCCGAATCGTTGCGTTTGCTTGAGCGGGTAGCGCGCGCACCGATGCTGACCGATTTTCAGGGTGTGTATGTCCAGCAGCACGGCGAATATATGGAGAGCATTCGTGTCTGCCATGTAGTTGAAGGCGGCATTGTCAGCGAGCGCCGCGAAACGCTGGATGGCCCCCCGCGTGAAATGGTTCGCCATGGTGACCAGGTGAGTGTTTACCTGCCGGAGGGCGACCGCATCAAGAATTTCGATCCACGCATTTCTGGCCGTTTGTTCCCGAGATTATTGCCGGACAATCCGGGCGAAATTCTTGCCAATTACACCCTGCGCAGAACCCAGCGCGAACGCATCGCCGGATTGGATGCGGATGTCATCGAACTGGAGCCGCGAGACCGCCTGCGTTATCCGCACCGTTTGTGGGTACATACCGAGACCGGGTTGTTGCTCAAGGCGGTCACGCTGGGTTTCAAGCGCGAGATCTATGATCTTCAAGCCTTTTCCCAATTGGTGCTTGGCTCCGGCGTGGATCGAAACCAGCTCAAGCCGACTCATCCGGTGCGTCCGGTTGCGATGGAATCTGCATCATCTACTGCCGCTGTTTTCCCCGTGCTCTGGGATGGCAAGGCGTTACCGGCTGGATTCCGTGTGTTGCAGCAAAGCCAGCGCGTGATGCAAGGGCGAAACAAGCCGGTTGTTCATCATGTGTTTTCCGATGGCTTGGTGACGGTATCCGTTTTTGTCGAACCCATGAAGGCGAGTTCGCCATTGGGTGGAACGCGTCAGGGCGCTTTGAGCGTTTTTGGGCGGCAGGAGGGGAATTATCACATCACGGTGTTGGGCGAGGTGCCGCTCGAAACGGTAGAGCTTTTTGCCAAAGCCTACAAGCAGGCCGAGAAACAAGGTCAGAAATGATTGAAAGTGAAGCCGTCGTAATCCGGGTCGAATCCGAGCATGCCTGGGTGCGCATTCGCCCGCATAGCCCCTGCGGCAATTGTGATCCGGAAACGGGTTGCAAAACCGTGGCCATGACCCGGTTGTTCCGTGGCAATAACCAGGAGTTTCGGGTCAGCAATCCACTGCAGGCCAAGGCGGGCGATCTGGTGCGGGTCGCCATTGCGGACGGGTTGCTGCTGCGCAGCGCATTGTGGGGGTACGGCTTGCCGCTGTGCCTGCTGCTGACAGGGGCAATCGCCGGCTATTTTGCTTTTCCCGGGTCCCGTCAGGATATGGCGACTTTGGTGGGCGCTTCGGCGGGTATCGGCGCCGCCCTGTTGCTTCTCAAGTTTCTGCGGCTATCAAGCAGTGTAGAACCGGCGATTGTAAAAAAACATGAGCCGGGCCTGCCCATGCTTTCTTCATGCAAGAAAAATACAAACACTCTATAGAGGATGATGACTCCATGAAAAGATGGCTCATGGCCGGTTTGACGGCGTTTGGATTGATGGCGGGAGTACAGGCTGCACAGCAGGCTTTGCCCGACTTTACCCAGTTGGTTGAAAAAGAAGGCAAAGCCGTGGTCAATATCTCGACCACTTCGACCGTGCGGGAATCCGGTACGGCATCCGGCATGGATGATGAAACGCTGGAATTTTTCCGCCGCTTTGGTTTCCCGGTTCCTCCGGGAATGGGGCGGGGGCAGCCGCGCGAGCGGCAGACGCAATCGCTGGGCTCGGGTTTTATCGTTGAAAGCAACGGTTTTATTCTGACCAATGCCCACGTGGTGGCGGGTGCCAATGAAATTACGGTCAAACTGACCGACAAGCGCACTTTCAAGGCCAAGGTGATCGGTTCGGATGCGCGCACCGATGTGGCGTTACTGAAAATCGAAGCCAGCGGCCTGCCCAAGGTGGTGATCGGCGACGTCAACAAGCTCAAGGTTGGCGAATGGGTGGTGGCAATTGGTGCGCCGTTCGGTCTGGAAAACACCGTGACGGCCGGCATTGTTTCGGCCAAGGGTCGCAATCTGCCTGACGAGAATTTTGTGCCGTTTATCCAGACCGATGCCGCGGTCAATCCCGGCAATTCCGGTGGCCCGCTGTTCAATCTGAATGGCGAAGTCGTGGGAATCAATTCGCAGATTTACAGTCGCTCCGGCGGCTATATGGGCCTCTCGTTTGCCATCCCCGTTGATGTGGCCATGAAGGTGGCTGATGAGCTCAAGCTGCATGGCAAGATCCAGCGGGCCCGCATGGGTGTGACCATTCAGGATGTCAGTGAAGAGTTGGCCAAGGGTTTTGGCTTGGCCAAGGCATCCGGCGCGCTGGTCAATGCCATTGAAAAAGACGGCCCGGCGGACAAGGGTGGAATCAAGTCGGGAGATATTATCCTGAAATTCAACGGTCAACCGGTGGCAACCTCTTCAGATTTGCCCAGGTTGGTATCCAGTTCCAAGCCTGGCAGCAAGGCCGTGATTCAAGTCTGGCGCGACAAAAAAATGCATGAGCTGAGCATGGTGTTGGGCGAACTCGATCAGTCGGACAAAGCCAGCGCCCGTCGTGAATTCAAGGGCAAGCAACCGGTTGAAGATAGCGGCCGTTTTGGGTTGACGCTGCAGGAACTCTCGCCGGCTCAGCTCAGGGAAACGGGGCTGAAGTTCGGCTTGCTGATTGTCGAGGCCACGGGGGCCGCTGCCAAGGCGGGCTTGCAGGAGGGCGATGTGATTGTCGGTATGGGTAGTCAGGATCTGACCAGCCTGAACCAGTTCAAGCAAAGACTTGCAGCACTCAAGGCCGGCGAGAGTGTGCCGTTGCGCATCGTTCGCAATGGCCAATCGCTTTATCTAATGATGAAAACGCCGGAAAAATGAATTCCGCGTTGAAACTGTACGGCAGGGAATACTGCGGTTTGTGCCGCATGATGCGCGATGAGCTGGCGGCGCTTGGTGTAATGCCGATCTGGGTTGATGTGGATGATGATCCTGCGCTGGAGGAGCGATATGGCGAGCTGGTGCCGGTTCTGGTCGCTCCCGGAGACAGGATTCTCTGCCACTACCACCTGGATCGGACCGCGCTGGATGCGTATCTGCTTGAATTCCGATAGAATCGCGGCCATTCGCTCATTGTTTACTGGGGCACGCACCGCGTGCCCCATTTCTTATGTGTTTTGAAGGTTCAATGGATCATATTCGCAATTTCTCCATCATTGCCCACATCGACCATGGCAAGTCGACGCTGGCTGATCGTTTTATCCAGCTTTGCGGCGGCCTCGAGCTGCGCGAGATGAGTGCGCAGGTGCTCGATTCGATGGATATCGAAAAAGAGCGCGGAATTACCATCAAGGCGCAAACCGCAGCCTTGCAGTACAAAGCGCGCAACGGCGAGGTTTATAACCTCAATCTGATCGATACTCCGGGCCATGTCGATTTCAGCTATGAAGTCAGCCGCTCACTCGCGGCTTGCGAAGGCGCGCTGCTGGTGGTCGATGCCTCGCAGGGCGTCGAGGCGCAGACGGTTGCCAACTGCTATACCGCGCTCGAGCAAGGTGTAGAAGTGTTCCCGGTGCTGAACAAGATCGATCTGCCCGCCGCTGATCCGGATCGCGTGGCGCAGGAAATAGAAGACATCATCGGCATTGAGGCAATCGATGCCATCCACTGCTCGGCCAAGAGCGGCATCGGCGTGGAAGACATCCTGGAAATGGTCGTTGCCAAGGTGCCACCGCCGCGCGGCAAGCTCGATGCGCCGTTGAAAGCATTGATTATCGATTCCTGGTTTGACAACTATGTCGGCGTGATCATGCTGGTGCGCGTGGTCGATGGCGAACTGAAGCCCAAGGACAAGATCCTGTTCATGTCTTCCAAGGCACAGCATTTGTGCGAACAGGTCGGCGTGTTTACTCCGAAATCGGTACAGCGCGATGTGCTGCGTGCCGGTGAAGTGGGTTTTGTGACTGCCGGCATCAAGGAACTGGCGAGCGCCAAGGTGGGCGACACGATCACGCTGGCGCAACGGCCTGCTGCCGAGGCGTTGCCCGGCTTCAAGAACGTGCAATCCCAGGTATTTGCCGGGCTGTATCCGGTCGAAAGCCATGATTACGAGAACCTGCGCGACAGCCTGGAAAAGTTGAAGCTTAACGATGCCAGCCTGCAATACGAGCCCGAAGTCTCGCAGGCGCTGGGATTCGGTTTCCGCTGCGGTTTCCTCGGCCTCTTGCACCTGGAAATCGTGCAGGAGCGTCTGGAGCGCGAATTCGACATGGATCTCATCACTACGGCGCCAACCGTGGTGTATGAGCTGCTGATGCGCGATGGCAGCATCATTCACATCGAAAATCCGTCGAAATTGCCCGATGCCTCGCGCTACCAGGAAATCCGCGAGCCGATCATCACCGCGACCATTCTGGTGCCGCAGGATTACGTGGGTTCGGTCATTACCCTGTGCAACCAGAAGCGCGGCAACCAGGTCAACATGCAGTACATGGGCCGCCAGGTGATGCTGACCTACGATCTGCCGATGGCGGAAGTGGTGATGGATTTCTTCGACAAACTGAAGTCGGTCAGCCGCGGCTATGCTTCGCTCGATTACGAATTCAAGGAATTCCGCGCAGCAGACCTTGTCAAGCTGGATGTGCTGGTCAATGGCGAGAAAGTCGATGCGCTGTCCTTGATCATTCACCAGTTGTCGGCGCGTTATCGCGGTCGTGAACTGGTTTCCAAGATGCGCGAGCTGATTCCGCGCCAGATGTACGATGTCGCGGTGCAGGCTGCAATCGGAAGCACGATCATCGCCCGCGAAAACGTCAAGGCGATGCGCAAGGACGTGCTGGCCAAGTGTTATGGCGGCGATATTTCGCGCAAGCGCAAACTGCTGGAAAAACAGAAGGCAGGCAAGAAACGCATGAAGCAGGTCGGCAATGTGGAAATCCCGCAAGAAGCCTTCCTTGCCATTCTGCAAGTCACGGACAAATAAGGATTACGCATGAATACCTGGTTGATGATTGGTATTGCCGCTTTGATTGTTGGCCCCGTATTGATAGCCATTGGAGCAAAGCAGGCACGCAAAGACAGCGAGCCGCCGCAACTGGTTCAACACGGGTATCTTGCTCTGGTACTCGGTGCTTTCATCCTGTTGGTGCAGTTTTTTTCCATTGCTGCGGCGATGCTGGTTTTTGTCCTGGTTTCCGGCGTAATCTGGGCCCTGGATCGCTTGGTGCTGGCTAAGAAGCGTACGACTGCATTGGCCCCGGACTGGGTGGAATATGGGCGCAGTTTTTTCCCCGTGATTCTGACGGTGTTTGTCCTGCGATCATTTCTGGTCGAACCGTTCCAGATCCCGTCATCCTCAATGCGCCCCGGTCTGGTCGTGGGTGATTTCATCCTGGTGAACAAGTTTTCCTATGGCATTCGCACCCCGATCGCCAACAATGTGCTGATTCCGGTGGGAACGCCCCAGCACGGCGATGTCATGGTTTTCAGCTATCCGGAAAATCCATCGATCAGTTATATCAAGCGGGTCATTGGTTTGCCGGGTGATACGGTAACCTATAAAGGAAAGCGTCTGACCGTGAATGGGGAGCCGGTAAAAACCGAGGCGGCAGGCGAGCATCTTTATTTCGAGCAAAGCGTGGAACCCGTGGTCAATCGGCAATTTACCGAGGTTTTTGGTACGCACTCCTATAACACCCTGGAGATTCCTCAGCAGCCTGCATTTGACTTGGGCAAGATTTCCGATTTTCCCTATCGCGAAAATTGCCGCTATGATGATGATGCATTCACTTGCAAAGTACCTCAGGGCCACTATTTCATGATGGGAGACAATCGCGACCATAGTGCCGACAGCCGTTACTGGGGGTTTGTTTCGGAGAAGTATGTGATTGGCAAGGCCTTCCTGGTTTGGCTGAATATCAAGCAGCTGGGTCGGATCGGGACATCCATTCGCTAAAGGAAAACAGGATGAAAAAACAGCAGGGATTATCGTTTTTTGGCTTCATCATTCTTGCCATCTTTGTGGCTGCCGCAGCGATCACCGGTTTCAAAGTGGTACCGGCATATACCCAGTATTTCAGTATCAAGTCGACCATCGCGCGGCTGGCAAAGGAAAGCAGTGGGGCAACGCCCGCATCGATCCGGGAATCATTCTCCAAGAGTGCCGAAATTGGTTACATCACAGATGTTTCCAGTAAGGATCTCAAGATTGCCCAAATTGGCGGTGTAACACGAATCGCTGTTGAATATGAAAAAGTGGTGCCTTTGGTCGCCAATATCAGCCTGCTGCTTGACTTCAATATTGATGAAGCATCCGGCAAATCCGCAGGGGATTAAGCAAATTGTCCGTTGTCTTGCCTGCCGAGCGCCTTGAAAAAGCGCTCGGTTATTCATTTGCAGAGCGGCAGCGACTCAAGCAGGCGCTGACTCACCGCAGCTATTCGTCCCAACACAATGAACGTATCGAGTTTGTCGGTGACGGCATACTCAACGCTTTGGTTGCGCGCATGCTCTATCTGGCTTTTCCGCAAATGCCGGAAGGGGAGCTTTCGCGCACACGGGCCAGTCTGGTGTGTCAGGACTCGCTGGCCTTGATTGCGGCCAAGCTTAACCTGGGGGAGTACCTTTCCCTGGGCGAAGGCGAACTCAAGAGTGGCGGGCACAAACGCCCGTCCATACTGGCCGATGCGCTGGAAGCTGTTTTGGGTTCGATCTGGCTCGATGGCGGTTTTGCGGCTGCAGAAGAAGTCATAACGCGCTTGTTTGCCGAGCGCATCGCGGCCATTGATCCCAATGCAGGCTCCAAGGATGCTAAAACCGCGCTGCAGGAATGGCTGCAGGCACGCAAATATTCGCTGCCGGCTTATACCATCTTGCGCCAGGAAGGCGAATCGCCGGACCAGGTATTCGAGGTGAGTTGCGCTGTTGCTGAAAATACCATCACGACGCGTGCTGAAGGCCCCAGCCGTCGTGCCGCAGAACAATTGGCTGCAGCCGAGGCGTTGCGCCTTCTGATCGAGCGCCATCCAGGTAAAGGAAAGAAGAAATGAACGAATTGGAAGAAGTAGGCGCCGAAATGTTTCGTTGCGGTTTTGTGGCCATCGTCGGGCGTCCCAATGTGGGCAAGTCCACACTGCTCAACCACCTGATCGGGCAAAAAATCAGCATTACTTCGCGCAAGGCGCAGACCACCCGTCATCGCATTACCGGCGTGTTGACCACGGATTCCGCGCAGTTCGTATTTGTCGATACGCCCGGGTTTCAGACCAAATATCGCAATGCGCTCAATCAGGCAATGAACCGCAGCGTGACGACTACGCTGGCTGATGTCGATGTAATTCTTTTTGTGGTGGAAGCCGGCCGATTCGGCCCAGCCGATGAAGAGGTTCTCAAGCTGCTGCCGAAGTCTCGCCCGGTACTGCTGGTCATCAACAAAATGGATGAGCTGGCAGACAAGGGCAGCATGTTGCCTTTTGTGGAAAGCATCTCCAAGCGTTTCGACTTCCATGCCATCGTGCCGGTTTCCGCACAAAAGAAGCAGAAACTCGATGTGTTGATGAAGGTAGTAGAGCCGTTGTTGCCAGAATCCACCCCGTTTTACGATGAAGAACAGATCACAGATCGCAATGAGCGTTTTCTTGCCGCCGAAATCATTCGCGAGAAGATTTTCCGCCTGCTGGGCGATGAATTGCCCTATTCCATGACGGTTGAAATCGAACAGTTCGAGGAAGAAGTACTGCCACGTGATGGCAGCGAGTTGCGCCGGATTCATGCCGCAATCCTGGTTGACCGTGATGGCCAAAAAGCCATCCTGATTGGCAAAAATGGGGAAAAACTCAAGAAAATCGGCACTGATGCCCGTCTCGATATGGAAAAGCTGTTTGATGCGAAAGTCCATCTCGAGATTTGGGTTAAGGTAAAGAGTGGGTGGGCGGACGATACACGGCTGATTCGTCAGTTTGGTTACGAATAAGCGCGCCAACGACGATTGCCGTGGCGAAATCAAAGCCCCTGCGCATCGATGCGCAACCTGCTTTTGTCCTGCACCAGTATCCTTACCGGGAAACCAGCCGGCTGCTTGAAGTATTCAGCCGGGATCATGGCCGCCTTGCCTTGGTAGCACGCGGTGCGCAGCGGCCTGGTTCGCAACTGCGGGCGGTATTGCTGGGCTTTCAGCCGGTCATGCTTTCCTGGTTTGGTACGGGCGAAGTCAAAACCCTGCATTCCGCGGAATGGCAGGGCGGTATTCCCCAGCCAACCGGACTGCCGTTACTGTGCGGTTTCTATCTGAACGAGCTTTTACTGCGTCTGTTGCCCCGCGATGAACCCAACCCCGCTCTGTTTGCCGCGTATTTTGAAGCCGTCCGGGATTTGGCCATTTTCTCCAGTGAAAAAGATTCCGTTGAGCCGATACTGCGCAATTTCGAGCGGCAGCTGTTGCAGACGACGGGCTATGGGCCGGATTGGCGGGTTACCAGCAGTGGTGAACCGGTTATTGCCGGTCTCGAATACGTGTTTTTACCGGGGCAGGGCATTGTTCCTGCCCGAGCGGACCTCCCCCGTTATGACGGTAGTGCCTTGCTTGCCTTTGCCTGTGGCGACATGCAATCGGAAAAGGTACTGGGGCAGTCCAAGATGCTGATGAGGCAGGCGTTTTCTGCCATTCTGGGTGACGAGCCCTTGCATACCCGGCAACTCTTGCTTGATTTGCAGAAACTGTGATGTTTTCTTTTCATTGCGGGATGCCGCAGACTATTTTTTGTTAGAGCGCGAGAAATCATGATCCAGCTTGGTGTCAATATCGATCACGTGGCCACTTTGCGCAACGCCCGTGGCACAACCTACCCCAGTCCGATCCTTGCCGCACAACTTGCCGAACAAGCCGGTGCCGACCTGATTACCCTGCATTTGCGCGAAGACCGCCGCCATATCCGCGATAATGATGTGCGTCTGATCCGTGAAGTCGTGCAAACCCGGATGAATCTGGAAATGGCGCTTACTCCGGAAATGCTGGCCCATGCGTTGGAGATCAAGCCACATGATGTTTGCATCGTGCCTGAACGCCGCGCGGAGGTCACCACCGAAGGCGGGCTGGATGTCAAAGGGCACTATGCTCTGGTTGCTGAATACACGCAAAAACTGACACTCGCCGGTATCCGCGTTTCCATTTTTATTGATCCTGATCCCGAACAGATTACACTGGCCCACCAGGCAGGTGCTCCCGTAATTGAAATCCATACGGGACGGTATGCGGATGCCGCAAACCCCGCTGAACGCGAAAAGGAGCTGCAACGAGTCAAAACGGCCGCAGAGTTTGCCGCGTCGTTGGGATTGGTGGTCAATGCGGGACATGGGCTCAATTATCATAATGTTCAACCGGTTGCAGCCATTCTACAAATCAGTGAACTGAATATTGGCCACGCCATTATTGGCCATGCGGTCTTCGTGGGCTTGGAGCGGGCAATTAAAGAAATGTACGGCTTGATGCGCGAAGCCCGTTCCGAGGCGGTAAAGGCGGCGCGCTAAAAAGCGGTAAATGTATCCGGATGCTTCTATGCTGGAATTGGACGTGCAGTGTAGCGAAACAACGGAAAGGAGTTTGCCATGATCTCCCTGTCTCATGAAGACGGCTATTATCACGCAGTGGTTTTCAACGAATTTACACTGCAGGATTTTCATGAATTCGAACAATGCGTTGCATATGCAGCCAAGTTTGAAGGGCCCGCACGTATTTTGGTTGACTTGCGAAATATGTCGGGATATACGCTGGATATGGCTTTTGAGGATGTTAATTTCACAAAAGAACACGGCCGGGACATAGAAAGAATTGCTGTGCTTACCATTGATCAATGGGTGACATGGTCTGCCTGGTTGGCACGCATGCTGACAGGAGCAGATATCCAGGTATTTGAAGAACAGGATGATGCTATTTACTGGTTATCGCACTCTGAGCCGGAGGCAACCAAAGCGGGTTGATGACGACTGACAACGGAAACAGTGACTCATGCTAGATCGACTTACCTCTTTGCTGACCCGGCATAAAGTGCCACTTGCCAGCGCCAAGGCCGCGCAGTCATGGTGGCGGCCGCTTGATGAGACTGATCCGGAAAATCAGCTGTTGAAGGTGGATCATGCCGTTTCTGATTTCTTGGTAGGCAAGCAGCCTCTTTCACTTGATATCCTGCAGTCTTTGTTATGGCTGGATAACGCGGTGCAACCAGCACTTGAGTCGATATGCTTCCAGTATGTTTCCAATCCGCGCATGCCAAGGGAAATCGAACAAAAGCTCTGGCGCTTGATTCATGGCTTTTCACAAAGAATGGTCGAAGCCTACGGTCGATATGTGCAGGCCGGCGGGGGTGAAAACAGCAATAACTCATTTGATTCCGAAATGCCAAAAATCCTGGCTCGGTCATTGCGTTATCTTGCCATCCAGGCGAAATGGCATTATTTCCGGTTTGAAAAGGCTACCCCAAAGCTTTGGAAAATGGCCAATCAATATTATCGGCTTGCTGAAATTGAGAATTTCGATAGCAATCCTTTTACGCTCTATCCCAGTATTTCTGAACAAGTTACATCATGCGCGGATGAATATATCCAGATGCTGATGCTGGCCACGGTTTCCAACAATAATTTGACAGCCATGCAAATGGATAATTTGGATACCTGGCTCGAACGCTGGTCCAAGTTATTGCAATTGGACCGGAACTACCATAGTGAGCAACATCATTACCGTGTGTCCTTGCTTGGCTCAAACGGGCCACAAAAGATCGATACGACAATGACTGGAGAGCTCTGTCGTTACTGGGGCGTCGGGGAATTGGTCCGCTGCATTCATGAAAAACTGGTCCAACTCGAAGGGGGAGCAACACCTCAAAGCCTTGAATTGGGTGAAAAAATTCCGTCGGTGGGCGTGATTGAACTGCTCAAGCAACTCGATCAGTTCTGGACGATGAGCATGCGGCATAGCCAGATTCAGCGCATGGAACGGTTCAAGGTCAACAAATCAGTGCACGTGATCCATGGGCTTGATAGCTTGTGTACTCATATTCGTGAAGATAATAACCGCCATCGACAAGAATTTGGCACTGAAAAAAGTACCGGCAAGGCGGATTTTGATGAAGTCATGGATATGCGTCTTTATGGATTCGTATCTGATCGAACGCGGAGCAAACTGGCGCAAAATCCCCATGCCTTGCAGGATAACAAGCAACAAGTCTGGCAGACATGGATTGTCGACAACGAAAGTGTGAGCGGTTTGGGGACGGTGCTGAATTCCAATACCAACGAGTGGGTCAAGCCCGGGCGTTTGATCGGTGTTCGGTTTGACGAAAAAGACAATTGGCGTGTGGGTGTTGTGCGCCGATTGAATCGACTCAATCATGATGAGCTTTTCGCTGGTATTCAAATATTGGCAAATACGCCGGTTACGGTCACGATGCGCTCCGATGAGCTAGACCGGATGGAAGGCATTACGGTAACAGACCCCGGGTTTCATGGCGGGATTGACTTGCCCAACGTGAAAATGGCGCTTTATTTGCCCCATAAAGTTGAAGGAGCAAACATCAATTCACTGATCATGCGTGCGGCGGACTATAGCCCCAATCGGGTTTGCCGGGTTCAAGCGCGTGACAAGGTGTTTTCCGTGAGTCTTGGCGTGGTGCTGGAAAAAGGGGTTGACTGGACCTGGGTGACAGTCAATGTCCTGAACAAGGAAAAATGATTTTTCCGTGGAGTAAATGTTCGTTGAATCAATCGGTTGTGGATGTTCAGACCTGATCTGGACATGCATTTTCGAGAGCGTGCAATGACCAGATCGGGCCTGTATTTCTACCCCAGACTAATTTCCTTGTTTGCTTTCTCCGCCGAGCGCTGCGAGCAGTGCCGGAAAGAAACGACGTAGTTCACCGACCAACAGTGCGAGCGATGAATCGAACAGCGCGGCTTGGTCAGAAGCATCTGCATCCTCCAATTCTTCCTGCACCACATCGAGCATGGCCAGTCGCTTGATTTCCAGTTTGTCGGAAAGCAAGAAGGCTAGCCGATCCTCCCAGACCAAGCCAAGACGACTGACAAGTTTGCCGTTGACGAGGTTTTGGCGCACTTCGTCGGATTCCAGGTGTTGGCGGGTAAAGCGTGCGACCGCCCCATCATCACCCGGGAAACGCAATTCGCAATCCGCATCCAGCGTAAATGGCTCTGCGGCACCTTCTTGCAGCCATAGCGTCATTGCGGTTTGCGGGGATGTTTGGGTGTCTATCAATTGCGTCGGCAGGCTGCCCAAGGCCTCCCGCAGGACGGAAAGCAGGTTTTCTGTCTTGCTGGCAGAGCCCCCTTCAACCCAAATCCAGCCATTTTCCAAGTCGATCAGTGCACGTTGGCTGCGGCTCTTGGCAAATGCGCGTGGAATCAACTCTTCGGCAATGTGTTCACGGATTTCACGGATTTCACGCCGGCCGACACGGCGATTTTCATCCGCTTCGATTTTTTGGATACGGTTGTCGGCTTGCTGATTGACTACTGCTGCAGGAAGCAGTTTTTCCTCGGTTTTAAGGCAGACCAGCACGGCATTCTGATAACTGGGCGCATAAAGGTCAGGCATGTGCGCTGCGGGAGGGATCCAGCCCTGAGAAAAAAGATCATGAGTGCTGCAGGGTACAAACGGCTTGCTTGCAAGGGCAGTAGCGATCTTTTCCTGGGTCAGGTTGTGATCTGCGGCGAGACGGTAGGATTGAATATTACGAAACCAGAGCATGACAAATCCATCGGGTGAGGGTGCGCAATTGTATATGCATGAGGGATTTGTTGGTGGTTCGCTCATCGATGAAATTTGCTGGCGCCGACAGAACCCACTGGTCAGGAACGGAATGTATCGATGACTTTTCCGCTCAGCACGGCACATATTCCTCCAGTCACGGCGCAGACCAGGGCCAAAAAATAGTGCCATGGTATCG
Organism: Pseudomonadota bacterium; assembly: GCA_018261735.1. Taxonomy (GTDB): domain Bacteria; phylum Pseudomonadota; class Gammaproteobacteria; order Burkholderiales; family Chitinibacteraceae; genus Formivibrio. The sequence continues at coordinate 100,370 of JAGTRM010000004.1, forward strand.
GTGGGGCGAAGCCGAACAGCGGGGCGAGTATCGGCTGGTAAATAATCAGCGCAATCAGTCCCAACGAGCCCGATGCTACGCCTGCAAACGTCCAGTTCACGGTGGCCCAGTGCAACCCGGGATCTCGATTCACATAGACCAGACCTAAGTTGCCCAGTACCAATGCAAAAAAACCGAGTGTGCGGGCCTGTGCTTCTTCGGCGCCCGCCATTCCTGCAAACCAATATGCCACCAAGGTGGCGCCGAGGATCGAAGCACCCTGTACCATACTGCGCAGCATGGTTTTGGAGCTGAACAGATGTTTGCCCCGAGGGCGCGGGGGCTCACGCATCAGCTTGTCAGGAGCAGGCTCTGCTTCAAAGACGATGGAACAGGTCGGACTGATGACCAGTTCCAAAAAGGCGACATGTGCCGGTGTCAGCATCATTGGCAAACCAAAGAGCAAGGGCAGCATGGCGATGCCGATGATTGGCAGATGCGCGGCGATGGCATAGGTAACAGCTTTGACCAGGTTGTGGTAGATTCCGCGTCCCATGCGCATGGCATGGACGATGGCGGCAAAGTCGTCGGCTACCAGCACCAGATCGGCCGCTTCGCGGGCCACATCGGTACCGCGCTTACCCATGGCAATGCCGATATGCGCTGCCTTCAATGCTGGCGCATCGTTGACGCCATCCCCGGTCATTGCCACCACATCTCCACAGCGTTTGAGTGCATTTACCAGCTGCAGCTTCTGCGCCGGCGCGATGCGGGCGAAGACATTGGCGGTACTGGCCCGCAGGATGAGTTCATCATCATCCATTTGTGCCAACTGGTTGCCTGTCAAGACATCGTGAGCCGGGATGCCGGCTTCACTCGCAATGGCACGGGCGGTTGCCGGGTGATCGCCGGTAATCATTACGACGCGAACCCCGGCGGCATGACACTGCGCAATCGCTTGCGGTACTTCCGGCCGTAGGGGATCTGCAAGCCCAACCATGCCGACCAGTTCAAAACCAAAATCATGCTGGATATCGGGCCAAACTTCGGGTTGATGCCGGGCGCGGGCCACGGACAGTACGCGCAAGCCGCGTTTTGCCATGGTTTCTGCTTGAGCCAGCAGGGCTGTAGTTTCATCTGGCGGCAGATGACAAAGATCAGCGACGGCTTCCGGTGCCCCTTTGCAGGCAACCGGGCAATGACTGAATCCGGGAGCCTGCCAAAGATGGCTCATGGCCAGCATCTCCGGCGAGAGTTCATACTCCCGGGAAAGTGTCCAGTCATTGTGCAGGTGCTCGGTGCCGGAAAGGTGTACTTGCCCAAGCTGATGAATCGCCAGTTCCATGGGATCCAGCGGTTCCAGTTCACTGGCCAGGACGCCATACTCGACCAGTTCATGAAAAGCTTCCGGCAAGGACGATTTGCTCGATTCATCCACATCAAGCAATGCATCGCCGACAGCCAGCATGCGTACCGCCATGCGGTTGCAGGTGAGTGTTCCTGTCTTGTCAACGCACAGTACCCGTGTTTCACCCAGGGTCTCGATCGCAGAAAGTCGCCGAGTCAGCACGCCATAAACCGCGATTCGGCGTGCACCCAGGGCCATGAATACTGTGAGAATGACCGCAAACTCTTGTGGCAACAGGCTCATTGCCAGCATGATTCCGGCTAAGAATCCTTCTATCCACTGGCCGCGAAGCAGGCCCATCAGCAGCAATACCGTGAAACACACGGCACCGCCCAACAAGGTAAAGCCCCGGATGAAACGCCGGGTTTCTTGCTGCAACGGGGAGGGCGCATCCTCCAGCGCTGAGAGACTGGCGCCAATCTGGCCCAACTGGGTATGCGCACCGATGGCACTGATTCGCAGGATGCCCTGGCCGCGTACGACCACCGTCCCGGCACAAAGGTCTGCACGGGTGCGTGGAACAGCCGTCGGTAAGACAAACTTTGAGACTGGCAACGATTCGCCGGTGAGCATCGATTCATCTACTGCCAGTTCGTGCGCGGAAAGCAACATGCCGTCGGCTGGACAGCGTTCGCCTTCACCCACTTGCACCACATCTCCGGGAACCAGCTGTTCTGCGGGAATACGCTGCCAGAGGTCATTCCGCAACACTTGTGCATAAGGCGCAGCCAGATCCTTCAGCGCTGCCAGCGCCTTGGCTGTCCGGTGTGACTGCAGGGAGGTCACGACCACGATGATCAGCACAAAGCCCATCAACAGTATGGCTTCGTGGATGTCGCCGAGCAGCATGTAGAGACTGCCGGCCGCAATCAATAGTAGAAACATCGGTTCGGTCAATGTCTCCCGCAACACAACAAGCAATGGATGTGATTGCGGTGCATTCAGCCGGTTCGGACCCCATTGTGTCTGCCGTATGGCTGCCTCGGCAGTGGTGAGTCCAATGAAATGATCAGCATTTGTATTCACGGGGGGATTGTCAAGATGGATCAGATTCAAGAATAGACCACGGCACCTTGGCGATCAGGCATCGTCGCATTTGCATAAGATCCAGCGTACAACCGGCCTGAGCTGGATGTGGTGAGTGTCTCTGTTTGGTTCGGGGCAGTTACGGTGCGCTGTTGCGCAAATCAGGCACCGCAGCGGGTGAAAAGCAAACCGTTACCCTGGATTTGTTTGAAATAATTCAAGTAGATAAATAAAGCGCTTGTCCTAAACTGGTGATAAGGGGGGTGAGACAGGATTCAAGGAGGTTATCATGGCCAATATTATTAGACGCAACCTGGATACTTTGCTGGATGATCCATTGCGTAGTGTGGATGATCTTTTCCGGGGTTTCTTTGTTCGGCCTATCGAGTATGAAGGTGGACCGAGGATCAGCCTGGATGTGAGGGAGGATGACAAAGCCTATACCGTGCATGCTGATTTGCCAGGCGTAAAAAAGGAAAACATTGATGTGCAGGTAGAAGGCAATGTGGTGCGCATTTCCGCTGAAAACCGACAGGAGCGGGAAGAAAAGCAGGGGGAAAAGGTGATCCGTTCCGAGCGTTATATAGGACGGGTGTCGCGCAGCTTCACTTTGGGGGTTGATGTCGACGAGAGCGCGGCGACCGCCAAGTTCGAGAATGGTGTGCTTGAGTTAACCTTGCCGAAGAAGCCTGTGCCTGATCAGCGGCGCAAGCTGACGATTGAGTAGGCAAGCGTCAACAGAACCTGAGTAGTCGTGTTGAAGCTATGGGATTGAACGCCGCAAGTGCGCTTGCGGCGTTTTTTTTATCTTGTGCGGTAAGACAATAAAGGTGGTTGAGTCGATTTCTTACAGCGATGCATCCGGCGTCGTTATACTGATAAAAATGAGTAAGGGAACGCGACAGAATGGCAGAGTTGGGTAATGGAAGATTTCGTCTGGAACGCAATCTGGGGCAGGGAGCCCAAGGCACAGTCTACCTTGCTGTGGATACGCGTCTGGATCGCAAGGTCGCCATCAAAATGTTGCGGGCAGGCGAACAACCTTCGGAGTTGACCGAGGCACGTTTGATCAGCAAGTTGCAGCATCCCAATATTGTTGCCCTGCATGATGTGTTCATTGAGAGCGGGCGAACGGGCCTGGTGTTTGAGTATGTCGAAGGAGAGACCCTGACCGCGATGCTTCACCGGGATGGGGCGCTAACTCCGGTGCGGGCGGCGGAGTTGATGCTGGGTGTGCTGGATGGTTTGAGCTACGCGCATTCGCAAGGTGTCATTCACCGCGACATCAAGCCACAGAACATCATGATCGACCGTAGCGGGCGTGCTCGTATCATGGATTTTGGCGTGGCAACGCGGCAGGCTGGCCAAATAGGAATGAGCGGTACCGTGGGCTATATGGCCCCGGAGATGATCAAGAATTTACCCGTAGATGCACAAGCGGATGTTTTTGCCGCAGGCATGACGCTATACCAGATGCTTACCGGCATTTTGCCTGTCGAGGCGGGATCGCTTTTTGCGACTTTGAATCGGGCCGTGAACGCACCAATTGCATTGCCATCGTCGATTCGTCCAGGCATTGATGAAAAGCTGGATCATCTGGTGATGGTAGCCTTGTTTAAAGATCCCCAAGAGCGCTACGCCAATGCGGGTGCAATGCACGCAGCATTGTTGTCCTGGTCGGAATCGGGAAAAGAGACCGGGCCGGAAACCGCAGGATCCGGACGGCATAGCACGCTCGACTTCCTGTTGCGCCGGATGAGCTATACCGCTGATTTTCCTGCATTGTCGCAGACCATCAGTGCCATCAACCGAATCAACAATTCAGATTCGGAACGATTGCAAAACCTTTCCGATGCCATTCTTAAAGATTTTTCACTGACCAATAAACTGTTGCGAATTGTCAATTCAGCAACATATGGCCAATTTGGTGGTGCCATCAGTACGATTTCCCGAGCCATTGTCATTCTTGGCTTCGACAATATTCGCAGCATGGCGATCACATTGCTCCTGTTTGAACATATGCGCGACAAGGCTCAGGCGGAGAAATTGCGCGAAGTCTCGCTTAAAAGTTTTTTCGGAGGGCTTTTGGCCAGTGCCATTGGTAAAAAAAGTGGTTGGCGCGATGTCGAAGAAGCGCAAATTTGCGGCATGTTTCATTTCCTGGGCAAGTTGTTGACGCTTTACTACTTTCATGAGGAAAGCCAGGAAATCGCCAAACGGGTTGAACAAACCGCCGAAAATGAAAATATGGCGGCACAAGCCATACTGGGAATCGGCTTCCGCGAGCTGGCAATTGGTGTGGCGGGCAACTGGAATTTCCCGGAGCGCATCGTCGGCAGCATGCGTGAAATGCCGGATGGCGTGATCAAGGCGCCTCAAAATCAAACAGAGCGCTTGCGACTGTTTGCCAATCTTGCCGGCGAATTGATCCCCGTCGTCGAGAAAACGCCCACTGACGCGCAGAAGCACCTGTCAAAAGTGATATTACGTTTTGGCAAAGTACTCGGCTGGTCCGAGCGAGAGTTTCAAAATTGCTTGCAGGATGCTTCTGCGCAGTATCTGAATTATTTGTCCATCTTGGGCGTGCAGCAGCGAGGCAGCCATTTCTGCAAGCAAATACGTAAAACGGTTGCCCATGGTGACGTTGAACATGGGAATGAGTTGGCTAGAGAAGACGCGCTGGAAGATGCCTTGCAGGCGGCCGAGGTCTCCGCTGAAGAATCTGCTCCGTTGAATTCGTCCGCCATTCTCTCCGCCGGGGTGCAAGACATTACCAATACCCTGGTCAGTGGTTTTAGCCTCAATGATTTATTGAGGATGATTCTGGAAACCATGTTTCGCGGAATAGGGTTCAACCATGTGCTATTTTGTACGCGCGATCTCAAACAGCCGCGCATGATGGCTCGTTTTGGTTTCGGCCCGGACATTCAGAAAATAATTTCCGGATTCAGTTTTGATACCCGCCAGACCAGTGACGTGTTCCAGCTGGCCTTGGCGCGCAATGCCGATATTTTGATTGAAGATATAGATGCCGAATTGATTCAAAACCGCATCCCTGCATGGTTCAGGAGTACCGTACCGGCCAAGACCTTTATTATTTTCCCTGTGGTTCTCGATAAAAAACCCATTGGCATTTTTTACGGAGACCGTACGGATGCGCATAGTCTAAAGATACCGGCTGACCAGCTTAACTTGCTGAAAACATTAAGAAATCAGGCAATTCTTGCGATTAGGCAAAAACAACTTGAAGGATAAAAGGTTTCATTGTTGTTTTTGTTGTGCGACGCACAACTTTTTCCTTGACTTCCGTGGTTTCCTGATCAAAAATCAAGTTATATTGCAATGCACAAACCACGGAGACCTGACATGACTACCCCGCAACAGCAGTTTTCTGAACTCAGTCAAGCCAACCTGGAAAAAACCATCAGGCTGACCAATATTGCCATTTCCGGTGCAGAGCGCCTTTTCAATCTGCAACTTGAGATCGCACGTGATCTGCTGGCTGAGAATGCCGCGACTGCCAAATCGCTGGCGGCAGTAAAGAATGTGCAGGATTTGGTCGAGTTGCAAAAAACGCTTTCGCAACCTTCCGTGACTAAAACCATGGCGGTGGCTCGCACCGTGTATGAAACAGCCAGCGCCACTCAGAATGAGCTCAACAAGCTGGTGGAAGAACAGCTGATCGATTTCAACAAAAACCTGCTTGCTTCGCTTGATACCGCGATTGCCCAAGTCCCTGCAAGCTCGGCTGCCATGTCCGTAATCAAGAATGCGGTGGAAAGTGCAACCAACGCTTATGGCACGGTTACCAAGACAACCCAACGCATCGCCAGCGAATTGGCCGAAGCAACAGTGACCGCTGTTGAAACGTCCGGTAAAGCTGCAACCAAGTCTACAACGCGAAAATCGTCCTGATTTGTCCGATTTAGGCATAAAAAAACCCTGTTAAATCAGGGTTTTTTTATGCCTGAAAAGGTTGTTTTGTACTGGTTCAAAAGCATGACTCGGTTGTTATCGTTGTGGTTGAAATACGCTGATCATTTGGGCGATTTGACGCGCGGGTGATTCATGTTGATCCAGAAAGCAGGCAAGCGCCCTTTGACGCTCTGGCAGAGCTGCAGAGAAGTGTTCATCCGATGATGCAGCCAGGTATTCAGCGGCAAAAGAACCCGATTGTTGTTGGGTTTGAACCAGTTGTGCCAATTGAGGTAAAAGACAAGACAAATCAATTGGGGTTTGCAGTGTGTGGCCGAGTCGATTTAATAGGGCGAGCAAAAATGCAGCCGAGCCTGCGCCGCCGACATGCCACCAGCCATAAGAACAGGGCGCCAAGCAGTTCAATACGGAAGCCAGGGCGTGAAGATCTGCTGCTTTGCCACCAACCAGCGCCATGAAGCCATATTGAGCAGCTTGGGGGGATTCGATCAGGGCGGCTTCCGCGTAATGGATGCCATCTTGCGTCAATCGGGTGGCGGCTATCTGGGCAAGATGAAAGTCATTGGGTTGCAAGACCAGCAGGCCATCTCCAGGCTTTACTGCTGGAGGAGTGTCACCGGCATCGATTGCTGCCAGGGTGATTTTGCAGATTTTGGCGGGGATGGCATGAATACGATGTGACACCGTCTCAACCAAACGCGAAGGAAGGGTAACAACGATGTGCATGTTCCCCTCTCCGATATTCAGTCCTGACAGGTGCTGAGTATTTTTTTAATGCCTTCGTGGTTAATGATCTCGATCAGGCGGTTCTGTACCTTGATAAGTCCTTGATCCTGAAAGCGCGAAAGGATCCGGCTGACCGTTTCCAGTTTAAGGCCGAGATAGCTACCAATTTCTTCCCGGGTCATACGCAGGTGGAAACTAGTCGCAGAATAGCCGCGCAAGGCGAAACGCTGAGATAGATTCAGCAAAAACGCAGCAAGACGTTCTTCCGCTTTCATATTTCCCAGAAGTAGCATGACGCCGTGGTCGCGCACGATTTCCCTGCTCATCACCTTGTAGAGATGGTGCTGCAGGGCGGGGACTTCACGCGCCAAGTTTTCAATTTCAGCAAAGGGCAGTTCGCAGACTTCGCTGTCTTCCAACGCAATGGCATCGCAGGTGTGAACATCCGAGCTGATGGCGTCCATGCCCATGAGCTCGCCGGACATATGGAAGCCTGTAACTTGCTCTCTACCGTCTTCAGAGATGACACTGGACTTGAAAAAACCGACTCGGACGGCAAACAGTGAGCGAAATGGCTCCCCTGCCCGGTAGAGGCCGTCTCCCCGCTTGACCGGACGGCCCTGGGTGATGAGCGAGTCGAGCTCGCGCATTTCCTCCGGGTTAAGTCCGATGGGTAAGCAAAGCTCGCGCAAACTGCATGTGGAGCAATTCTGCCGCAGTTGTCGGATAGAAATGTCGCGTACCTGAATGGGGGATAGCATGGTCATAACAAATTTGATCTAGCGTGAGTTATCACTGTTTTGTTCTGCGTGCTTGTCAACTGCTTGATACTGGTCAACGAGAACGCTACGTATTCGCCGCTAAAGTTCGACGAGCATGGTCACTATTTATCAGGAAACTACTTCGTGTTGCTTTATTCTGACCCGGTTTCTGAGTTACAAAAAATTGAATTCGATCATCATCTGATTGCCCGCTACAGTGGCAAGGGGCCTCGTTACACATCTTATCCAACGATTGACCGGTTCAATGACAAATTCACAGCACAAGATTACCAGCACATACTATGCCAACGTGCGCCCGGCGCTACGACCAAGCCGCTATCAATTTATGTTCACTTACCATTTTGCAGTGAGAGCTGCTACTACTGTGCCTGTGACAAGGTTATTACCCAAGATCATACACAGGCAGATATTTATCTAGATTATGTTATTCGTGAAATAAACCTTCAAGCAGATCAAGTTTCCCACCGAGCAAAGGTCGCACAACTCCATTTGGGTGGAGGAACTCCGACATTTTTGTCGGATGCCCAGTTGAAACGCTTGATGGAGACAATCCGACGCCGTTTCGATCTGTTACCAGGCGGGGAGTTCTCCATAGAGATCGATCCCCGCACTGTGAAATCCCCAACCGTTGCTCTGTTGCATGAGCTTGGTTTTAGCAACATGCATATTACTTTTCAGGATGGCGATCCTGCAGTGCAGCAAGCCGTTAATCGTATCCAGAGCGAAGAGGGAACCCGCCGCGTGATTGAAGATGCCCGCAATTGCGGCTTTAGCTCAATCAGTTTCGATTTGATCTATGGCTTGCCCAGGCAAACCATGGCGTCGGTTCAAACAACGCTTCATCATGCCTTGCAGATGCGTCCGGATCGATTTGCTCTTCACAATTACACGCACATTCCGGAACGCTTCATGCATCAACGGCATATTCATCAGGAGGAGCTTCCATCCCCTGAGGTAAAACTTGAGATGCTAGGTAACAGCACCAAGCAGTTGACCGATGCCGGCTTTGTTTTTATCGGCATGGGCCATTTTTCTTTGCCAACTAACGAGCTGGCGATTGCTCAACGGCGTGGGCAGTTACATTGGAATTTTCAAGGGTACTCAACCTATGCAGAATGCGATCTCATGGCTTTTGGTGTTTCTGCGATCAGCAAGGTTGGAGCGACTTATTGCCAAAACGCTAAACGGCTGCCCGATTATTATGCGATTATTGATTCAGGTCAACTGCCAGTTGACCGCGGGTTACGCCTGAGCCGTGATGATTTGCTGCGCCGATCAATAATCCAGTCTTTGATTTGCCAGTTTGAGCTGAGTTTTCAGCCGATCGAAATTGGGTACTTGATTGATTTCAAGAAGTATTTTGAAAGCGAGTTGGCTGACCTGATCCCGATGGCTGCAGATGGGCTGCTGGTTATTGAAGATGAGCGGATATGTGTGCTGCCGTCGGGCCGGCCCCTAGTGCAGGCGATTGCCATGACTTTTGATCGCTACTTGCGTACCCCGGCCGAGGCTGGTGCAAGTCATTCCAACATAATTTAAACAAGCCGGCGTGTCCGGCCGTTACCGAGGCCGGTGAGTCGATGCTTGAACTGGATTATTGGGCCCTCTTTCTTGCCGGGCTCCTGGGGGGCGGGCATTGTGCTGGCATGTGCGGTGGAATCGTAACGGCGTTCAGTCTGCAGCTTCCTTCTGGCAAGTACTGGCCTTGGCATCTTGCTTTCAATGCTGGCCGTATCTTGGGGTATGGCTTTATTGGTGTCTTGTTGGGAGGGCTTGCAGGCTGGGTGTCTCGCGGCGCGCTTGAGCAGGTGCAAAACGCGTTATGGGTTGTATCGCGCTTGTTGCTGGTTGGTATTGGTTTGCAGATTGCGGGCTGGTCGAGCTGGGTTCGATGGATCGAAAAACTGGGCCTGCCGATCTGGCGAAAAGTTCAACCCTTGCTGGCGAATTTGCTTCCGGTGCGCAATATCGGGCAGTGCCTGGCTGCAGGGGCGCTCTGGGGATGGCTTCCTTGTGGTCTGGTCTATACCGCCAGCCTGGCGGCGATGTCGAGCGCAGACCCTGTCAAAGGTGGGGGCTTGATGCTCCTGTTTGGCCTCGGCACGCTCCCTAACTTATTGCTTATATCCGCAGGCAATGAATTGTTGCGGGATCTTTTGCGCAACGTGCGAGTTCGGCGCCTGTTGGGTTTGATTTTGATCGCAGTGGGGATTTACCCCCTGCTGCACAGACTTATCGCTTGATCAGTGCAGGTGGCGCGGCTGTTCTGGTGCCTCTTCCGGCGTTTCGGTATGCATTAACTCGCCGTCGGCATTCGGGTAGAGCGCCGCGCCGCAATCGTCGCAATAATCCAGCGGAAATTCATGTTCGTGCGTCACAATGTTGGCTATGCCACATTCACGCAGCACGGCCTCGATCTGGCCAAAGCAATCGGTTTGTTCGTCTTCCCCGTCCAACAATGGCCAGACAACGCCATGTATGACATCGGAGCTGTCGCGCAGCATAAAACCGATCCGGTATTCTTCCAGGCGGCGGCTGTGGCAGGGGGCGATAGCGGCGGTGATTTGTCTGGGCTCGACGTTCAATGCCAATTGCAAAAATGACACCGTGGCGCGGATTGCATAGGCGCGCGACGCCTGATCCGCTTCGCGCCAAGCTGCGAAATAGGTAAGGGGGAGCAGGGGCTCGAAGGCGCAACCGGCAAAGAGCGGATGTAGTGCTGAACTACCTTGCTTGCGCCACTGCGCTTCGGCTTCACTGCGGCTTCCGTCGTCTTCCTGCCAGCGGAACAAAGCTTCGCCTTTGGGGGCTGCGACAACGGCCAATATATAACGCGTATCAGAGAGAAACTGGTTTGTTGCAGGCATTTGCCCGGGATCGAACGCAAGAGTTCCGTTGCGTGGCGCCAACTCGGTCAAGGCTTCGGCCAGTTGCGTGGTGTTGCAGTAGCCTTGCGGTAGTTGGTCTGGGCTGAATAGGTAGTCGGCCAAGCCTACTTTGACGCCGCTGGCCAGAACATGCGCGCAAAGATGGGTACGTACCAGTTGGGTCATCTCCCGGCCCAGTGGGCCGGAGGGAATGGCATAGCGAGACCAGGACAGCAGCGGGGCGGCGATCAGCAATGCTTGCCATTCCTTGCCATCAAGCATGAAGCTGCGTGTTTCGCAGCACGATTCGATGACATCGGCGAGTTCATTCCAGGCGCGGTTGTCTGATTTGGCGAGTGCATCGAGCGCGGTGTTGAGGGTTTCTTCCTCGTTGCTGACGAGGATTTCATTGATCAGCAGTTCCAGTGCGTGTTGCCAGAAACGATCCTCGGTCATATTGCTGGAAGCAGCCAAGCCATTGGCCAGGCGGATCAATTCGTCGGCTTCCGCTGTGTGGCGACTTCTGCGTGCGGAGCGGGGACGTTTGAGCATGGCAATTTCCTCTGGAATTCTGTTGTTTGATGCTGAAATTCGGCATTTCCTTCGCGCTTGATTCTACCAGTTTGCACTTTCAACTGCCGGCGCTTTCTTGTTTGGCGCAGTGGCGATTACAACCCGCGCTATCTTATTTCTGCCATAAGACAAACGGCATCGGGCCCATAGTGGTTCAATTTTTCTTGCAAGGCTGGGCTTGGTGAGCGGTGCTTGCAAAAGCCTTGTTGGTGCCAGAATGCTTGCGAGCCTTGCACCGCGACCAGCATGGCTTTGCGCAAGCGTTGCATCCTGGCCCAGGTCATGGCCTGCCGGATCAGGGCTTGCGCCATACCCTGCTTGCGTGAATCCGGATGTATCGCGAGATCGTGCAGGAAAAATGTATCGGCATGCTCGGGTAATCGCTCCAATACCTGGTTGAGTGCCGGCGGTTCATTAGCATGCCAGGGGTGGGTAAACAAATAGCCCAATGACCCTTTTTCACTTTCTGCGAGCCAACAGCTTTGTGGGGACAGGGAGCATTTGGCCAGGAGTGCCTGCGTGGATTCGAGCAGGTGAGCCGGGTAGCAGGCCGACTGGATGAATTGGATGCTGGCGGCATCGTCTGCATGTATGAGCCGGATGCGGTAATTAAGAGGCAACGACATGGGCTGTAAGTGAATTGATGGGCAAGAAAAAGGCCGGCCTGTTTGGTGGCCGGCCTTTGGTGTAACGGGCGGGTTAGTTAGCCCAGCCGCCACGATTGCTGGGCTGGCTACTGCTGCGACGTTGGCCGAAGTCGCGTTTGCTGCGACCGTCGGTTGAGCCGTGCGGGGTGCTGTGCGAGTTGCCGCCAGGGCGTTTGTCGAACGAGCGACCTTCACCGCCACGTTTGGCGCCATAGCTCTTGCCGCCGTTACGGGCACCGTCGCGTGGTTTGTTGCGTTCCGGCTGGAAGTTGGATTCCAGACCAGGCAGCACCAAAGTCTCAAAGTTGACTTTGTACAGGCGGCGAATGCGGGTTAGTGGTTGGAAGTCATTGCGACCGACCAGAGAAACGGCACGGCCTGAGCGACCTGCGCGACCGGTACGGCCGATGCGGTGAATATAATCTTCAGCAAAACGCGGCAGGTCAAAATTGACCACCATGCCGATGCCGGCCACGTCGATGCCGCGTGCGGCAACGTCAGTGGCAATCAGCATATCGATATCGCCACGGCGCAGACGATCTAGCGTGCGACGACGATCGCGTTGGGCCAGATCGCCGTGCATGGCTGCGGCGCGGAAGCCTTCCAGTTTCAGCCATTCGGCCACGGCATCGGCATCGGCCTTGGTGGCGGTGAATACGATGGACTGGCTGCCTTCGTTTTGCTTCAGCAGTGCAGCGGTCAGTTTGAGCTTGTGGTCATAGCCGTCGGCGTAGTGCACGGCTTGGTCGATTTGCGGCTGCGGTGTGGTTTGCGGTGCCATTTCGATCAGCTGCGGTGCGCGCAGCATCGGGCCGGCGAATTCTTGAATCGATTCAGTCAGCGTGGCCGAGAACAGGGCGGTCTGGCGATCCTTCGGCAGGCCGGCAACAATGGTTTCCACTTCGTCGATAAAGCCCATGTCGAGCATGCGGTCGGCTTCATCCAGCACCAGCATTTCCAGACGGCGGAAATCAATGCGGCCGCCGCGCATCAGATCGTTCAGGCGACCCGGAGTGGCAACCAGTACATCCAGCGGTTGAGCCAGCAGGCGGTTTTGCACCGGATAGGGAACACCACCGACGAAACTGGCTACTTTGCAGCGCGGGATGCGACGGGCGAAATCGGTCGCAACCTTGGCAACTTGTTCGGCAAGTTCGCGTGTCGGAGTCAGCACCAGGATGCGCGGGCCGCGGCCATGATGCTTGGGTTCTTTCAGCAGGCGTTGCATGGCCGGCAGCAAGAAGGATGCAGTCTTGCCGGTGCCGGTTTGGGCCGAGGCCATGACATCGTGGCCTGCCAGCAGAACGGGAATGGTTGCGGCTTGAACCGGGGTCGGCTCGACGATGCCTTGCTGGGCAAGATCGCCCACGATTTGTGGCGAGAGGCCGAGTTGGACAAAAGCATTACTTTGCACGCTATGGGGCATTGGGGTATTTCCTTGAGGTGGTTCACAGGCCGATACGGACCGGCTCGGCATCGACGCTAACCGTGAACAACCGCAAAATCCAATGACTTCAGGCGGGAAAGGGTCAGGGGCGATGGTGTAATCGAAAAACCGTTCCCTGCTGGAACGGGTGAAGCCGCGCAATTATCCAGTTTCGCGATGCCAAGTCAACAACTCAATGTTTTATTGTGAAAAATTCCAGAGAGGCGGTAGGGCGTGGTGTTGGAATTATGTAGTCTTTCTTGATTCTGTCCCGATATTCGCTTGGGTGTGAGTACAAAACCCAAGGTGAATAATTCAATCACGCATGATCGTAGCAAATTGCGCTAGGGCTTTTTTGACTTTGGGCGCTACCACCAGGGCACAGTAGCCTTGCTCCGGGTTTTGCTGAAAATAATCCTGGTGATAATCCTCTGCTGGCCAAAAAGTACTGGCTGGTACCAGTTGAGTGACGACGTGATTGAACCCTTGTGCCGCCAGAGTTTGGATCTTGTGTTGAGCCGTTGCTTGTTGCGATGTTGAATGCCAGAAAATGGCCGAGCGATATTGTGTGCCGATATCGTTGCCTTGGCGATTGAGCGTGGTGGGGTCGTGAATGGTGAAAAACACATCCAGCAAGGTTTCATAACTGATCTGAACGGGATCGAAGTGAATTTCAATCACTTCGGCATGGCCGGAATCGCCATTGCAGACTTGGCGGTAGCTGGGGTGATCGAGATGCCCGCCCATGTAGCCGGAAACCACGGATGACACACCGCGGAGACGCTGAAAAACGGCCTCAAGGCACCAGAAGCAGCCGCCGGCAAAGGTTGCAATTTCGGTCATTGGCGTGCCGTCCTCTGGTTGGATGGCAAAGGCGTGCTGTAGTTGCTGCGCCACGGATTGATATCCAGCCCCCCGCGACGAGTGTAGCGCGCGTAAACCGCCAGCCGCAGCGGACGGCACTGGCGCAGTATATCCATGAAGATTCGTTCGACGCACTGTTCGTGAAATTCGTTATGATTTCTGAACGAAATCAGATATTTGAGCAGGGATTCGCGATTGATGGGTGCGCCGAAATAGCGGATCTGCACACTGGCCCAATCCGGCTGGCCAGTAACCAGGCAATTGGATTTGAGCAGGTTGGAGGACAGCGTTTCCTCGATCGGTGGCTGGGCTTCGCAATGCAGCAGCTCTGGCGCGGGCTGGTAGGTATCGACCTCGATATCGAGGTTGTCGATGCAGTAACCTTCCAGCGTGGTGATGCGCTGACTGCCGAAGCGATCGGGCAACATCAGATCGACCGAGACGGGTTTTCCTGCTGCAGCGCTCAGATCGTGCACCAGGCGGGCTAGCAATTCGGTTTCATCGGCCAGCCGGGTCTGGTTGAACGAGTTCAGGTAAAGCTTGAAAGACTTCGACTCGATGATGTTCGGGCTATCGGCCGGAATCAGGAAAGTGGCCAGCGCCACCTGGGGTTTGCCGCGCAAATTGAGCCAGGACAGCTCGTAGGCGTTCCAGATATCTACGCCCATAAAGGGAGGCGTACCGGGAATACCGATTTCCTCACGCTTGCTCGCGCGCGGAATCGGGAACAGCAGATCCGGGGCGTATTCGGCCTGATAGGTGACTGCTTTGCCGAGAGGGGAGAGGTGTGCTTCGTTCATACTGGAATGCTTCTGTTAACGGTATTTTCTGATCAGACCCACCATCACGCCATAAATTTCCAGTCCTTCGCGGGGACGGATCGGGGCGTATTCGGCGTTTTCTGGCTGCAGCAGGAAACCAAGTTTATCTTTGGCCAAGGTCTTGAGTGTGTATTCGCCATCGACGATGGCAATGACCTTGTCGCCCAGATTCGCGGCATGGCGCTTTTCCACGACGGCAATATCGCCGTCATGAATCCCCGCTTCAATCATCGAATCGCCCTTGACCCGGACAAGTACCGTGGTGGAAGGGCGAGGGATCAGGTATTCATCGACGGTGAGCGCATCGCTCATCGCATCGTTGGCTGCGGCGGGCAGGCCAGCGGGTACCGGAAAATCGGCGAGTTCGCGCTCGAAGAAGCGCTTGGTCGGAGCCAGGCGCCGATCGGGCGTCATCTCGATATAGCCAGCCAGGGTCAGGCGCTTTACCAGGGCGGAGACGGCCGATTTTGAAGCCATGCCGAGCATTTCCCCGATCACGGCGTAGGAAGGCAAGCTGCGGTATTGGGAGAAATAATCCTGCAACTTGCCGAGGTATTCGTTATCGCGGTTCGGGTTGCCCATGGGTGCTCCAGTCGAACAATCGTTCAGATAGACTAGTGAACGTCCGTTCTGCTGTCAAGCCTTTGCTTACAGCAGCGCATTGCTTGTTGGCAACTGACTCCCGGGATTGGGTGTTTACTTTACCGGGACGCCGTGCCAGTCGAGTTTTTCATGCAATTTGACCACATTGCCAATAATGATCAGCGCCGGAGGTTTGACGTGATGCTGTTCGATCAGCGCGGGCAGGGTGGCCAATGTGCCGGCCACCGTTTTTTGTTCCGGGGTGGTGGCTTTTTCGATGATGGCCGCCGGGGTGTCGGCGGCGCGGCCGTAAGCGATCAGGCGTTCGCAAATGCGGGGGGCTTCCTTGATCCCCATGTAAATCACAAGGGTTTCCGTTGGGCTGGTCAGGCGTGCCCAGTCGAGTTCGGTTTCACCTGCCTGGCGGTGGCCGGTAACAAAAGTCACCGATTGCGCGTAATCGCGGTGGGTGAGCGGAATGCCGGCATAGCAGGAGGCGCCTGCGGCTGAGGTAATGCCGGGAACCACTTCGAACGGGATACCGTTTTGCGCGAGTTCGTCGATTTCCTCGCCGCCACGGCCGAAGATGAAGGGATCGCCCCCTTTGAGGCGCAAGACGGTTTTGCCTTCCTGGGCCAGTTTGACCAGCAGTTTGTTGATTTCTTCCTGAGGCAGGGCATGGTCGCTGGCTTTTTTGCCGACGTACCGGCGTTTGGCATCCCGGCGTACCAAGTTGAGAATCGCAGGAGAAACCAGGTTGTCGTAAAGCACGACATCGGCTTTTTGCATCAGCCGCAATGCGCGGAAAGTCAGCAAGTCGGGATTGCCCGGACCGGCGCCCACCAGATAGACCGCGCCTTGCTGCAGCTGATTGGCCTGCGCTTGCTCCAGTTCCGCAGCCAGTGCCTCTGCCGCGCCGCGCTCGTCCCCGGCCAAGGCTTTTTCTGCGGCAGCACCTTCCAGTGCGTTTTCCCAGAAGCGGCGGCGCTCGCGTTCGCGGTCGCCGAAACGGGCCTTGACCTGATCACGGAATTGCCCGGCCAGACGCGCCAGTACGCCATAACCATGCGGCAGCCAGGCTTCAATCCGGGCGCGCAGGTGCCTGGCCAATACCGGTGCTTGCCCACCGCTGGAAATGGCAATCATCAGCGGAGAGCGATCAACGATGGAGGGGACGATAAAACGGCAAAGTTCCGGGTGATCGACCACGTTGACCAAAATGCCGGCAGCTTCGCATTCGGCGTGAATCGCGGTATTGACTTGGCTATTGTCGGTCGCGGCGATCACCAGACGCATGCCTGCGGTGTCGCCTGCTTGCCAGTCTCTTGCTATGTGCGTTGCCCGGTGGTTGTGAACTTGTTCCTGCAGGCCGTCGGTGAGTTGCGGGGCGACGATCGTGAGTTTTGCACCGGCGGCCAATAACAGCCCGACTTTGCGCTGCGCGACCTCACCTCCGCCCACGACCAGGCAAGGCTGATTTTTCAGGTCGATGAAGACGGGGAAATATTCCATGGCTGCGCCCAAGTAATGAGTCGATTGTAATCCGGCTATTTTATAGACGCAGCGGCGAAGTCTGTAGTCTTGTTGGTTATATGCTTGGAAGTGAGCTTAGTGACTGCGCCGGAAAACGCGATAACGCAGTCGCATGTCATCGAGTAGTGGCAAGAGGGTGAGAACTACCAGCAGCAAGGCAAGTGGTAGCGTGGTGGCATAGCCAAGCTGCTTGAATCCCACCCCTCCCATGATTCCGCCGGCGACAAACATCAAGATCAGCTTGCACTGGATGCGCAGTCTGCGCCTGTCCGCTTCTATTCGGCCCAGCTCTTGGCTGTGGTTGAAGTAGATCAGACGTCCGAGTTCGATGCCGAAATCGGTTACCAGCCCGGTAATGTGGGTGGTGCGAATTTCAGAATGGGAAATTTTGGTAATGACGGCGTTTTGCAGTCCCATGGTAAAACACAGAATAATCACGGTTTCCGGCAAGCGAAACGCAAACCGCTCATCCATCACTGATCCCATCAGCCCGAAGAGCAGGAGTAATCCGGCTTCCAGCAACAGCGGCAAGGCAAACTGGCTGCGCAGCCGTCGCCGTTTGGCCCAGTTCACCATCAGGGAACTGGTCATCGCCCCGCCCAGGAATGCGCAGAGTGCGGAGAGTCCGCCCAACGCCAGCGCAAGATTACCGAGCGCGATATTGTCGGCCATCAGCGAAACAATGCCCGTCATGTGCGAGGTATATTGACCGACCGCTAGGAATCCGCCGGCATTGGTCGCACCGGCGACAAAGGCCAGCGTGGCGCCCAGGCGAATATTGGCCTGGGGCGTGCGCTGGGTGGCGGTCATTTTACGAATAGACGGAATCATGGGTTTGTCTTGGGTGTACGAAATGCACAACGCCGGCACAGGGCCGGCGTTGCAGGGGCAGACAGATCAATCTTCGCGCCGCATTTGCGGGAAGAGAATCACGTCACGAATACTGGCTGAATCGGTGAGCAGCATCACCAGCCGGTCGATGCCGATGCCGCAGCCGCCGGTCGGAGGCAGGCCATATTCCAGGGCGCGGATGTAATCGGCATCGTAGTGCATCGCTTCTTCGTCGCCGGCATCCTTGGCTTGCGCCTGTTCGAGGAAGCGGGCGGCCTGGTCTTCCGGATCGTTGAGTTCCGAGAAGCCGTTGGCGTGTTCGCGGCCGACCATGAAGAGCTCGAAGCGCTCGGTGATCCCGGGGTTGCTGTCGGAAGCGCGGGCCAGCGGCGAAATTTCCAGCGGATAATCGATGATGTACGTCGGGTTCCACAGTTTTTCTTCAGTGGTTGCCTCGAACAACGAGAATTGCAGTCCGGCGATACCGTTGGTAATCACCAGCTTGCCGCCCAGGCGCTCGATCTCCGCCTTCAGCCAAGTACGGTCGTGCATCTGCGCTTCGGTGTAATGCGGGTTGTATTTCAGGATGGCTTGCGTGACGGTCAGGCGCTCGAACGGCTTGGACAGATCCACCGTGCGCCCCTGGTATTCGATCACGGTATGGCCGACCGCTTCGCGTGCGCATTCGCGGATCACGGTTTCGGTCAGTTCCATCATGCGGGTGTAGTCGGCGTAGGCCTCGTAGAACTCCATCATGGTGAATTCGGGGTTGTGGCGGGTGCTCATGCCCTCGTTGCGGAAGCTGCGGTTGATCTCGAACACGCGTTCCATGCCGCCGACAACCAGGCGCTTGAGGTAGAGCTCCGGTGCAATGCGCAGGAAGAGCTGCATGTCGAGCGCATTGTGATGCGTGGTGAACGGCTTGGCCGCTGCACCGCCCGGAATCGGATGCATCATCGGCGTTTCAACTTCCAGATAGCCTTCGCCGACCATCACTTCGCGCACCTTGCGGATGATCTTCGAGCGCTTGAAGAAGGTATCGCGGCTTTGCGGGTTGGTGATCAGGTCCAGATAGCGCTGGCGATACTTCATTTCCTGATCGGCCATGCCGTGGTGCTTGTCCGGCAGCGGACGCAGCGATTTGGTCAGCAGGCGCAGTTCCGTGACCTGCACGGTGAGCTCGCCGGTCTTGGTCTTCATCAGGGAGCCCTTGGCACCCAGAATGTCACCCATGTCCCAGTGCTTGAACGAGGCATAGATGGCTTCGCTCACGGCTTCGCGGCTGATGTAGAACTGGATCTGGCCCGAGGCATCCTGCACGGTGGCGAAGCTGGCCTTGCCCATGACGCGCTTGAGCATCATGCGGCCGGCAATGGCGACTTCCACGTTTTGAGCGACCAGCTCCTCGCCTTCGGTCGCGTCATACTTGGCATGCAAGTCCGCAGATTGGTGGCTGGGTTTGAAATCGTTCGGGAAGGCAATGCCTTGCTCGCGGATGGCACCCAGTTTGGCGCGGCGCTCGGCGACCAACTGGTTTTCGTCTTGCAGGGTTACTTCCGGGGTGGCTTGCTTGTCGCTCATGGTGCTTTCCATCGCTTGGGCGCCTGGCGCCCGCAGGTTCAAATAGTCGAATATTCATAGTGCGGGAAAAAGAACAACGCGCCCGGTGCGGCGCAGTGGTCGTTTCCCGGTAAGTCGAATTACACGCCCTGTTTCAGGCTGGCTTCGATGAAGCCATCCAGGTCACCATCCATCACGCCCTTGAGGTTGCCTACCTCGTAGCTGGTGCGTAGATCCTTGATGCGGCTCTGGTCGAACACGTAAGAGCGAATCTGGTGGCCCCAGCCGATGTCGGCCTTGCCGGCTTCGAGGGCTTGCTGGGCTTCCATGCGTTTGCGCAGCTCGGCTTCATAAAGCTTTGCGCGCAGCATTTTCATGGCTTCATCGCGGTTCTTGTGTTGCGAGCGGTCATTCTGGCACTGCACGACAATGCCGGACGGATTGTGTGTAATCCGCACGGCCGAGTCGGTCTTGTTGATGTGCTGACCGCCTGCGCCCGATGCGCGATAGGTATCGATGCGCAGATCGGCCGGGTTGATTTCAATTTCGAAGCTGTCGTCGACTTCCGGGTAGACAAAGACCGAGCAGAACGAGGTGTGGCGACGCGCGTTCGAATCGAACGGCGAAACGCGGACCAGGCGGTGCACGCCGGTCTCAGTGCGCAGGTAGCCATAGGCATATTCGCCGGTCAGCTTGATCGTGGCGCTGGTGATGCCGGCGACTTCGCCATCCGAGACTTCCATGACTTCCACGTTGAAGCCCTTGCGCTCGCCGTAGCGCACATACATGCGCAGTAGCATGCCGGCCCAGTCCTGGGCCTCGGTGCCGCCGGCGCCCGACTGGATGTCGACAAAACAGGGATTGGGATCCATCGGGTTGTTGAACATGCGGCGGAATTCGAGCGCGGCGATTTCTGCGCTGATCTTGGCGACGTCGGCTTCGACAGCGTGCAGCGTTTCTGCATCGTCTTCGCTTTTTGCCATGTCGAAAAGATCGCGGCTGTCGGCGATTTCGCCGGTCACGCGGTCAAGTACGACGACGACATCCTCCAGCGCCTTGCGTTCGCGGCCCAATTCCTGCGCTTTTTTCTGATCGTTCCAGATATCCGGGTCTTCGGTCAGGCGCACGACTTCTTCCAGCCGGTCGCGTTTGCCGGGATAGTCGAGATAACGCCGCAATTCCTCGGTGCGTGTGCCAAGGTCGACAAGCGTGTTCTCGATCTGATTTAACTGTTCAGCTTCCATTGCTGCTAATCCGATTCTGCGACTGCAAAACCGGGAATTATATACCAGCATGCCCGCAACGGTTGTCAAGAAATGTGCCGAGTCAAGTTGAACCCTCTTGGCTTTGCTTTGTACTTGATTAGACAGACGTTGTTCCAGCAGGCGACAGACTATCGTTGAAGGGTGTTGAGCAAACAGTGTTTTTTTTTACATCACTTTGGGTATATTGTTGTTTTCAGAGTGGACGCACAAGAAACGTTGTGCATTCTTGCGGGGGCGGTAATGAGTCAGCCAGTCATGCCAGATTTTGGAAGAGGGAGTCCTGCGCAATTCGCAGCGCTTGCCGATCCCAAGTTGTTGGCGTGCCGTGATATCGCGCTGCAACTGCTACTCCAGTCGTTTGATGGTTTTTTTAGCCGGCTGGAAAATGATTTTTTCGAACTGGCAGAAAAATCCTCCGAACGCTCGTTGCGCGAGATTTATTTCGCTGCGCGTGCCGAAACACTGGCCAAGCGCGGCTTGATCAAAGCTGAATTCCGCCAGCAGTTTCTCGATGCCTTCGATCAGCGCTTGCAAGAACTGGAAAGCGAAGAGCGCGGGGTGCGTTACCTCAACAAGGATGAGCCCAAGACTGAGCTGTCGTTGGTGGCCAATGAGGAATATGAAGAAAACCTGACCGTCAGCAGTATGGCCAGTGCGTTCAAGCTCACGGGTGGTGAAGATCTGCGGCAGATGGAATCGCGCCTGGCCCGATTGGTTCCAGGCAAGGCCGAGCAGAATGCCGCCAATCCGATCTGTCCGGAGGCGATTTGCGAAGCGATGCTGAGGGCCTGCCGGCAGATTGAAAGCGGCGTTGAAGCGCGCATTGTGGCATTGCGCGCATTCGAATCTCAGCTTACCCAGCAAGTGGGAGGGATCTACCGGCAAGTCAACGAGTTTCTGGTGCAGCAAAATGTTCAGCCGGTAAGTTACAAGTCACATCCGCAACCAACAAGCGGGTACAGGCCGCCTCGGCGGGAGGATCCGCCGCCTGCCTCCGCGACACCATCCGAAAATCCTTCAGTAACAGCAGGTGCCGCGCCTTTGTCGCCGGGCCTGGTGAATATGATGGTTCCTGCCGCGCTGGCAGCGCATCTGGAGCGGTTGCTGAGCGGATCTGCGCAGCAAGCGCCACAAACTGCAGTACAAAGCGCAACGGAATTTTCTTTTCTCAATCAATTGCAGCACCGTTTGCCGGAAGACCCTGTTGCACTGGAAGGTGAGACTTTGCTTCCGGCTTCCGGAAATCTGATATCGCTGCTGCAAACCACGCAGTGGGCCCAGGGTCTGGCGCAGATGGATGCCATGACCTTGAATCTGGTCGCGTTGCTGTTCGATCGCTTGTTTGAAGATTCTCGCCTGCCCGAGGCGATCAAGGGTTTGATTGGCCGCCTGCAGATTCCCGTCCTGAAAGTGGCGCTGCTCGATAGTGCTTTTTTCTCGCGCAAGCAGCATCCCGCGCGCCAGTTGCTCGACCGCCTGGCGGAAGCCGCAATTGATTGGCATGACGATGCCGATGCGGGCAATCCGCGTTTTGACAAGCTATCGGCCATCGTGACCTGGATTGTGGTGAATTTTGAGGATGATGTTGGTATCTTCGATCAGGCGCTGGTGGACTTGGAATCGTTT
Organism: Pseudomonadota bacterium; assembly: GCA_018261735.1. Lineage (GTDB taxonomy): Bacteria > Pseudomonadota > Gammaproteobacteria > Burkholderiales > Chitinibacteraceae > Formivibrio. The sequence goes on from JAGTRM010000004.1 coordinate 122,822, forward strand.
TTGCTGGCCGAGGCGGATGCGGCAACCAGTCAGATTCAGGATGATGCGCAAGAACTGGCGGTGGCCGAACTCAATGAACTCGGCCTGGCAACAGCGGAAAGCCTTGTCGGTGCCCGTTTGTTCAAGCGCGATGTGCCCGCACTGGTAGATGAGTTTGTCCGGCGCTGGTGGGTGCCGGCGCTGGCCAAAGTCTACGGAGTCGAGGGGGAGAATGAGCCCCGTTTTGTGGCCTACGTGACTGCGCTGGATGATCTGCTCTGGAGTGTGGAGCCCAAGCGTGGGGCCGAGGAGCGTCTCCAGCTGGTCAATTGTTTGCCCCGCATGCTGAAAACACTGGAAGAAGGAACGGCAGAGGCCGGGATGGCCGCACAGGAGTGGCAGGCGTTCATGTCCGAGCTCGTGCATTGCCACGCTTCCGCCATTCGCAATGGCATGCGGCCGCCGTCTGCGGCACCGGTTTTTGCACCTGCGGTCGCTGAAGTCGCCGCACCAATACCGGAGCCGGTTTACGAGTTGCCTCCTGTTTTGCTGGAAGAGTTGCCCAAGCGCTGGGCGTGGGTCGATTTGCAGGAAGAGGATGGGAGTCACCACAAATTGCGCCTTACTTGGATCAGCCCGCAAGGAACGCGTTTCCTGTTTACCAATCGCGTCGGCGCCAATGGGCACACATTCACCCGGACCGAGATCGAAACTTTGATTCGCAATGGCCGCTTGCGGCATGAGGATTGGTCAGGCAGCCTGACCGATGGCGTGTTTGATGAGCTGCGCCATACTTTGTCTGCTTGAGTTGCGAAAAACCGCTTTCCGCTCTCGGTGAGTTTCGGCAACTCTGCTAGACTTGCCGCCCATGATCAGACTCAAATCCCTTTCTTTGCGGCGCGGCATCAAGGTTTTGCTTGAGCGCGCCGATCTCATGTTGAATCCCGGTTGCAAGGTCGGTGTCGTCGGTCCGAATGGCGCCGGAAAATCCAGTTTCTTTGCCTTGCTGCGCGGTGAGCTGCACCAGGACGTCGGCGATCTGGAATTGCCGCCCGGCTATGTGATTGCGCACGTGGCGCAGGAAACGCCGGCGCTGGATATGCCGGCGCTGGACTATGTACTCGATGGCGATCTGGAATTGCGCGCGATCGAGCGCGAACTGGCTGCCAGTCAGCACGATGGCCTGCATCATGCCGAATGCCTGGCGCGGCTGGAAACGATCGACGGCTATTCGGCACCAGCACGTGCGGCCAAATTGCTGGCCGGACTGGGTTTTTCCGAGCAGGAAATGGCCCGACCGGTAGCGAGTTTTTCTGGCGGCTGGCGCATGCGCCTCAACCTCGCGCAGGCGCTGATGCGTCGCTCGGATCTGCTGCTGCTCGACGAGCCGACCAACCACCTGGATCTGGAAACGGTGGTCTGGCTGGAAAACTGGCTGCGCAGCTACCCGGGCATGTTGCTGGTGATCTCGCATGACCGCGATTTCCTCGACAACACGGTCAACGCGATCCTGCACGTCGAACAGGCTGCATTGAATCTGTATACCGGCAACTATGCCGATTTCGAAGCGCAAAAGGCCGCTCGCCTTTCGCTGCAGCAACAGGCATTCGAAAAACAGCAGCGCGAGATCGCGCATCTGGAATCGTTCATCACCCGCTTCAAGGCCAAAGCCACCAAGGCGCGGCAGGCGCAAAGCCGGGTCAAGGCGCTGGAACGGATGGAGCGCATTGCCGCCGCGCATGTCGATTCACCGTTCACCTTTGCTTTTCGCGAGCCGGATTCCAGCCCCAATCCGCTGTTGCGCATCGAGGATGGCGCGGCGGGTTACAACCCGGCGCAGCCGGTGCTGCGCAACCTCAATTTCAGCGTGGAACGCGGCGCGCGCCTGGGCTTGCTGGGTGTCAACGGCGCGGGCAAATCCACGCTGATCAAGTCGCTGGCGGGCGAGCGGCCGCTGTTGCACGGCGTGCGCACCGAAGGCAAGGGATTGCGCGTCGGGTATTTCGCCCAGCATCAACTCGACCAGTTGCGCGAAGATGAAACGCCGCTTTGGCATATGCAGAAACTCGATCCGGTCACGCGCGAGCAGGAACTGCGCGATTACCTGGGCGGTTTCGATTTCCGCGGTGAAATGGCGATGAGCAAGGTCGGCCCGTTTTCCGGCGGCGAAAAGGCCCGGCTCGCGCTGGCCTTGCTGATCTGGCAAAAACCCAATCTGTTGCTGCTCGACGAGCCGACCAACCATCTGGATATCGAAATGCGCCAAGCGCTGACGCTGGCGATGCAGGATTACGAAGGCGCGTTGATCGTGGTTTCGCACGATCGCCACCTGATGCGCAGTACCGTGGATGACTTCTGGCTGATCGAAGGCGGCACACTGCGCGTATTCGATGGCGATCTGGACGATTACACCCAGTACAGCCAGGATAACCGCAACGTGGATACGCGCCGCCCCGGCGAATCGGGCGAACAGGTCGACCGCAAGGCGCTGAAACGGCAGGAGGCCGAAACGCGCCAGCGGCTCTCGGCTCAGCGCAAGCCGCTGGAGCAGCGGCTGGGCAAGATTGATAAAGAACTTGCGCAATTGACCGCGACACATGCTGCATTGACTGCCCAACTGGCCGATCAATCCATATATGCCCTGGAAAACAAGGCCGTGCTGCAAGATGCGCTGTTGCAAGAGGCACAAGCCAAGCAGCGGATCGAGTCGCTGGAGCTTGAGTGGCTGGAAGTGACCGAAGCGCTGGAAGCGTTGCAGGCGTAGTTCATTCCTTGATGAAGCGCGGCTTTCAATTCAAGGCAGCGCCCCTTTAAACAATATTGTGAGCACGATGCTGGAATTCTTATCCTGGGCCCAGTTGTTTGGCTACCTGGCATTTTTGCTGGGGGTCGGCTCGTTCCTGCAGATCAACGACCGGCATTTCAAGCTTTGGATGACGGGCGAGTGCGTGGCGTATGCCGTGCATTTCTTTTTGCTGGGCAACCCGACGGCGGTGGCCAGCACGCTGGTGTCGGCCAGTCGCTCGGTCATTTCAATGTACACGCGCTCGCTCTGGCTGGCCTGGGCGATTGTCCTGCTCAATATTGGCCTCGGCATCGTGTTCGTCAAACATCCGGCCGATGCCTTGCCGCTGATAGCTTCGAGCATGGCCACGCTGGCGCTGTTCCGGCTGCAGGGTATCCGCCTGCGCTTTGTCATGCTGATCGGCACCTTGCTGTGGCTGGTCAACAATATCATTGCCGGTTCGATCGGCGGCTCCGCGCTGGAAGCGGTGGTGGCGACCATCAATTTTTCCACGATGGTGCGCATGTATCGTGCTGAGCGCAGCCAAACCGCTGCAAACTGAACTTCTGCTTTCCCTGCCGCGCCGGACGGTTCATTATCCGGCTCCTCGTTTATCCAGGATGCAATCATGGCCCTCAAGGCAACCATCTATAAGGCTGATCTGCAGATCTCCGACATGGACCGCAACTACTACGCGGAACATTCCCTGACCATTGCACGTCATCCTTCCGAGAACGATGAACGGATGATGGTGAGGCTCCTGGCGTTTGCGCAAAACGCCAGCGAATCGCTCGCTTTCACCAAAGGCTTGTGCGATACCGATGAGCCCGATATCTGGCAAAAGGATCTGACTGGTGCGATCGAACTCTGGATCGAGCTGGGGCAACCCGATGAAAAGCGGCTGCGGCAGATTTGCGCCAAGTCGGCGCAGGTGAAACTGTATTGCTACAGCGGGCGCTCGGCCGAAATCTGGTGGGAGCAGATACAGAGCAAGGCCGCCCGTCTGGATAATCTGAGTGTGATTTGCATCGAGCCCGAAACGGTCAAATCCCTGGCCACGCTTGCAGAACGAACCATGCGCCTGCAATGCACAATCCAGGATGGCGAAACTTGGTTCGGCAGCGATGCGCTGAACGTGCATGTTGCGCCCAATGTCTGGAAAGCTTAGGTTCTGAAGGGCTTGGTCGAGGATGCCGCATATCCTCGACCAAGCCGCGGTTTACACCTCAATGATGTGGCTTTCTTTCACTTCCTCCATTACCACATAGCTGCGTGATTCGACCGCCATCGGCAATTTGAGCAGGATGCGTCCAAGCAGGCCGCGATAATCTTGCATGTCAGGAATGCGCGCTTTGATCAGGTAATCAAATTCCCCGGCCACTAGATGGCATTCCAGCACCTCGGGCACCAGTGCCAGTTCACGTTTGACTGCATCGAAAATCTCGGCAGATTTTTTCGATAGGCGCAATTCCACAAACACCAGGATACGCAATCCCAGAAGCTGTTGGTTCAAGTGCGCATGGTAGCCGGTGATCACATGATCGCGCTCCAGACGCTTGACGCGCTCGTTCACCGGAGTGGGCGATAGCCCGATGCGTGCAGCCAATTCGGTAATCGATATTCGCGCTTCGCGTTGCAGGATGGTGAGGATTTTTCGATCCGTTTTGTCCAAGTCGATCATTTCACTGTTTCCGGGCAGATAACAGGGGTTACTTTAGCTAATTCCACTGCAAAAGTGTGAATGAATGGTTACTTTCCCTGTTATGGCATCCATATACTTAATCATCCGCTGCAGAGATCGCTGACTTACTGACTTGGTGAATCCGGCATTCTGGCGGAGATAGAGCTTTACTTACATCTACAAATTACATCTATAAAAGGGAGAATTAAAATGCTGGTTGGCGTTCCCAAGGAAATCAAGAATCACGAATACCGCGTCGGCCTGACCCCGGCCGGCGTGCGCGAACTGGTTGCGCATGGCCATCAGGTCATGGTGGAAAAACAGGCCGGTGCCGCCATCGGTTTCAGTGACGATCAATATGCCGCTGCGGGCGCAAGGATGGTCGAAGCTGCGGCCGAAATTTTTGCCTCGGCCGAGATGGTGATCAAGGTCAAGGAGCCGCAACCGATCGAATACAAGCAGCTGCGCCCGGGCCAGATTCTTTACACCTATCTGCATCTGGCTCCCGATCCCGAACAGACCAAAGGCTTGGTCGAATCCGGCGCGATCTGTATTGCCTACGAAACCGTGACCGACGTGCGTGGCGGCCTGCCGTTGCTGGCACCAATGTCGGAAGTTGCCGGTCGCATGGCGATCCAGGCTGCGGCGCATGCGCTGGAAAAGGCGCAAGGCGGCTCCGGTGTGCTGCTCGGCGGTGTGCCGGGGGTAGCGCCGGGCCATGTGACGGTACTCGGCGGCGGTGTAGTCGGCATAAATGCCGCGCGTATGGCCATGGGCCTGGGTGCGGATGTCACGATCCTCGACAAATCGTTGCCGCGCCTGAAGGAAATCGATAACGATTTCGGCGGCCGCATCAAGACGTTGTACTCCACGCAGGATGCCATCGAAGCCGAGCTGAAAGTGGCCGATGCCGTGATCGGCGCGGTGCTGATCCCGGGTGCGTCTGCGCCGAAGCTGGTGACGCGCGACATGCTCAAACTGATGAAAGCCGGATCGGTGCTGGTGGATGTGGCGATTGACCAGGGCGGCTGTTTCGAGACTTCGCATGCCACTACGCATCAAGACCCGACCTATGTCATCGACGGCGTGATCCATTATTGCGTGGCCAATATGCCGGGCGGCGTGGCGCGTACTTCTACGATGGCACTGACCAACGCCACGCTGGGTTTCGCGCTGGCGATTGCCAACAAGGGCGTAAAGCGGGCGCTGCTGGAAGATGGCCACCTGAAGAACGGACTGAACGTGTGTTGCGGCAAGCTGACCTACGAGGCGGTTGCACGCGATCTGGGCTATGAATATGTTCCGGCAGTCGATGCCTTGAATGCGCTCTGAGCGAGTCCTGTAGAATTAAGGCCCCGGTCAATCCGGGGCCTCAGGCTGCTCGCAAAATTGTTTGCATGTGTCTGCAAGGGCTCGGCCAAGCCGGCCCCGATACGCAGGCTTATGATTTTGCAGCCTTTTTGATTTATACCCACTCCTTCCGTCCCCTCCTTGAGGGGAAACCTCGCGAAGCGAGTAGGGGGTATCATCAATCCAAGGCCCCGGTAAACTTGGGGCCTTTTTGTTGATGGATGAGACGATGGATCTGGCAGCCCTGATTGAAAAACTGCGCGAATTCGCACGCGAACGCGACTGGGAGCGCTACCACACGCCCAAGAATCTGGCGATGGCCATGTCGGTGGAGATGGCCGAACTGGTCGAGCACTTCCAGTGGCTGACGCCGGAGGAATCGCTGGCGGTGCAAAACGACCCAGCCAAACTCACCGCGATCGGCGAAGAAATGGCCGATGTGCTGCTCTACTTGGTGCGCATGGCCGACGTACTCGGTGTCGATCTGGAACAGGCTGCGTTGCGCAAGATCGGCTTGAACGCAATCAAATATCCGCCCGTGCCGCAGAAGGCCAAGTCATGAGAATCCTGCTCGCGCCGATGGAGGGGCTGCTTGACTGCGTGCTGCGCGATATTCTGACCCGCGTCGGCGGCGTTGATCTGTGCGTCTCGGAATTCGTGCGCGTATCCGGTTCGCTGCTGCCCAACCGCACTTATCAGCGCATCGTGCCGGAACTGGATCAGGGCAGCCGCACCACGGCGGGCGTGCCGGTACGGGTGCAATTGCTTGGTTCCGATCCCTATTTCATGGCCCTCAATGCCGCGCGGTTGGCGGCATTGAAACCCGCTGCGATTGATCTTAATTTCGGCTGCCCGGCCAAGACGGTGAATCGCCACGGCGGCGGCTCGATTCTCTTGCGCGAACCCGATCGTATCCACGAACTGGTGGCAGCGGTGCGCGCCGCGATTCCGCCGGATATGATGCTGACCGCCAAGATGCGCTTGGGCTACGAAGATAAGACCCTGGCGCTGGATTGTGCTCGGGCAATGGAAGCGGGCGGAGCGGCGGAACTGGTGGTGCACGCCCGTACCAAAGTGGAAGGCTACAAGCCGCCGGCGCACTGGGAGTGGATCGGCCGCATCCAGGATGCGGTGAAAATCCCGGTGATCGCCAATGGCGAGATCTGGACCGTTGACGATTATCGTCGCTGCCGCGAAATCAGCGGCGTGGCGGATGTGATGCTCGGGCGTGGCATGGTCGCCAATCCGGCACTGGCGCAGCTGATCAAGCACGGGGAGAGTGGTGCCATGCCGTGGGCACAATTGCAGCCGCTCCTTGCGGATTTCTGGCTACTGGTCACGCGCCATACCCTGCCCAAATACCACTGTGGACGGGTCAAACAGTGGCTCAATTATTTGCGCCAGACCTATCCGGAGGCGGAGGCCCTGTATCAAACGGTGCGAATCGTGACGCAGCCGCAGGAAATGGCTGCCATTCTCTGCCAGCCGCAAGTTTAAAAAACTAACGCCACCGCTTTATGCTGTGGCGTTTTGTTTGGGATAGATGCTTGAAAAGGTTATTTTTTAAGTAGATCGCGAATCTCGCGCAATAGCTCGATATCTTCCGGTGTCGGTGCAGGAGCCGCAGGTGCGGGGGCTTCTTCACGCTTGAGTTTGTTGATCATCTTGACCACCAGGAAAATTGCAAAAGCGATAATGATGAAACTGATGAGCTGGTTGAAAAACAGGCCGGGATTCAAGGTGACTGCGCCGGCTTTTTGCGCATCGGCCAAGGTGGCATAAGGCCCGGGGACTTTGCCTTCGTTGAGAATGAAGAAAATGTTCGCAAAATCCACCTTGCCTACGATCATCCCGATGGGGGGCATGATGATGTCTTTGACCAGCGAATCGACAATTTTCCCGAAAGCAGCGCCGATGACCACGCCGACTGCGAGATCAATGACATTGCCCCGCATCGCAAATTCTTTGAATTCCTTGAGCATGATTCGTGTCCCTTGAGTAATTGTGTTTTTAAAATTGGATTGGGTTCTGTTGATCTAACCCTGCCATGCTTATTTTAGTCAGGAAATAACCCGTATAAAAATTATGTTTCCACGGAAATGGGGGTGAGCACATCCATTGTCAATATCAGCAGCTGGGCTAAGATTGTATGTGAGCACCACATAACGAACGCGTCCGGTTTTCGCGCTACATGAATTCAATTCTGTGTTCCCGGGGTGTGGCCTGTCATTTTATCTTTGCTGTAAATGCCTTACTTGCCATGGGTGGCTTATGCATGCTGCGGATGTAGATTTTTCGCTTTTACCGGAGGTCATGGCCGAAGTTCAGGAACACTTGCCGGAGCTGGAGCGCGATCTGCACCACTTGGTGCAGACGCCGGATTCGGCTGAGCTGCTGGCCAGTGCTTTTCGGCATATGCATACCATCAAGGGCGATTTCGGTTATTGCCGGGCAACGCCCATCATCGAATTCATCCACCACTTGGAAGGCGTATTGCAAAGTATGCGAAATCGCGTCTTTCAATGCTCCGCGTTGGTGGCTGAAGCACTCATACAGAGCATGGATCAGGTGTCGACGATGATGGAATCGCTGGCACAAACCCGGCAATTCGATGCCAAGCCGCGGGGGGCGCTGACCGGTTTGATTCAGCAGCTGGCGCAAGCCCAAAACCAGCAGGAGGCAGACCAGGCTGCGCGATATATCTTGCTGGCCGAGCATGATGTGAATCTGGGCGAAGCAGGGCAGGGCGATAGCGCAGTGCCACTGCCTTCTGCGGAAAGTGTGGCTCGTGCACTGGCTTTGGGGGAATTACTCTCGGATGCCTTGGGCGTCAGGTTTCCGCGCTGGCGTGGCCGTGCGGCACGGCAACGCGAACTGATCCTTGAGCTCAACCAGCAATATCTGCATCCCAGTCATGCCGATGCGCTGATCATTGCGGTCTACTGGCATGATGTCGGGTTGCTGGCTGGCCCCGATTCTTTTATGCACAATCCCCCGGCACCTAAAACTGCAGCCTGGCCGGCCTATGCGGAGCATCCGGAGCGTGCTGCAACCTGGCTGCTGGCGGTGTCGCCGGATTGCACCGAAGCCGCTCAAATCATCCGCCAGCATCATCAGTGGGTTAGCGGTGCGGGCATTCCGGCTGCCGTGTACAAAACATCGCTGCATCAAGGCGCCTTGATGCTGGGGTGTGCGGATTTGATGTTCGATCGGGTGGCGGGGCTGCAGGGCGAAGATTACCAGCGGGGTGTGTTGCGAACCCTGTTTGATGTCAGTGCAGGCTTCGAGACCCGGTTCGATGCGGCGCTGATCTCCGCTTTTGAATCCATTGTGCATGGATTCGCTGCGCGTGCGGGCGCTGCGGCGAGTGAACAATCAGGTTCTGTTTTCCACCAATCCCGATAATTCGCCCTTTTCCAGGTGACGCACGGCGCGGGCGGCGTCGGCGGCTTTCTGATCGTGGGTGACCATGACGATGGTTTTGCCCATTTCGCGGTTCAGTCGTTCCAGAAGTAGCAGGATTTCTTCGCCTGATTTGCGGTCGAGATCGCCGGTGGGCTCGTCGGCGACGATCAGCGTCGGATCGGTGACGATGGCGCGGGCGATGGCAACGCGTTGTTGCTGTCCGCCGGATAACTCCCCCGGCGTGTGCGTAACGCGGTCGGACAGGCCAACCAGATCAAGTGCCAGCAGCGCGCGTTCCCGCCGTTCCCGCCGGGAAAGCGGCGAAAGCAACAGCGGCAGTTCGACATTTTCCTGCGCAGTGAGCACCGGCATCAGGTTGTAGAACTGGAAGATGAAGCCGATGTTGGCTGCGCGCCAGTCGGCGAGTTCTGCATCGTTCAGCGTGGCAATATCGATGTCGTTGACCAGAATTTGGCCGGAGGATGGCTTGTCGATGCCGGCGATCAGGTTGAGCAGGGTGGATTTCCCCGAGCCGGATGGCCCCATCAGGGCGAGGTAATCGCCCTGCAGGATATCAAAGCTGATGTCTATCAGCACGTCGAGCGCTTGGTCGCCCCGGTAGTAGGTTTTGCAGAGGCCGCGCAGGCTGACGGCGACGCTCACTTCATTTTCTCCGTGACCAGCGCGCCGTCCTTGAGTTTGGCCGAAGGCGAAAGCACCACGGTTTCGCCGTTTTTCAGGCCCTCCTTCACTTCGATCAGGTCGCCAATTCTGCCACCCAGTGTGACCTTGCGTGCCTGCACCTTGCCGGTTTTGTCCACGACAAAAGCGGTGCCCTCCTTGACCGCGTCGGCTTGCACCGCCAGGCGCGGCTGGCGTTCGTCGGCTTTGAGCGGCCGTTCCAGGAAGGCGACCTTGGCGCTCATGTCTGGCAGTACGCGCGGGTCGGTTTCTTCAAACTTGATCTTGAACTTCACAGTGGCTTTGCTGCGATCCACCGTGGGCACGATGCGCTGAACGCTGCCCAGCAGGCGCGTGTCGGGCAGGGCATCGAGTTGGATCTCACACGGTTGGCCCACGCGCGCCTTGGAAAGGCTGGTTTCGGAAACATCGGCTTCCACTTCCAGTGTGGTGAGGTCTGCCATTGTGACCACGGCGCCCTTGGAATCGGCGCTGGTACTGAACGGCGCGACGATATCGCCGACATTGGCCTGTTTGGTCAGCACCACGCCGGCAAACGGTGCTCGGATGATCGTGTTGTCCACCGAGGCTTGCGCATTGCGTACGGCGGCCTGCATCATTTTCACGGTGGCCACTTGTGCAAAAACTGCGGATACCGCTTGCTGATAGCGGCTTTGCGCGGCATCGACGGCAGCCGGAGAAACGAATTTTTGCTCGGCCAACTCTTTCTGGCGCTTGAGATTGAGCTGCGCATCCAGTCGGTCGGCTTCCAGTTGTTGCTGGCGTGCTTTCGAAACCTCGACATTTGCGCGGGCCTGGGCCAGTTGCGCCTGCATGTCGCTGTTTTCCAGCCGGGCGATGATCTCGCCCGCTTTGACGATGCTGCCTTCGCGAACACCCAGCCATTCGAGCCGGCCGGTGCCTTTGGTGGCCACGGCAGCCTTGCGGTCGGCCGTTACGTAGCCGGTGGCATTGAGCAGCGTGATCGATTGCGCAGGCCAAGCCTGGGTGACACGGGCGGTTTCCACTTCCTGCGCCTGTTTGCCGATCACCAAGGCAACTGCTCCCACTATGCCGAGCAACACCACGCCGATGAGCAACGGTTTTATCCAGCGGCGCCGACGCTTTGGCGTTATGTCGCGTTTGATCTTGAGTTGATCCAGTGTTTCGGCCATGGGTTCGGAACCACGAAAGACTTTGAAGCCTGATTCTATCACTTGCCCAAGCGCGGGGATTTTCCCGGTGCGGAATTACACAGTCATTGCTGGTCCGGAAATTCCACGACCTCGGCGTGGGTTATCTGGAGGGCGCCGAAACCAGGTGCAGCCGGGTGATTTCAGACGGTGCACCGAATCGTTTGGGTGGACCCCAATAGCCGGTGCCGCGACTGATGTAGATCCAGAGATGATCCAGGCGGTGCAGTCCTGCTGTATAGGGTTGCTGCAAGCGGACAAAAAGATTCCATGGCCAGAATTGCCCGCCGTGCGTGTGCCCGGACAATTGCAGATCGAAGCCGGCGGCGGCCGCTGCTTTCGCCGAGCGTGGCTGGTGGGCCAGCAGGATTTTGGGCATTGCGGCAGGAGCGCCGCCTAGGGCGGTTTGCGGATTGCTTTGCTGGGCCGGATCGAACAAATGGGCGCTATAGTCAGTTACGCCCGCTACGACCAGCGAGGCACCGTCGTGTTCCAGCACCACATGTTCGTTCATTAAGCAACGCAGCCCCAGTCGCCTGAATTCGCTCACCCATTGCGCAGCACCCGAGTAATACTCGTGGTTGCCGGTAACGAAGCAGGCGCCATGCCGGACCTGCAGGTTTGCCAGCGGCTGGGTGTGCGGGGCGAGCTCAGGCACGCTGCCATCGACCACGTCGCCGGTGATGGCGATCAAGTCGGCGCCGAGGGAATTGACCCGCTCGACAACTGCTTGAACGTAGTCACGCTTGATCGTCGGTCCGACATGGATGTCGCTGATCTGAACGATGGTGAAGCCGGCCAGTGCAGGGGGCAATCCCTCCAGCGGAACGTCGATTTCAACGACACGAGGCAGGCGCCGCGCATTGGCAAAACCCACGAGTGTGATCAGTACCGCTAGCAGTGGAACCAGCAGCGCACTGGCGAAGTTGAGCTGCGATCCGCCGATCAAAGCCAAAACCACATCGCGCAGAACGGTCAGCACCAGTACCGATGAAAACAAACCCATGGTCAGCGAACCCATCCAGGTAATCCGGTCCGACAGCGGCTGGCTTGAAATCACAAATCGGGCCAGCATGCCCCAGGGAATTAGCAATGTGGATGAAACCAGTAGCAACAAACCAAAGAGCCAGCCCGAGCGGCCCTGCGCCAAGTCCGGCAGCAGTTGCCAGCCGATGTAGCCATGCAAGAGCACAAGCAGCACGGTCACCGTAATGGCAAAACGGATCAGCCGTGCCGGTGACTGGGAAGGAAAGGCTGTCGGGTGTTCGGTTTCGTTATGCTCGCGTTGCATGGGCTAGCCTTGAGTGTTTCATCGGGAGACGATCTCGTTTCTACTGGTGTTGCCTGAAGGTTTGTTTGAGAGTCCTGCTACAGTTGAATGGTTCGTGGTTTGCCATGATTCTTGTGATTGCATTGTCGTTTTGGGGGATTGGGGCGGATGGCGTGTTTTCTCCATAAGCCTGAAACAGCACTGCCCTGAATTTCATATATGGGTATGAGTCAAATTCTCAACCGCTTTTATACGGCAGCAACTCTCGCGATAAAGCGCTTTCTCCATTGACTAGCGGGGGGCTGGCGGCTATCTTGCACTGCTTTGATTATGGGAGCGCAGGGGCATGGCTAAAGCTGCCAAAATGCCGGATAACTTTGAGGCCGGCCTCGCTGAGCTGGAAAATCTGATTGCCGCGCTGGAATCCGGCAATGCCCCCCTTGAGGAAGCGCTGGCACGCTATCAGCGCGGAATCGAATTGATGCGTTTTTGCGAGAGCAAGCTGGCCGATGCCGAACAGCGAATTCGCGTGCTGGAAGGCGGCGAATTGAAACCGTTTAATCCCGAAGAGAATGCCTGATGACCCTGCCGGATTTCAAAACCTGGGCAAAATCGATCCAGGAACGCGTCGAAGTCACGCTTGGCGAAGTATTGCCTGCCGCCGGTCATCAACCGGCACAATTGCATGAAGCCATGCGCTACGCCGTGCTCGATGGCGGCAAGCGCGTGCGCCCGCTGCTGGTGTTCGCCGCCGGCGAAATCGTCGGTGCCAGCCCGGAACGCTTGCAGTATGCCGCGTGCGCGGTAGAAATGATCCACGCCTATTCGCTGGTGCATGACGACATGCCGGCGATGGACAACGATGTGCTGCGCCGGGGAAAGGCCACGGTGCATGTGGCCTACGGCGAAGCTACGGCCTTGCTGGTGGGCGATGCGCTGCAGACCGCTGCGTTTGATACTCTGTCTTCCCGTGTGCTGGCGGATAATCCCACCGACCAGTTGCGCATGGTGAATATCCTCGCGCGGGCCTCGGGCAGTTTCGGCATGTGCGGCGGGCAGGGTATCGATCTCTATGGCGTTGGCAAGGCACTGACCCTGCCCGAACTGGAAATGATGCACATCCTGAAAACCGGCGCGCTGATCCGCTCGTCGGTGTTACTGGGTTCATTCTGTGGTGCTGCCTTGGATGAAGCCGAGCGCAGCCGGCTCGACCATTTCGCCAAGTGCATGGGCCTGGCTTTCCAGGTCGTCGATGATATTCTCGACTGCGAAGCAGATTCTGCCACGCTGGGCAAGACGGCGGGCAAGGATGTTGCCAACAACAAGCCCACCTATGTCTCTCTTCTGGGACTTGCCGAAGCACGCCGTCATGCCGCCATGTTGCTGGCCGATGCGCAGGATGCCCTGGTCCCGTTTGGCGCTCGCGCCCAAAGATTGAAGGAAATCGCGGACTTCATCGTGGAGCGCCGCAGCTGATCATGACTTTTCCCTTGCTTGAAACAATCAACAACCCGGCTGATCTGAAATTGCTGGAACGCCGGCAATTGCCGCAACTAGCGCAGGAATTGCGCGATTACCTGCTGGGATCGGTCTGCCAGACCGGCGGGCATTTCGCCTCGAACCTTGGCGCGGTCGAGCTGACCATCGCGCTGCATTATGTGTTCGATACCCCGCACGACAAACTGGTCTGGGATGTGGGGCACCAGAGTTATCCGCACAAGGTGCTGACCGGCCGGCGTGATCGTATGGACAGCATGCGCAAGAAGGGCGGGCTGGCGGGTTTCCCGAAACGCGAAGAGAGCGAATACGATGCTTTCGGCGTGGGGCATTCCAGCACGTCGATCAGTGCCGCACAGGGCATGGCCGAGGCTTTCAAGCTCAAGGGTGAGCCGCACCGGGCGATTGCCGTCATCGGCGATGGCGCGATGACCGCCGGCCAAGCGTTCGAAGGGCTCAACAATGCCGGCGACAGCGATGTCGATCTGCTGGTGATCCTTAACGACAACGAGATGTCGATCTCGCCCAATGTCGGCGGCTTGAGCAATTACCTGGCCCGCGTGCTTTCCAGCGAGTTTTACGACAAGGTTCGCAAATCCGGCAGTTACGTGCTGGATGTCGTCCCGCAGATTCGCGAACTGGCAAAAAAGACCGAAGAACATGTCAAAGGCATGTTGACCCCGGGCATCCTGTTTGAGGAGTTTGGCTTCAATTACATCGGGCCGATCGACGGCCATAACCTCGACACCCTTGTTGCCACGCTCTCCAATATCAAGAAGCTCAAGGGGCCGCAGTTCCTGCATGTGGTCACGCGCAAGGGCGAGGGCTACAAGCTGGCCGTGGCCGACCCGACCAAATACCATGCGGTGACGCCGTTCGAGCCTGAAAATGGCATGGAAAGCAAAGCCGGCAAGCTCACCTACACCAAGATTTTCGGCGACTGGCTGTGCGATATGGCTGCGCAAGATGGCCGTCTTGTCGGCATTACCCCAGCCATGCGCGAGGGTTCGGGTCTGGTGCGTTTCGCCAAGGAATACCCGCATCGTTATTTTGACGCCGGCATTGCCGAGCAGCACGCGGTGACATTTGCCGCAGGCCTCGCATGCGAAGGCTTGAAACCGGTGGTGGCGATCTATTCCACTTTCCTGCAGCGCGCTTACGATCAGTTGATCCACGACGTGGCCCTGCAAAACTTGCCGGTGGTGTTTGCGATCGACCGCGGCGGCCTGGTGGGGGCTGATGGCCCGACGCATGCCGGTGCTTACGATCTTTCCTTTTTGCGCTGCATTCCCAATATGGCGGTGCTGACACCATCGGACGAAAATGAATGCCGCCGGATGCTGTACACGGCATTCCGGCACGACGGGCCGGCGGCAGTGCGCTACCCGCGCGGCGGCGGGCCGGGCGTGGCGCTGGTGTCAGAGATGCAGGCCATTCCATTCGGCAAGGGCGAGCTTCGTCGCTCGGGTCAACGCGGCGCCGTGCTGGTATTTGGCACGCCACTTGCGGCTGCACTTAAAGCTGCCCAAACGCTGGATCTGACGGTGGCCAACATGCGCTTTGTCAAACCGCTGGATGAGGCCTTGGTGCTGGAACTGGCACAGAATCATGACTGGCTGGTAACGGTTGAGGAGAATGCCGTGATGGGCGGTGCAGGCTC
Source organism: Pseudomonadota bacterium (assembly GCA_018261735.1). Classification (GTDB taxonomy): domain Bacteria; phylum Pseudomonadota; class Gammaproteobacteria; order Burkholderiales; family Chitinibacteraceae; genus Formivibrio. Next base: position 138,323 of record JAGTRM010000004.1, read on the forward strand.
GGCGGTACTGGAATGTCTTGCCGCGCACGGCATCGCCAAGCCGGTGTTGCAACTGGGCTTGCCCGATCGTTTTGTGGATCATGGCGAACAGGCTGAACTCTGGGCCGAATGCGGGCTGGATGCCGCGGGCATTGAAGTGGCGATCAAAACCCGGTTTGCCTGATTCGGTCACACAGGAAAAGAAGTACCCCCAAACACCCGGTCATTGATGGCCGGGTGTTTTTTTGACGGCCCGTAATTGTGCCAAGGCCAGTGTGAATACCCGATGAGACTTATCCCGGCTTGCTGGGCATGATGTTGTGGGAACGCTGTGGATAAGCGGGTTAACTGCATGAGTAGGCAGCGGAAATTGCCGCTGCCTAATAAAAGGGCAATGGCCTTGGCCTTTCCCCATGAGCTGGTGATGCATGTGTGGGCTGCCTGTGGGTAACTGGTGCAACCCATTGTCGAGTAAGGGTTATTTGCGTGCTGCTTAAATATTCGGCAGCCGGAAATTCTGCTAGAATCCGCCGCCTTGCTTCTGGATTTGTGCCCAATGACCCGAATTGCCCCTGAATTGCTCCTGCCCGCCGGTACGCTCGACAAGATGCGCGCCGCTTATGATTTTGGCGCCGATGCCGTCTATGCCGGCCAGCCGCGTTACAGCCTGCGCGCGCGCAACAACGAATTCAAGCTTGAGCAATTGCAAACGGGCATTGCCGAGGCGCATGCGCGCGGCAAGAAGTTCTACGTGGCTTCCAATCTGTTGCCGCACAATGCCAAGGTCAAGACTTACCTCGCCGATATGGCGCCGGTGATCGCGATGCAGCCCGATGCGCTGATCATGGCCGATCCCGGCCTGATTATGATGGTGCGCGAACGCTGGCCCGAGATGCCGGTGCATCTGTCGGTGCAGGCCAATACCGTGAACTATGCCGGCGTGAAGTTCTGGCAGACGATGGGCGTCTCGCGCATCATCCTGTCGCGCGAACTGTCGATCGACGAGATCGCCGAAATCCGCCAGGAATGTCCGGACATGGAAATCGAGGTGTTCGTGCATGGCGCGCTGTGCATCGCGTATTCCGGGCGCTGTCTGCTCTCCGGCTACTTCAATCACCGCGATCCGAACCAGGGCACCTGCACCAACGCTTGTCGCTGGGATTACAAGGTCCACAATGCCACGGAAGACGAAGCGGGCCAGGTGCAGGTCATTGCCTTCGATTTCAACAAGGCGATGGAAGAAGGCAACCAGCAGTTTGCCGCCTGTGGCGGTGCCGAGCGCCATCCACTGGCCGATCGCACCTACCTGATCGAAGATACCACCCGCCCGGGCGAGATGATGCCGATCATGGAAGACGAGCACGGCACCTACATCATGAATTCCAAGGACCTGCGCGCAGTGCAGCATGTGGAAAAGCTGGCGCAGATCGGCGTGGATTCGCTGAAGATCGAAGGGCGAACCAAGTCGCTGTATTACGTGGCGCGCACTGCGCAAACCTACCGCCAGGCGATCGACGACACAATGGCTGGGCGACCGTTCAATCCGGCCCTGCTGGCGGATCTGGACGGGCTGGCCAACCGGGGTTACACCGAGGGTTTCCTGCAGCGCCACAGTACGCACGAATACCAGAACTACCTTGAAGGCCACTCGATTGCCAAGCGCAGTCAATTCGTCGGCGAAGTGTTGCGCGTAGAAAACGGCTGGGCCGATATCGAGGTGAAAAACCACTTTGCCGTGGGCGACCAGCTGGAAATTATCCACCCGAGCGGCAACCGGATCATCGAACTGGCCCGGATGCGCGGCAAGGAAGGCGAGCCGGTCAACGTGGCGGCTGGCAATGGCGTGAAAGTGTCGATTCCGCTGGAAGCGGGTTTGGAGAAGGCACTGATCGCACGGTTGTTCTGATCAGGGTGTTCGCGCCAGCACCCAGCAATCCACCCGCGCGGCACCGGCCTGTTTGAGTGCACGGGCCGCTGCATCGAGGCTGGCGCCGGTCGTCATCACATCATCAACCAGCGCGATGTGCTGGCCGCTCAGATCGCCGCTGGCGACAAAGGCCTTGCGCATGTTGCGAAGACGGGCTTTTTCACTCAACCGTGCCTGGTGTTCGGTATCGCGCGTGCGCTGCAGCAGATTGGTTTCCAGCTGGAGCCTCAGGTTTCTGGCCAGCGGCCTGGCAATTTCCAGTGCCTGATTGAAGCCGCGCTCTTTCAGCCGTTGCGCATGCAGCGGCAGCGGAATCAGCAGATCGGGGCGGGCAAACTGTGCCAGTCCCGGTTGCATCAATTTGGCAAGCGCGGGCAGCAGCGACCAGCGTGCGCCGAACTTGGCTGCCGGTATCAGTTGCGCCAGTACGCCGTGGTAGAGAAACGCGGCATGAGTGCTGTCAAAATGCGGCTGCTCGTTCATGCAATTGCCGCATAGTCCACCATCCAGCGTCGGGAGCGCGCATCTTGGGCAGTGCAGGGCGGGCAACCACGGCAAGCTGGTGAGGCATGGCTGGCAGAGTGCCTCGTGCTGACTGTCGGCACCGCACAGCACGCAAACGGCTGGTGGTGTTAAGTTGTTCAATAAATTAACTGCAAAATTTGACAAGTCCGCTCTCCACAAACAAAATCACGTCCTGTATACCTTTTCCATTGCAGGATAGTCCAAGTGAACCAGCCGCAAACCATTTCTCTCAAGCGCAAGACGCCGCATCCGCAATCCGGTCAATGGAGCCGTGCCGACATTGCCGCGCTTTATGATCTGCCGTTCAACGATTTGCTGTACGCGGCGCAGGAAATGCACCGCGAGCACTTCGATGCCAACAAGGTTCAGCTGTCGACCCTGTTGTCGATCAAGACCGGCGGTTGCTCGGAAGATTGCGGCTATTGTTCGCAATCGCATCATCACGAAGGCGCCAAGGCCAAGCTGGAAGGGCTGGAAATGCTCAGCGTGCCGGAAGTGCTGGCCTCGGCGAAAGTCGCCAAGGAAAACGGCGCCTCGCGCTTCTGCATGGGCGCGGCCTGGCGTGGCCCCAAAAAGAAACACATCGACGAATTGAAACAAATGGTTATTGGCGTGAAGGCGCTGGGCCTGGAAACCTGCGCCACGCTGGGTCTGCTGCTCGATGGCCAGGCCGAGGATCTCAAGGCAGCCGGGCTCGACTACTACAACCACAATCTGGATACCTCGCCGGAAAAATATGGCGAGATCGTGACCACGCATAGCTACGAGGATCGCCTCGATACCCTGGGAAAAGTACGCAAAGCCGGACTTTCCGTCTGCTGCGGCGGCATTATCGGCATGGGCGAAGCGCGCGAAGACCGCGTGGGGCTGATCCAGCAATTGGCCAATCTTGATCCACAGCCGGAATCGGTACCGATCAACAGCCTGGTCCCGATCGATGGCACCCCGCTGGAAGGTATCGACTCGCTCGACTGGACCGAGTTCGTCCGCACCATCGCGGTGGCGCGGATTACGCTGCCCAAGTCGTATGTGCGGCTCTCCGCCGGTCGCGGCGAGATGCCGGAAGCGATGCAGGCGCTATGTTTCCTGGCCGGTGCCAACTCAATCTTCTACGGCGACAAGCTGCTGACCACGGGTAATCCCGAGGTCGAGCGCGACAAGGCGCTGTTTGCCAAGCTGGATCTGCAGCCACTGTGATGACTGAAACCGGAGCGAGTCTCCGGTTTTTTTCACCCCGTGCTTGCCCCCGGTTTCCACTTCGATGAGAATTCCTGCTATTCCCGACGTCAACCACTCTCGCCAGTCGTCATTTCGCGTATGAACCACCCTTATTTTGCCCAGGACGCCGTCCTCGATTACACCACCCAGTTGCCGGTCTTGGCCTACTTCGACGAGGCTCTGTTCCAGGCAGAGATGGCGCACCTGTTCGCGCAAGGCCCACACTATCTCGGACACGAGTTGATGGTGCCTGAGCAGGGTGATTTTCATGTGCTGGAAATGAGTAATGGCGCGCGTTATCTGAAACGGGCCGAGGATGGCGTGCATGTGTTTTCCAATGTTTGCCGCCATCGCCAAGCGCTCATGCTGGAAGGGCGCGGCAATGCACGGCATACGATCTGCCCGGTGCATCGCTGGGGCTACGATGCGCATGGAAAACTGCTGGGCGCGCCGCGCTTCAAGGACAATCCCTGCCTGCATCTGCCGGAAACGCCGTTGACGCGCTGGAGGGGCATGCTGTTCGAAGCGGGGCGCGATATCGAGGCCGACCTGAAGGATCTGGGCGTAGCCAAGGATCTTGATTTTTCCGCGTACCAATTCCATAGCGTGGAAATCGAGCAGTACCAGGGCAACTGGAAAACGTTTATCGAGGTCTACCTTGAGGATTACCACGTTGACCCGTTTCATCCGGGGCTCGGGCATTTTGTTGAATGTGGCGATCTTTCCTGGCAATTTGGCGACTGGTATTCGGTGCAGACGGTCGGCATCAGCCGGGGTCTAGAGCGCCCGGGGAGCGAAGTTTATGCTCGCCTGCACGAAGCTGCGCGCCGGGCCAGCAACGGCGTATTGCCCAAGTTCGGTGCCATCTGGCTGACCTACTATCCGAACATCATGGTCGAGTGGTATCCGCATACCCTGGTGATTTCAACCATCATTCCCGATGGTGTTCGCAGTTACCGAAATATCATCGAGTTCTACTATCCGCGCGAAGTCATTGAATCGTGCCCCGACTTCATTGCGGCAGAGCAGGCGGCGTATCGTGAAACTGCGGTCGAGGATGCCGAGATTATCCGTCGCATGGAAGCAGGCCGTGCGGCCTTGTTCGCGGCCGGGCGCAATGAGGTTGGGCCATACCAGAGTCCGATGGAAGACGGGATGCGGCATTTCCATCAATTCCTGCGCCGAGAACTCGCCGGCCATCTGTAATCTGCGCGTAGAATGCGTCCGGCATATGCCCCTCCAGGCGGCATGCAAGCCGCCAATTTCTTGTCAGGATGTCTTCATGTTTTCCCGCTTGCGCGATTCCGGTCCGTTCTGGATGGTGGTTTCCTGTTTCAGTTTTTCCACCATGGGCGTTTTCGTCAAGCTGGGAAGTAGCAGTTTCACTACCGCGGAACTGATGTTTTATCGGGCTCTGATTGCGATCCTGATCCTGCTGGCGATCGTGCGGCCCAATAGACAAGCCCTGCACGTTACCGGCCCCATCTTGCGGCGCCACTTCTTGCGCAGTATGTGCGGCGCCATTTCCATGATGATGGGCACGTATGCCATGGCGCATTTGCCGCTGCCGACGGCGGTGACCTTGCAAAATACGGCGCCGCTTTTCCTGATGTTGATGATCACGCTATTGCACAGGACACTGCCACAGCGCATGCAGGCTTTCTCCATTGCACTGGGGTTTTGTGGCGTTGTTCTGCTGTTGCGCCCTACCTTGTCTTCGGACTCCTGGTTCGCCGGGGCGATGGGACTCCTGGCAGGACTCTTTACAGCGGGTTCCATGTTCAATATCCGGGAACTCGGTAAGTATGGCGAGCCGGAGTGGCGAACCGTATTCTATTTTTTGCTGACCAGCACGGTGATGTCGGGCATCTGGATTTTGGTCCAGCCCTATGCCATGGCGCCGCTAAACTGGACCAATTTCGGCCTGGTTCTGGCCATGGGTATTGGAGCCAGTGCCGGCCAGATGACGATCACGCGCGCCTACAGCAAGGGAAAATCGATGGTTGTGGCCAGTCTCAGCTACCTGATCGTGGCATTTACCTCTTTCTACGGCATGCTGATCTGGAACGACAAGCTGCCGCCGTTGAGTTATGTTGCCATGGCGCTGATTGCCGGGGCCGGCATTCTCTCCGCCTTGCGTTCCGGGCGAAACTGAGGCGCAGCCGATACATTCGGGCTGGTTAAAACAGATGTTGCTTTGGCATGCGAGGTCGCTAGGCTAGAATCGCTGGTCAGTACAAGAAAGGCCTTCTCTCCATGCGGTTTCTGATCAGTAACGACGATGGCTATTTTGCCCCCGGTATCGCCGCGCTGGCATCGGCGCTGGGCGACGAAGGCGAAGTACTGGTTTGTGCGCCAGAGCGTGATCGCAGTGGTGCGAGCAATTCTCTGACGCTCGATCGACCGCTGACCGTGCGTACCGCGCCCAATGGTTTCCTGTACGTGAATGGCACGCCAACCGATTGCGTGCATTTGGCCGCGACAGGATTGATGCCGGAACTGCCGGACATGGTGGTTTGCGGAATCAATCACGGCGCCAATATGGGCGATGACACCATCTACTCGGGCACGGTCGCTGCGGCAACAGAAGGATTTTTGCTGGGCGTGCCTGCCTTGGCCATTTCGCTGGTTTCGCGTTCTCCCCAGTATTTCGAAACGGCGGCCCGCGTTGCTCGCGATCTGGTTCGCCGCGTAAAACACTCCCCTTTTCCCCGCGCAATATTGCTTAATGTGAATGTGCCTGATGTTCCCTACGAAGCAATCAAGGGCGTTCGTGTGACGCGACTTGGCCGGCGCCACAAATCGGCGCCAGTGGTGCGTAGTGAAAATCCGCGCGGTGATACGATCTGGTGGGTGGGTGCTGCCGGCGTGGCTGCCGATGCAGGGGAGGGCACCGATTTTCATGCCGTGGCGAATGGTTATGTCTCCGTTACGCCGCTTTCCATTGATTTGACTGCTTATCCGCAACTGGAATTTGTTTCCTCATGGCTATCCGACTGAACCAGAATGCACTTGATGGAATTGGCATGACGTCTGCACGTACCCGTGCCAGGCTGGTTGAACGCTTGCGTGCGCAAGGAATCAAGGACGAAACGGTGTTGTCCGTGATGAGCCAGATTCCGCGTCATGTCTTTGTCGATCAGGCGCTTGCTCACAAGGCCTATGACGATACCTCGTTGCCGATTGGTTTGGGCCAGACTATTTCGCAACCCTATATCGTGGCACGCATGAGCGAGCTCGCTCATGCCGCTGTCCGGCATGAGCGCGTGCTGGAAATCGGCACCGGCTGTGGTTACCAGACAACAGTGCTGGCGCAGTTGTTCAAGACGGTTTATTCGGTTGAGCGGATTGGCGGTTTGTACAAGATGGCGCGCGAAAGGCTGACTGCGCTTGGCGTCCACAACGCGCGGTTGCGCTACATGGATGGCAGCCACGGTTTGCCAGAAGGCGCGCCTTATGACGCAATTGTCATTACCGCTGCGGCACCCATCACTCCGCAAGACATGCTCCCGCAACTGGCGTTGGGGGGGCGTCTTATTTTTCCGGTGGGGCAGGAAGACCAGGAGCTGCGCATGATCGAAGCGACACTTGACGGCTTGGTTGAAACCCGGCTGGAAAAAGTGAAATTTGTTCCGCTACTGCCAGGCGTATCCTGAGTAGTGTGTCTTTATCATCAAGGAGAAGCCGCGTGAGTCGGTTCCAATACAGCCTGATCGCCATTCTGTTGCTTGCTGGCTGCGCCACGCACAGTCCGGCGCCCATCGTCGATCGTTCACAGCCGATTGCGATGTTACCTTCGGCGGCTATTGTTTCCGCCAATGCAAAACAGATCACCGAGCCTGCCAGTGGAATATACGTGGTCAAGAAGGGAGATACGCTTTATCGCATTGCACTGGATCATGGTCTTGCATACCGCGATTTGGCCAGCTGGAACAATCTTGGCGACGTCAACGATATCAAGGTGGATCAATCGCTGCGACTGACAGCACCAGAAGTGCCTGCGGGTGTTGAGGTGCATCCACTAAGGGATACCCCGCCTGTCGCCACTTCATCTGCAGTAGTGGTGTCGCCCCCAGGCTTGCGCAGCTATCCAAAAGCATTGAAGCTGCCTTATGGCACGCAATCTGCTGATTCAATTGGTAAGCAATATGATGGTAATAAAAACAATATAAATAATATTTATGTAAATAAATCAACTGCAACGGAAGCTTCAAGGCCCGTTAGTGGCATCTCATCCGCCCCGGAAGTTAAAACACCCGAAAAATCAGGCAACAAAGAGTCGGCTCCGGTGAAGATGACTGATGAAAATGTAGTTGATTGGATTCAACCTACGTCAGGGAGATTACTTAAGCCTTATACTGATGAGGCTAAGGGGGTTGATTTTGCGGGAAAAATGGGGCAGCCTGTGCTTGCTGCGGAGTCGGGAAAGGTGGTGTATGCGGGATCCGGACTACGTGGTTATGGGAAAATGGTCATTATCAAGCATAATAGCGCATACCTTTCAGCATATGCGCACAATAGTAAGCTTTTGGTCAAGGAAGGGGATGCTGTCAAGCGCGGGGAGAAGATAGCCGAAATGGGTAATTCCGACACCGACCAGGTCAAGCTGCATTTTGAAATCCGCAAGTTTGGCAAGCCGGTGGATCCAACAAAATTCATCACGGCAGAGAAATCATGAACGAGCAGAACGAAACACTGGAAGACGACCTCCTGGATGCAGAAGGGGAGGGCGAGCTGGAAGAAGTCGAGGCTGCTGCTGATCTGGAAGTCGAGCAGGCGCAGATGGAAGAAAGCAGTGCTTACGCGAGTGATTCAACCGGCGATGTGACGCAGATTTACCTGAATGAAATTGGCCAGAGTGCCCTGCTGACCCCGGACGAAGAGCGCGCACTGGCACGGCGCGTGGTGCAAGGGGATTTCCAGGCGCGGCAGAAAATGATCGAGCACAACTTGCGGCTCGTGGTGAATATCGCCAAGCATTACATCAATCGCGGCATGACCCTGCTGGATCTGATCGAGGAAGGCAATATCGGCCTGATGCATGCCTTGGAAAAGTTCGATCCCGAGCGCGGTTTCCGCTTTTCCACCTACGCAACCTGGTGGATAAGG
>JAGTRM010000062.1 GCA_018261735.1 Pseudomonadota bacterium
GATGCGACGACTCTGGTTATTGTTTGCACAAACCATTACGGTTGGCCTGGCGATCTGGTTCATTGTAATCTCGCTCAAACCCGAATGGGTAGGCGGCGCAACCGGTTCGCGCAAAACATCCTTTGTGACCTCGAATGCCACTGTGCAGGAAGCCGCGCCGAGCGAAGTGCCCGCCGCTGGTTCCTACCGCGAAGCGGCCAGGAAGGCGATGCCATCGGTGGTCAACATCTACACAGCCAAAGAGGTACGGCAGCAGAATCCGCTGCTGGATGACCCGTTTTTCCGCAAATTCTTCGGCGACCGCCTGGGCGGCACGCAAAAGCAGTCCAGCCTCGGCTCGGGCGTGATTGTCAGCCCGGAAGGCTATATCCTGACCAACAACCACGTGGTGGCCAGCGCCGATGAAATCGAAGTCGCGCTGGTCGATGGCCGCAAGGCGCGGGCCAAGCTGGTCGGCACCGACCCGGAAACCGATCTGGCAGTGATCAAGATCGACCTAAAAAACCTGCCGGCGATCACGCTCGGCCGGGTCGAACAGGCAAGAGTGGGCGATGTCGTGCTGGCGATCGGCAATCCGTTCGGCGTCGGCCAGACGGTGACCATGGGCATCATCTCGGCGCTGGGCCGCACCCATCTCGGCATCAACACCTTTGAAAACTTCATCCAGACCGATGCCGCCATCAACCCGGGCAACTCCGGCGGCGCGCTAATCGACACCGCCGGCAACCTGCTCGGCATCAATTCCGCCATCTATTCGCGCAGCGGCGGCTCGCTCGGCATCGGCTTCGCTATTCCGGTTTCAACCGTGAAAACGGTGATGGAAGCCATCATATCCAACGGCCACGTGGTGCGTGGCTGGATTGGCATCGAACCCCAAGACATCACACCAGAACTGGCAGACTCTTTCAACCTGAAGCAAAAGGAAGGCGTGATCATCGCCGGTGTGCTGAAAAATGGCCCGGCGGACAAGGCCGGCATCAAGCCAGGCGACATTCTGGTAGCTATCGAAGGCAAGCAGATTCAGAATACCAGCGAACTGTTTAACCGCATCGCGCAGATTGCGCCCGGCAGCCACGCCAAAATGACTGTCCAGCGTAACGACAGCGAGGCAACACTGGATGTGACCGTGGCGAAGCGGCCCAAGCTGCAGCAGGAATAGCCGGCGCTAATCCTGCCCGGCGGTATGCACAAACAAAGGCACTACCAGCAGACCAAGCTCGTACAGCAGACATAGCGGAACCGCCAGCAGCAACTGGCTCATCACATCGGGCGGCGTGACGATGGCGGCGACGACGAAAGCGCCAACGATAACGTAAGGCCGGGCCCGTTTCAGTTGCGCCAACGTCACCAGTCCGGCTCGTGCCAGCACCACCACCACCACCGGCACCTCGAATGTCACGCCGAACGCGAGAAACATGGTGAGCACGAAACCATAGTAGCTTTCAATATCGGGCGCGACCGAGATCGAAGCCGGGGCGAACTGCTGGATGAACGCGAATACCACGCCAAAGACGAACAAATAACAGAACGCGACCCCGGCGAAAAACAGCAGCGTGGACGCCACGATCAGCGGTGCCACCAGCCGCTTTTCATGCGCATACAGCCCCGGCGCGATGAAGCCCCACGCCTGATGCAGCACATACGGCAGCGCAAGCAGGAAAGCGAGCAATAGCACCACTTTCACCGGCACCATGAATGGCGTGATGACGCCGGTAGCGATCATTTTGCTGCCGGCCGGCAAGGCGTTCATCATCGGCGCTGCCAGCAGGTCGAACAGTTTGGCGGCGAATGGCATCAGGCACAGGAACACCACCACCACCGCCGCAGCCGAACGGATCAGCCGCTGGCGCAGTTCGAGCAGATGCGGCATCAGTCCGTGCGCAAAGCCGGTTTCCGGTTGCTCTGCCATTGCCCGTTACCTGATGGTTGAGAAAGGCTTGCCGCGGCTGCGGCGTGCCGCGCGCAATGAAGCACGCGCCGCCTTGTGGCGACGGAATTCACGCGCCTTGGAGAGAAATGAACGGGCAGTCGCATGTTCATCTGCCACGTCAACCGTTACTGACGGCCGAGGCAGATTCACAATATCGTGTTCGATTTGCTGCGCGGCCGCACGGACTTCGCCGTGCAGCCGGTGCAATTCGTCTAGCGCCATCTCGCGGCTAACTTCGGATTTGACGTCATTGATGTAGCGCTGCGCCCGCCCGAACAGCGCGCCAGCCATGCGGGCGACTTTCGGCAATCTTTCCGGACCGATGACCACCAGCGCGACCACGCCGATCAACACCAGCTTGGACAGGCCGAAATCGAACATGCTATCGCGCTATCCCTTGGGCTTGTCCTGCGTGCCGGTGTCGGCGGCAATGCTCTTGTCCTGCCGCGGCAGTTCCGCGCCAGCAGCCGGCTTGTCTTCAACCCCGCTCATGCCATCCTTGAAGCCCTTGACCGCCTTGCCCAGATCGGAACCGATGTCCGCCAGTTTCTTCGTGCCGAAAACCAGCAGCACGATGATCAGCACGATCAGCCAGTGCCAGATGCTCAAACTGCCCATGTCCGCTCCCTGTCAGCCTTTACGACGAAAATCAAAACGAGAATGGCGCCTGCCCATTAGCGATCCAGCGTCCACGGACGCGGGCCGCCCAGCAGGTGGGCGTGCAGGTGATACACTTCCTGCCCACCTTCCGGGCCGGTGTTGATCAGCGTCTTGTAACCGCCGCTGAACGGGCCGGTCTCGTCACCCACCGGGGCAATCCCGTGCTCTGCCGCCAGTTTCGGCACCAGCGCCAGCATCTTGCCCAGCAGTTCGTGGTGGCTGGCGTTGCAGTCCGACAGCGAACTGATATGCTTCTTGGGGATAACCAGCAGGTGGATCGGCGCGGCTGGCTTGATGTCCTTGAATGCCATCAGCTCATCGTCTTCATACACGATGTTTGCCGGAAGTTGTTTCGCCGCGATCTTGCAGAAAATACAGTTATCCAAAGCCGCCTCCATTTTTCTTCAAGTTAAGAACCGATAATTTCGCCATCATTGTATACGCAATTGCGCCACCTAATAGCCCGCCAAGCGGTGTTTGTATTCCATAAAGTGCTACCATCGGCTTTACCCTTCCGCTTCGCAAATCGAAAAGCCGTTTCAACGCAATGAATCATCTGAAAAACACGCTGCGCCAGTGCGTGATCGTCTTTGGCTGTCTGGCTGTGGCCGAACTGTTTGTTTCCCTGACTGGCATCCGCTTCCCGTCCGCCCTGATCGGCATGCTGCTGCTGACGCTGCTGCTGAAACTCGGCTGGGTCAAGCTCGACTGGGTCCAGGGCATCGCCGATTTCCTGCTCGGTCATCTCGGCCTGTTTTTCGTGCCGCCGGGCGTGGCACTGATGCTGCATTTCGAGCTAATCCGGGCCGAATGGCTCCCGATCGCAGTCGCCACGCTGGTCAGCACAGTCGCGGTGCTGGCGCTCACCGGCTGGGCGTATCAACTCGCGAGGCGCTGCAAATGAGCGCGCTGTCGAACGCCCTGGCCGGCAACCCGGCCATCCCGATTTCGCTAACGATAGGCGCGTTCTGGGCTGCGCAGGTATTGCAGCAACGGTTGAAACTAATGTTGCTGAATCCGATTCTGATGGCAACCGCTGCCATCATCCTGCTGCTGCAACTGGCTGGCATCCCATATGAAAGCTACCACGAAGGGGCGCAATACCTCGAATTCCTGCTCAAACCGGCCATCGTCGCGCTCGGCGTGCCGCTTTATTTGCAACTGGAGCAAATCAAAAAGCAGGCGGTGCTGATCCTGCTTTCGCAACTGGTTGCCTGCGTTATTGGCGTGGTTTCGGCAGTGCTGATTGCTCGCTGGCTGGGCGCATCGCATGCGGTGGCGATTTCGCTCGCGCCCAAATCCGCCACAACGCCAATCGCAATCGAAGTCACGCGCCTGATGGGGGGCATTCCGGCGCTGTCGGCCATCATCGTCATCCTGACCGGCATTTTCGGCGCCGTCTGCGGCCTGACCGTGCTACGCTGGCTGGCGATCAAAAGCCCGATCGCGCGCGGACTGGCGCTGGGCGCAGCCGCGCACGCGGTCGGCACCTCGCACGCGATGCAACTGAACCGGAAACTGGGCGCCTATTCCAGCCTCGGCCTGATCGTCAACGGCACGCTGACCGGCCTGTTGACACCGTATCTGCTGCACTGGCTGGGCTGACCGCTCGATATTTACCGGGGTATATAGTCAAAACCAACCATAGGCCACGATTTTACTGGCGGTTTTTAGATACTGGCAGGAGTATATTTTTTGGCCTTATTGAACGAAAAGGCATTTCCGTTCAATTATTTTGGGGCTATCACAGGTATTCCGCGCAGCAAATTAGGCGAGTGCTGAAAACCGTCGCGAGCGGCTGGAGGGCAAGGCGCACCTGAGCAGGCGCGCAAGCGCACTGCGTGCGTTGCTTGTGCAGGAACCGGAATGGTCTCGACGACCATGAGGATTCCGAGCACCGCGCAACGCAGCCATCCGGCCGCGCAGCAGGTTTTTCAGCGTTTCTGCTGCTCGGCCGCGTCGCGCAGCACGTCCTTGCGCGCCGCCTTTTCCTCGATGCCGGAAATGC
>JAGTRM010000040.1 GCA_018261735.1 Pseudomonadota bacterium
GTTTGATTCCTTTAACCGCATGTCTGCATTCGTCGTTCACGATTTGAAAAATATTGTGACTCAATTGGCATTGATGCTGCGCAATGCGGAAAAACATCGGCATAACCCGGAATTTCAGGAAGATATGCTGATGACAGTGGATAACGCGGTAGAAAAAATGCGGCAGCTCATGCTCCAGTTGCGTGAAGGGGCAGCACCGGCAGGGGCCGCATGCGGGGTTAACTTGTCGGGTGTCATTGAAAGAATTGGCGCTTTGAAGGCTAAACAGGGAAGGCTGGTCAATGTAAAGGTTTCAGAACCGGTATTGACCCGGGGGCAAGAGGATCGCCTGGCTCGTGTCATTGATCATTTGGTGCAAAATGCGCTGGATGCCACACCGCAAACGGGGAATGTGGCAATCCATTTAACCTGCGAAGCCGGTTTGGCCAGAGTTGATGTGATTGATAACGGCCAAGGCATGTCGCAGGAGTTCGTTCAGGAGAAACTGTTTCGTCCGTTTCAAACCACCAAAACGACAGGCATGGGGATTGGTGCCTACGAAAGTTTTCAGTATGTGAAGGAATTGGGCGGTCGAATTCAGGTTGAATCCGAGATCAGCAAGGGAACACATCTTACTTTATATTTGCCGTTATATGATTTTGTTTAATGGAATATGGGCTGGATTTGTCATTGTCGCAGAGGGATAAGGAGCCGTTTTGATGGGCGAAAACAAGGCACTTCCGCTGTTGGTTGTCGAAGATGATCCGGCACTGCAGAAACAAATAAAATGGTCTTTTGATCAATATACGGTTGTGACGGCAGGTGACCGTGAATCGGCACTGGATCAGTTGAGACGCCATGCCCCCGCCGTGGTCACTATGGATCTCGGTTTGCCTCCGGATGCCAATTCAGTTTCCGAAGGTTTCAAGTTGCTCGAACAAATCATGTCCGCTGCACCGGATACGAAAGTGATTGTCTTGACCGGGCAAAATGACCGTGCAAATGCAATCAGGGCCATTGGCATGGGCGCTTATGATTTCTTTGCCAAACCCTTCGAGCCCGAATTGTTGAATCTGATGGTTGATCGTGCCTTCCGCCTTTACGAGCTTCAGCAGGAAAATAAACGTTTACAGGCGATGCAGGCACCGGATGCCCTTTCGGGCTTGATTACACGCGATCCGGAAATGCTCCGCGTGTGCCGGATCATCGAAAAAGTGGCGAATACCACGGCAACGGTCATGCTCCTCGGCGAGAGTGGAACGGGCAAGGAGATCCTTGCTCGCGGGCTGCATCAAGCTTCTTTGCGCAGTAGCGAACGTTTCGTCGCCATCAACTGTGCCGCCATTCCAGAAAATTTGCTCGAGAGCGAGCTGTTCGGCTACGAAAAGGGTGCGTTTACGGGGGCCGCCAAAACCACACCAGGCAGGATCGAGAGTGCCAACGGTGGCACCTTGCTGCTGGATGAAATCGGAGACATCCCCATCTCATTGCAGGCCAAGCTATTACGTTTTTTGCAGGAACGCGTGATTGAGCGGGTGGGCGGGCGCCATGAAATTTCAGTTGACGTCCGGATTGTCTGTGCGACGCATCAAGATTTGAAGGCTTTGACCAAATCCGGCCAGTTCCGTGAGGATTTGTATTACCGCCTGGCAGAAATTGTGGTGAATATTCCGGCTTTACGGCAGCGTTCCGGCGATGCTGCCTTATTGGCACATGCCTTTGTCAGGCGTTTTGCCCAGGAACAAAACCGTGGGAGTGTTTCGCTTTCTGAAGAGGCGGTCAAGGCGATCGAAGCGCACTCCTGGCCTGGGAATGTGCGTGAACTGGAAAACTGCATGAAACGTGCAGTCATCATGGCCGAAGGTGCGCAAATTCTTCCTGAGGATATTGGTCTTGAGATCAATGTGGATGGTTTTGACGATAACCTCGATTTGCACAAGGTTCGCGATGATGCGGAGAAACGGGCCATTCTTGCCGCCTTGGCGAGGACAAACGGCAATGTGGTGAAGTCCTCAAAATTGTTGGGAGTCAGTCGACCCACACTCTACGACATGATGCATCACTTTGGACTCAAATGATTTTTGAATCCATCTTGCGTGATTCTTTTGCCAATTAATATTACTTAATTTCTGTATTGGTAAGTTTATTGATTGTTAATTGCATTGGGTGAAATGACTCCTATATTGACTTGATGAGTTATTTTTTTTCCGCTTCCGGAAAGGGTAACTACAATGGCTTCGCGTTTTTCTCGCAAAATCTCTGTTCCATTCTTGTTGGCATCTTTGTTGCTGACTGCATGCCCGGGAGGAAGTCCGGAAAGCATGCTTTCGTCGGCCAAGGACTATCTGGCCAAGGGAGATAACAAGGCTGCCGTTATTCAGCTGAAAAATACCCTGCAAAGCGCGCCGGATAATGCCGAAGCGCGTTTTTTGCTGGGCAAGGCGCTGCTTGATAGTGGCAACAGCATGGCTGCAGAAATCGAACTGCGCAAAGCGGCGGCCCTGAAATTCCCTCCCGAGCAGGTGGTGCCCCAATTGGCAAAAGCGATGTTGGGGCTGGGCCAGTTTAAAAAGTTGCTTGAAGAACAGGGTGAGACAGTGCTTGCCACCGGCAAGGAGAGGTCAGATTTGCTGACCTCGCTGGCGATTGCCAACGCCGCTCTCGGGAAGTCTGATGAAGCCAAGCAAATGCTGGAACAGGCCCTTCAGGCAACCCCGGATTATGCCCCCGCCTTGCTCACCCAGTCCCGCATGAAAGCCAGTGCCCGTGATGCCGACGGTGCGTTGAAAATCACCGAGTCGGTCGTCGCGAAAGACCCGAAGAACGCCGAGGCGCTGACACTGCAGGCGGATATTGTTCGTAATCTGGGGCAGATGGACAACGCCATGGCGATTTACCGACAGGCATTGGTGGTCAAGCCTGATTTTGTTCCGGCCCATAACGCACTCATCAATGCGTTCCTGCAAAATGGAAAGAACGATGAAGCAGCCAAGCAACTGGAATCGCTGAAGAGCGTCGCGCCGAATAATCCGACCACAATATTTCTTGAAACGCAGCTGGCTTACCAGAAAAAAGATTTCAAAAAAGCACACGAATTGTCACTCGATTTGCTTAAAGTCGCGTCGAATAATCCGTATGTGCTGCAACTGGCCGGCGCGATTGAATTTCAGCTAAATTCCCTGACCCAGGCAGAAAACTATCTGGGAAAGGCGGTTCAATCCGCCCCCCACTTATCGATGGCCCGTCGCCTGTTGATTGCGACCTATCTTCGCAGCGGCCAACCGGCAAAAGCAATGAGTGCCCTGAGGCCCGTTCTTGATGTCATCGACAAGGACCCCATCATGTTGGGCGTTGCGGGCCAGGTCTATCTGCAGAATGGCGACCTGACCAAGGCCGAATCCTACTTTGCCAAGGCCAGCAAACTTGATCCCAAAGATGCAAAGAAACGAACCTATCTGGCGGTTACCCATTTGCTGGGAGGAAATGTCGATGCGGGCATGAGCGAACTGGGCGAGATTGCATCCAGCGATACCGGCATTACGGCAGACCTTGCATTGATCAGCTCCCAACTGCGCCGCAAGGAGTTGGACAAAGCCTTGAAGTCGATTGCCGCCCTTGAAAAAAAGCAGCCTGATAACCCCCTGGCAAAAGATCTGCGTGGCCGGACCTTGCTGGCAAAGAAGGATATCCCCGGCGCGAGGGCAAGTTTCGAATCGGCATTGAAATTGAATCCAGTCTACATGCCTTCCGTGACCAACCTGGCCCGGCTGGATATTGCAGACAAGAAGCCGGATGAGGCCCGCAAGCGTTTTGAAGCCGTGCTTGTATCCGATCCCAAAAACCTGCAAGCCCTCGTGGCACTCGCCGAACTGAAACAAAAAAATAATGGCACACCCGAAGAGGTCGCTTCATTCCTAAACAAGGCGATCTCGGGCAATCCTTTGGCACCCGCTCCACGGATCCTTTTGGTCGAGCTTTATCTGAACAACAAGGATCCAAAAAAGGCTGTCTCAGCCGCTCAGGATGCGGTGTCTGCGATTCCCGATGTGCCCGATTTGTTCGATGTCCTGGGCCGGGCCCAGCAGGCCGCAGGCGATCTGAATCAAGCCATCACGACCTATTACAAGCTGGCGGCCGCCAAGCCGGATTTACCGTTGCCACACATGCGTCTTGCCGGAATTCACCTGGCCAACAAAAACAAAGCAGCGGCTGCTCAAGCATTACGCAAGGCGCTCGAAATCAAACCGGATCTCGTGGATGCGCAGCGCGGCTTGATTGCGCTTGAAATGGAGGCTGGAAATACAGCTGGTGCGCTGGCAATTGCGAAGGCCGTCCAGAAGCAGCGCCCCAAGGAGGCGGTTGGTTTCTTGCTGGAAGGAGACATCGGCGCAAGCAAAAAATCTTGGGACGACGCAGCCAATGCCTACCGTGCAGGCCTGAAGCAGGCCCAGACAACGGATTTGGCGATCAAGCTGCATGGTGTGCTGGTGGCTGCGAAAAAAGATGTCGAAGCGGAAAAACTGTCGGCCGAGTGGCTGAAAGGGCATCCGAAGGATGTGGTTTTCCGCCTGTACCTCGGAGATCTTGCGTCCGCGCAGAAACACTATGATGTTGCGAGCAAATATTATGGTTCCGTCCTTGAACTGCAACCCAATAATGCATTGGTTCTGAACAATCTGGCATGGGTTTGGGGCCATCACAATGTGGCCAGGGGCATTGAATTCGCGGAAAAAGCCAACAAAATTGCGCCTAACCAGGCACCCTTTATGGATACTTTGGCCATGCTGCTCCTGGAGAAGGGCGATACCGGGAAGGCGCAAGCCATCTTGAAAAAAGCAGTTGAACTGCAACCCCAGATGCCTTCAATCCGGCTCAACTATGCCAAGGTTCTGATCAAGGCCGGCGACAAACAGGGTGCCAAACGCGAGCTGGAGACGCTGGCCAAGCTCGGCAATAAGTTTGGCGGACAATCCGAGGTGACCGATTTGATGAAGCGTCTGTAATACCATGTGCAAACAGAAAACCACCGCCTTTTCCCATTGCCGTTGGATTAGCCGCGTTTGCCTGATTGGGTGGAGCGTAGCCACGGGTGCATTTGCACAAACCATTGATGCAAGTCCTGAAAATCTTGCCTCCTTGCGCCAAGAGGCGAGGGCGTATGAACACGGAGAAGGCGTTCCCAGGGATATCGACAAGGCGACCAAACTCTATTGCGATGCAGCACGACTGGGAGATGCCGATGCGCAGTTCAGCCTGGGCTGGATTTATGCCAACGGACGAGGCGTTGACCGCAACGATAGCCTGGCTGCTTATTTTTTCTCCTTGGCGGCACAGCAGGGATATCACCAGGCAGAGAGGATGCTGCGTCAGACAGGAGAGCCTGTTGCAAGCCCGCCGGAGTGTATGCAGCCCGAAGCGGAGGTACAGGCCGAGCCAGATCAACCAACCGATCCTCCCCAAAGCTTGATCGGAGCGCCACAGAGAATTGTTGATCTGGTCTCAAAAATCGCGCCCAATTATGGTGTTTCACCGAGATTCGCTCTCGCAATCATCCGCGCAGAATCCAATTTCAATGCTGCTGCACTTTCCCCCAAGAATGCGCAGGGGTTGATGCAGCTTATTCCGGATACTGCCGCACGTTTCAATGTGTCGAAACCGTTCGACCCCGAGCAGAATATTCGCGGCGGGCTGTCTTATTTGCGCTGGCTCCTCGCTTATTTTCAAGGCAATGTCGAGTTGGTTGCCGCTGCATATAACTCTGGCGAAAAAACAGTCGACCGCTACCTTGGCGTTCCTCCTTACCAGGAAACGCAAGTCTATGTGAGAAAGATCAGGTCGATGTTCGGCAAAGATGAACATCCGTTTGATCCGAAAATCACCCGGCCGTCCCCTGAGATTTCCAGACTGCTCAAGCGACGGATGATGTGATGGCCAAATATCTCAGATGCCGGTGGTACGCCGGCTGGCTCACAATCCTTGCCAGTTTGTTTTGCTTGAATGGGGCTGCCTATGCGGACCTTGCAGAGACCGTGCAGCGGATAAAAACGTCCATTCTCATTGTTGGAACCTACAAACCGATGGGGAGCCCCCAGTTTGCATTACGCGGAACGGGCTTCGTGATCGGTGACGGCAACCTGGCCGTGACCAATGCGCATGTCTTGGCGGCGGCAAGCGGTGCCGTATCCAATGAAACAGGTGGCGGACTCGTTGTTCAAGTCAGAAATTCAAACGGGGAATTGAATATGCGGCGAGCTATTGCCATCGCTATTGATAAAACCCACGATCTTGCACTTCTGAAATTTGATGGTCCTGCAGTACCGAAGCTCTCGATCCGTGACTCATCGACAGTCAGGGAGGGTGACGCCATCGCTTTCATCGGTTTTCCGATTGGCGGGGCTTTGGGATATGCGCCAGTGACGCACCGCGGCATCATTTCATCGATTACACCGATCGCGTTGCCCGCAACGACAGCGAACAAATTGAACGAGAAAGTTGTTCAGCGAATCAAGGACGGGATATTCAACATTTACCAACTGGATGCGACAGCCTATCCGGGCAATAGTGGTGGCCCTGTGTTTGACCCTGAAACCGGGCAGGTGATTGGTGTGATCAATATGATATTTGTGAAATCAACCAAGGAAGCCGCGTTGAGCCAGCCATCCGGGATAACGTATGCGATCCCGGCGAGTTTCATTGCCGGCCTGCTGCGCTAGCCCCTGCCGGCAAGTCGATTTTTCAAATTGCGGCGGGCGGGTTTGAGCCGAGTCGAAAGCAAACTGACACAGCCAAGTTGAAGCGCTGTTTTTGAAATGAAAAAATCTTGGGCACTTTTGGAGGTTTTCCGGGTCTGACAACCTGATTGCGATGGGTGCATCGTTTCAAGCAAGCAAACCGGATCCGGTTCGCTTGCAGATTTAAGTGGCAAGTAGCAGCCGGAATTGCCGGGTTGTGCCAGAATGGCAACTGCGGGCAAGGGCATGTCTGGGCGGTTTCGGGCGCTGTTGCTTGGAGATGGCGTGGCAGCGCTGGGTTTTTGCGCTTTTGTACCCATATTGCTAAACGTACCCGAGAGAATTTCTCTGGGGCTGAAAAATCCAATAAGGCCTTATCAGAAAAAGGATTTATTGGTGTTGTTGGCCTAGCGGCCTTTATTCTCAAGGAGAACCAAAATGGAATACAACACCGCGACCTACGGCAGCGCAACGCTGTCCGCCGACCGCAACAAGGTGTTACGCAATACTTATTTCTTGCTGGCGCTGACCATGCTTCCTACCGCGGCAGGGGCTTTGTTGGGCGTTTCGATGCAGTTTGCCATGACCCCGTGGATGGGATTGATCCTGTTTCTGGGCGTGAGCTTCGGTTGCTTCTATGCCATCGAAAAAACCAAGGATAGCGCTGCGGGTGTATTCATTCTGCTGGGCTGGACTGGCTTCATGGGCTTGTGGCTATCGCAAATCCTGCAAGTGGCGTTGCGTTTTTCCAACGGCGCCGAGATGATCGGCACTGCCGCCATCGGTACTGCAGCCATCTTCTTCACCCTGTCGACGATCGCGACGGTGACCAAGAAGGATTTCGGCTTCCTCGGCAATTTCCTGTTCGTCGGCATGATCATCGTGCTGCTGGCCGCCATCGGGAATATCTTCTTCGCAATGCCCGCCTTGTCGCTGGTGATCTCTGCCGCAGTGCTGCTGATCTTCTCGCTCTACATCTTGTATGATGTGAGCCAGATCGTGAACGGCGGCGAGACCAACTACATCAAAGCCACCTTGCAGCTCTACCTGGATGTTTACAACGTGTTTGTGAGTCTTCTGAATATTCTGATGCTGCTGTCGGGCAACCGCCGCGATTGATATGTCTTGTCTGAATGTGCTTAAAAACGCCGGCTGACCATGCCGGCGTTTTTTTTGCGGCCATTTTTAAGATGTAGCGGCTTTACAACGATCCTGGTATTCCCGCGGGGTGCAGCCCAGTTCGCGTTTGAAGACCGTGTGCATGTATTGCAGCGAGGTAAACCCGCATTTGATGGCAATTTCCCGACTGGAAAGCTGTTCTTTGGCCAGCAGGCTTTTGGCCATTTCCAGTCGGAAACGCAGAATTTCATCATGTACGGTGTAATTCAGTTCGCGCTGGAAGTGGCTTTCCAGCGACGAACGCGAGATGCCGACGTACTCGGCAACCTGTTGGGTCTTGATGCCCAGCATGGCAAATTGGCGGATGTAATGCCTTGCGCGCATCACATACGGGTTGGAGAACGGTTGGTGCAAGCTGGATGCCTGGACGTTGATTCCGATAGGGGGAACCAGAATGCGCGTACTGCGATGTTGAACATTGTGCAGACACTCGTGTAGCGTCTGTGCCGCAATCCAGCCAATTTCTTCAGTGCCTTGAATGACGGAACTAAGCGGGATTCGTGTCAGCGTGCGTGTCAAGGGGTCGTTGTCGATTCCGACGATGGCGATTTCTTCCGGAATGGCTATGCCCGTCAGTACGCAGGCCAGCATCACTTGGCGTGCACGGGCATCGTTCACCGCAATGATGCCCAATGGCTTGGGCAGGCTTTGCAGCCAGTCTCCGAGGTATTGCAGCGATTCATTCCAGTCACTGGCGCGAGTGGGGTGGCCACGGTAGATATCGCAAGGGGAGCCATTCTCCTCGGATAGATGCCGAAAAGCTTTTTCCCGTTCCTGCGCCCAGCGGTTGCGCGGCGATTCCGGCATGCTGTACAGCGCAATGCGCGACAGACCCACCTCGATCAGATGGTTATAGGCTTGTTTGATCAGGGCCGCATTGTCGGTGGCGATATATGGAACATCCTTGGGGTAGTCTGCTTCATCCTCATACGAACTGCCCGCTGCGACAATGGGCAGACGGTTGAAACGTAAAGCCTCGGCAATATCCGGATCATCAAAGTCCGCAATGATGCCATCCCCGTCCCAGTCGCGGATTTCGTCCGGCCTGCAGCGAAAATCCTCTTCCAGAAACAAGTCCCAGACCACGCGTGTTGAACTCAGATAAGCGCCGATACCGGTAATGATCTGGCGATCATAAATCTTGTTGGCGTTGAACAATAACGCGATGCGGTGACTGGCTGTTTTATTGCGCATCAAATCCCGAACTCCTGAGGACATCGTGCTGCATATGGTACGACACTCGGCGTTCAGCCGGTACTGGCCCGCGAGAGGATGACGCGGTCGTCGATGCGGCAACCGGCAGGAAACATTGGCCGACTTGGCATATTTTGTAATTGTTTATGGGTGACTACATCGGGCAGGATGGCTGCATTATCTATCCATACACGGAGTTTGCCATGCAGTCAGTGTTCAATGCATTCAACAAGGTGTCTTTTGAAGGATTGGCATCGCAGAATCCTTTGGCCTTCCGTCATTA
This sequence comes from Pseudomonadota bacterium, assembly GCA_018261735.1. Taxonomy (GTDB): domain Bacteria; phylum Pseudomonadota; class Gammaproteobacteria; order Burkholderiales; family Chitinibacteraceae; genus Formivibrio. The sequence goes on from JAGTRM010000040.1 coordinate 9,367, forward strand.
CAATCCGGAAGAGAAATTGCTGGGCAAAAGCATGAAAGAGCATCTGCGCATGGCAGTGTGCTACTGGCATACCTTCTGCTGGCCAGGCTCGGATGTATTCGGCTCCGGCACTTTCGACCGTCCGTGGCATCAAGGTTCGGACGAGATGCAGATGGCCTTGGCCAAGGCCGATGCGGCATTCGAATTTTTCAGCAAGATCAATTTCCCGTTCTATTGTTTCCACGATATCGATGTGGCGCCTGAAGGCGATTCCATCCACGACTATGTGAGCAATTTCGCGCGCATGGTCGATTATCTGGGCCAGAAGCAGCAGGAAACCGGCGTGAAGCTGCTGTGGGGTACTGCCAACTGTTTCAGCCATCCGCGCTACGCCGCAGGCGCTTCGACCAACCCGAATCCGGAAGTTTTTGCCTGGGCTGCCACGCAAGTCTTCAATGCGATGAATGCCACGCACAAGCTCGGTGGCGAGAACTATGTGTTGTGGGGTGGACGCGAAGGCTACGAGACTCTGCTCAATACCGATCTCAAGCGCGAACGCGCGCAATTTGGCCGCTTCCTGCAAATGGTGGTCGAGCACAAACACAAGATCGGCTTCAGCGGCACGATCCTGATCGAACCCAAGCCGCAGGAGCCGACCAAGCACCAGTACGATTACGATACCGCCACCGTCTTTGGTTTCCTGCAGCAGTTCGGGCTGGAAAAGGAGATCAAGGTCAATATCGAGGCCAACCATGCCACGCTGGCCGGACACTCGTTCCAGCACGAGATCGCAACCGCCGTTTCGCTTGGCGTATTCGGCAGCATCGACGCCAATCGCGGCGATCCGCAAAACGGCTGGGATACCGACCAGTTCCCCAATAGCGTCGAAGAAATGACACTGGCGCTGTATGAAATTCTCAAGGGGGGCGGCTTTACTACCGGCGGTTTCAACTTCGATGCCAAGGTGCGCCGCCAGAGCAGCGATCTGGCCGACCTGTTCCATGGCCATGTGGGTGCCGCCGATGTGCTGGCGATTGCACTGAAAAATGCGGCGCGGATGCTGGAAAACGATGTGCTGACTGATTTGAAAGCCAAGCGCTATGCCGGCTGGGATACTGATTTTGGCCGCAAGATCCTGGCTGGCGAATTGTCGCTGGCCGAACTGGCCGCGCACGCCATCGACAAGAATTTGGCACCGGCGCATGTCAGCGGCAAGCAGGAACAGCTGGAAAACATCGTGAATCGCGCGATCTACGGCTGACCGGTGTTCGGTTGATTGCAGCGGCTTGGCTGGAGGAAAGGCGCGATTTTCATGCGAGATCGCGCTTTTTCTTCGGCTGGCATTGATCTGCCGCCGGGGCGCAAGGTTGCGGACAAGTTGCGTCGTCGCGACAAAATCATGATGAGGCTTGGCAAAAAACGTAATTGCTGGCATTGTCACTACATTCTGAATTTATGGTTGTCCGGGTATAAGTGTTTTCCCTGATTAACTGTGGATTCCCGAAAAAGGCGTGTTTCCCATGTTTGCAGGAATCGATCTAGGAACATCCGGACTGAAGGCGATCTTGCTTGATCGCTCGGGTAACGTGGCGGCCAGCGTGACCGTGCCGCTGGAGGTTGCGCGGCCCCGGCCCTTGTGGTCGGAACAAAATCCGCAGGACTGGTGGCAGGCACTCGAATCTGCAATGGATGCGCTGGTACAGGAAGCTGCTCGGGTGGGTATCCAGCCAGTAGCCATTGAAGCGATTGGTCTCACCGGGCAGATGCACGGCGCGACCTTGCTCGATGCCCAGGGCGCAATCATCCGGCCTGCCATCCTGTGGAACGATGGCCGTTCCGCTGCCGAGTGTACGGCACTGGAAGCACTGGTGCCGCGCTCGCGCGAAATCACCGGCAACCTGATGATGCCCGGTTTTACCGCGCCCAAACTGCTTTGGGTTGCCCGGCATGAGCCGGAAAACTTTGCCCGTGTCGCCAAAGTGCTGCTGCCCAAGGACTACCTGCGCTACCGCCTGACTGGTGATTGTGCAACCGATCTTTCCGATGCAGCAGGCACACTCTGGCTGGATGTGGCCAAACGCGATTGGAGCGATGAATTGCTCGCCGCGACGGGGCTCACGCGCCAGCATATGCCCACCCTGTACGAGGGCAACCAGATCACCGGCTGGCTCAAGCCGGAGCTGGCCTTCCGCTGGGGCATGCAGTCGGTCCCCGTTGTTGCCGGTGCCAGTGACAATGCAGCAGGGGCTATCGGTGCCGGCATGATTGTGCCAGGGCAATCCATGTTGTCATTGGGGACCTCCGGGGTCTGTTTTGCCGTCACCAGCGGATTTTTGGCCAACCCCGCCCGCGCCGTGCATAGCTTCTGCCATGCCCTGCCGCATACCTGGCACCTGATGTCTGTCATGCTTTCTGCGGCAAGCTGCCTGGATTTTACTGCCAGCCTGACCGGCTATGCCGATGTGGCGGCCATGCTCGCCGATGCCGAAGCAGCGGGGGAAAAAGACGGTTTGCCTTATTTCCTGCCCTATCTCACGGGTGAGCGTACCCCGCACAACAATCCCGCTGCCAAAGGTGTTTTCTTTGGTTTGAGCGCATCCTGCACTAGAGTGGATTTGGCTAATGCAACGCTTGAAGGAGTTGGATTGGGATTGCTGGATGGTATTGACGCGCTAGAGTCCACTGGCCTTGCGCTGGGCGAAATCACCGTGATCGGCGGCGGTTCACGCAGCGCGTACTGGTTGCAGATGCTGGCGGATATTTTTGGCCGACCGTTGTGCCAGCGCGAAGGTGGCGAGGTTGGCCCTGCATTGGGGGCCGCCCGCTTGGCCCATCTGGCGCTGGAACCCAATCAGCCTGTCGGTACGATTTGTCCGGTTCCCCCGCTCAAGCAGATTTTTTATCCGGTGGCCGAACGGCACGCATATTTCCGCGATGCCAGGCGGCCAACGTTTCAGGCGGTTTATCGCCAGTTGCAGTCGTTGTTCTGATGGTAGGTAGGACTATTCGATTCGAACAAGGGGTGATCCCCCTGTCAACTTGAGGAGCTGGACCATGAAGAGAACGTTGATTTCGACCCTGTTGGCTGCTACCGCAGTAGGTGGCGTGTTGTTTGCAGCACCGGCTTATGCCAGCAAGGACAAGCCGGTAATCGGCTTCAGCATCGATGACTTGCGGGTTGAGCGCTGGGCACGTGACCGTGATTACTTTGTTGAAGCAGCCAAGAAGCTCGGCGCGGAAGTGAACGTGCAGTCTGCCGATGCCAATGAACAGCGCCAGGTTTCCCAGATCGAAAACCTGATTGCCAAAAAGGTCGATGCCATCGTCATCGTTCCGTTCAACTCCAAGGTGTTGACCAATACCATCAAGGAAGCCAAGAAGGCCGGGATCAAGGTGATTTCCTATGACCGATTGATCCTGAATGGCGATGTCGATGCCTATATCTCGTTCGACAACGAGCGCGTCGGTGCCATGCAGGCTGAAGGCGTGGTCAAGAAAGTGCCGAAGGGTACCTACTACCTGCTGGGCGGCTCGCCAACCGACAACAATGCCAAGCTGCTGCGCGAAGGGCAGATGAAGGTACTCAAGCCTTATGTGGACAAAGGTGACATCAAGATCGTCGGCGACCAGTGGGTGAAGGACTGGAACCCGGAAGAAGCGCTGAAGATCATGGAAAACGTACTGACCAAGAACGCGAACAAGATCGATGCAGTGGTCGCTTCCAATGACGGCACGGCGGGCGGTGCAATCCAGGCGCTGGCTGCGCAAAAACTGGCAGGCAAGGTGGCCATTTCCGGGCAGGATGCCGATCTTGCCGCGGTCAAGCGCGTGATCGAAGGAACGCAGACCCTGACTGTCTACAAACCGCTGCGGCTGATCGCCACTGAAGCTGCAAAGCTCTCGGTGCAATTGGTGAAGGGCGAAAAGCCGAAATATACCCACCAGCTGGATAATGGGTTGAAGAAGGTCGATTCGCTGTTGCTGACGCCAACGATCGTAACCAAGGAAAATGTCGATCTGCTGGTGAAGGATAATTTCTATACCAAGGCACAGCTGGGTATCAAGTAAGCCATTGATGCCTGCAATTCAGGCATATGCAAACAGCCCGCAGGCATGCGCCTGCGGGCTCCAGTAGAACTGCAGGGAGCAACGATCGTGTCCGAATATCTGCTGGAGATGCGGGGGATTATCAAAGCATTCTCGGGCGTTAAAGCCCTCGACGGGATTGATCTGCAGGTGCACGCTGGAGAGTGCATCGGGCTTTGCGGCGAGAATGGCGCGGGTAAATCAACCCTGATGAAAGTGCTGTCAGCGGTTTATCCGCATGGGGATTGGGAAGGGCAGATTTTCTGGCAGGGCAAGGAACTCAAGGCCAAGACGATTCGCGAGACGGAAGAAGCCGGCATCGTCATCATTCACCAGGAACTGATGCTGGTACCGCATCTCTCCGTGACCGAGAACATCTTTCTCGGCAATGAGATCACCACGGTTGGCGGCATCATGAATTACGAAGCGATGCACCAACGGGCGCAGGAGTTGATGATCGAGCTCAAGATGCCCGATATCAATGTGGCGTTGCCGGTATCGAATTATGGTGGCGGGCACCAGCAATTGATCGAGATTGCCAAGGCGCTCAACAAGAAGGCGAAGCTGCTGATTCTTGATGAGCCTACATCATCATTGACGCGTTCCGAAACCCGTATCCTGCTCGATATCATGAAAGACCTGAAACGCAAGGGCGTGGCCTGCGTGATGATCTCGCACAAGCTGGACGAGATCGCCGAGGTCTGCGATACGATCAGCGTGATTCGCGATGGCAGGCATATCGGCACCCGGCCGATGGGCGAACTCTCGGTTGATCAGATCATTACCATGATGGTCGGCCGCGAAATCAAGAATCTCTTCCCGCGTGAAGCGCACCCGATCGGCGAAGTGATTTTCGAAGCGCGCAATATCACTTGCTACGACGTCGACAATCCGCAACGCAAGCGGGTGGACGATGTTTCATTCGAACTGCGCAAGGGCGAGATTCTGGGCGTTGCCGGTCTGGTCGGGGCAGGGCGAACCGAGTTGGCGATGGCGATTTTCGGTTGTTATCCGGGGCGCTATGAAGGGAGCGTCTATCTTGAAGGCCGGCAAGTGCATATCCGTTCCCCGCGCCAGGCGGTGCAGGCAGGCGTTTGCCTGGTTCCGGAAGACCGCAAGCGCCACGGCATCGTGCCGTTGCTGGGGGTGGGTTACAACATTACCTTGTCGGTACAGGAAAAGTTCAGCCACTTCGGCGTGGTCGATCAATCGGAGGAAATGCAAACCATCCAGCGCATGATCGACAGCATGCACATCAAGACTGCAACGCCGGTGTTGCCGATCAAGGGGCTTTCCGGGGGAAATCAGCAAAAGGCTGTGGTCGCCAAGATGCTGCTGCCCAAACCGCGCGTGCTGATCCTGGACGAACCGACACGCGGGGTCGATGTCGGGGCCAAGTATGAAATCTATAAATTGATGTTCGATCTGGTCAAACAGGGGGTGTCGATCATCATGATCAGTTCCGAATTGCCCGAAGTGCTGGGTATCAGCGACCGGGTTCTGGTGATTGGCGAAGGGCAATTGCGTGGAAATTTCATCAATGAAGGGCTGACGCAGGAGCAAGTCATGGCGGCGGCAATTGGCCAGGCTGAAGCGCTGGCTGCCTGATTGAAAATTTCCCGATCAACAACATAAAAAGGTGTTCAAAACATGGCTGCTACCGTCAAACAGCTCCAACGCATCTTTACCCAGTACAAGATACTTGCACTGCTTCTGGCCATTATCGCCATCTGGGCTTTTTTCACCTGGCGTACGGAAGGGGATTTTTTCACCGCGCGCAATTTCTCCAACCTGCTGCGCCAAATGGCGATTACCGGCATGCTGGCGGCCGGCATGGTCTTTGTGATTATCGCAGGAGAAATCGATCTCTCTGTAGGCTCGTTGTTGGGATTGCTGGGCGGCGTGGCCGCGGCGCTCGATGTCTTTGTCCAAGTGCCGCTACCGGTTACGTTTGCCACGGTCCTGCTGCTCGGATTGCTGATTGGCATGTTCAACGGTTACTGGGTTTCTTACATGCGGGTGCCGTCCTTCATTGTCGGTCTGGCGGGCATGCTGGCTTTCCGCGGTGTTTTGCTCGCCGTGACAAAGGGGTCCACTATTCCGATTGAATCAGCGGGGCTGGTCGAGTTTGGCCAAGGTTATCTGCCCTTCATGCTGGGCAATGGCCTGGCTGTGGTGTTGTTTGTTGTGCTTGCCCTGATTACCTTTCGCGGCAGAACCAACCGGCGGCGCTATAACCTGAGCGTGGCACCACTCTGGCAAGATTTATTGCGCTTGGCACTGCTGGGCGGCGTGATTGCAGGTTTTGTCGTTACCCTGAACTCCTATCAGGGGATTCCGATCCCGGTGTTTGTGCTGTTGATCATTCTGGGCGTGTTTTCGTTTGTGGCGCGCAGCACGGTGTTCGGCCGGCGTATCTATGCCGTAGGTTCCAATCTGGAAGCCACCCGACTTTCCGGGGTCAATACGCGCGTTGTCAAAATGATGTTGTTCGGCATCATGGGGTTGATGTGTGCACTGGCGGGGCTGACCACCACGGCGCGTCTGGCTGCGGCTTCGCCGGCTTCGGGCAACATGGCGGAACTGGATGCCATTGCCTCCTGCTTCATCGGTGGAACCTCGATGCGCGGCGGTTCGGGAACGGTACTGGGAGCTTTGATCGGTGCGCTGATCATGGCCAGCCTGGATAACGGGATGTCGATGCTTAGCGTGGAAACCTACTGGCAGATGATTGTGAAGGGCTCGATCCTGCTGCTGGCGGTGTGGGTGGATGTGCTTTCGGGTTCCAGCGAGCGCTGATCGCGTTGATCTGTTGTGAATAGACCGGGGTATGTCACTGGCATGCCCCGGTTTCCATTTGTATTCCTGTTTGTACTCACCATTTCAGCCAGGCAATGCATGAGAGCTTGCTGTTTTCCTTTTGTCTCAACGATGGATGTGACTTATTACTAGGTGCTTGGGCCGACCACGGCTATCATGCTCGGCTTCCAGGAAAGTACCTAAATGATTATTCTCAAGAACGTGACCTTGCGTCGCGGCAGTAAAGTCTTGCTCGACAACACTTCGGTCACGCTCAATCCCGGCGAAAAGGTTGGCTTGGTCGGCCGCAACGGCGCGGGCAAATCCTCCTTGTTCGCCGTGCTGAACGGCACCATCCATGAGGATGGCGGCGAGGTTTCCATCCCGGCGCACTGGCGCATGGCGCAGGTCGCGCAGGATATGCCCGAAACCGAACAGAGCGCGACCGACTTCGTGGTCGAGGGCGATACCACCTTGCTCGCCGCTCAAGCCGAAGTTACCGCCGCCGAAGCCAGCGACGACGGCATGCGCATGGCACACGCCTATATGGCGCTGTACGATGCTGGCGCGCACGACGCCCCGGCGCGGGCGCAGGCACTGATTCTGGGTTTGGGCTTCAGCGTGGCGGAACTCGATCGGCCCGTGAACAGTTTTTCCGGCGGCTGGCGCATGCGCCTGCAACTGGCGCGCGCGCTGATGTGCCCGTCCGATCTGCTGTTGCTCGATGAGCCGACCAACCACTTGGACCTGGATGCGTTGGTCTGGCTGGAAGCCTGGCTGAAGAACTATACCGGCACGATTGTGGTGATCAGCCATGACCGCGAATTTCTGGATTCGATCACCAATGTCACGCTGCATATTGATAACGCCAGACTGGTGCGCTACGGCGGCAACTACAGCAAGTTCGAAGACATGCGTGCCGAGCAGATGGTGCTGCAACAGGCGGCGCAGGCCAAACAGCAGGAAAAGATCGAACACCTGCAGAAGTTCATCAACCGCTTCAAAGCCAAGGCCAGCAAGGCTAAGCAGGCGCAAAGCCGTGTCAAGGCGCTGGAGCGAATGGAAAAGATCGCCCCGGTACTTGCCGATGCCGAGTTCCAGTTTGAATTCAAGGAGCCATCCAACCTGCCCAATCCAATGCTGACTATTTCCGAAGCCAGCTTCGGTTATCCGGCTATGGAGGATGCACCGACCGGTACACCGCCGACCGTGATCGTACAAAACGTCAGCCGATCGGTACTGGCCGGCCAGCGCATCGGTATTCTTGGTGCGAACGGCCAGGGCAAATCGACCTTGGTGAAAACCATCGCCGGCGCCTTGCAGCCGATTGCAGGCGAGATCATCACTGGCAAGGGCTTGAATATCGGTTATTTCTCGCAGCAGGAACTCGACGTGCTGCGCCCGAACGACAATCCGCTCGACCACATGTTCCGCCTGGCGCGCGATACGCCCATCGCCATGCGCCCCGGCTACAAAGACTGCTGTGAGCAGGGGCTGCGCAACTTTCTCGGCACGTTCAATTTCAGCGGCGACATGGTCAAGCAACCGGTTGGCAGCATGAGCGGCGGCGAAAAAGCACGGCTGGTTCTATGCATGATCGTCTGGCTGCGGCCGAACCTGCTGCTGCTCGATGAGCCGACCAACCACCTGGACTTGTCGACCCGCGAGGCATTGAGCGTGGCGTTGAACGAATTCGAAGGTTCGGTGATGCTGGTTAGCCACGATCGTGCTTTGCTGCGCTCGGTCTGCGACGAGTTCTGGCTGGTTTCGCGTGGCGGCGTGAAGGACTTCGACGGCGATTTGGACGATTACCAGGTCTATCTGCTGGAAGAGGCCCGTCGCAGGCGCGAGGAAGCGTCCAGCGCGCAAAAGAAGTAGGTTGATGCAGGCTGGTCAGAGCGATCGGCGTTCGACCATCGCCTGCGCCAGGGTGCCCGGATCCACGTGTTCCAGCTCGCCGCCGACCGGCAGGCCGCGTGCGATGCGGCTGACTTGCAGGCCGCGTGCGCGCAGCATTTCGGTCAGATAGTGCGCCGTGGCTTCGCCCTCCATGGTGAAGTTGGTCGCCAAAATCACCTCCTTCACCACTCCATCGCTGGCGCGCTTCAGTAGCGCCTCCAGTGCAATATCCTTCGGGCCGATTCCATCCAGCGGGGAGAGTCGCCCCATCAGCACGAAATAGCGGCCGTGAAAGGCTAGGGTCTGCTCCAGCATCAACAGGTCGGTGGGCATTTCCACCACGCACAGTTGCGTATGATCGCGTCTTTCATCGGCGCAAATCTCGCAGATTTCCGCTTCGGTGAAGGTGTTGCAGCATTGGCAATGCTGCAGCCTGGCCAAGGCCTGCCCGATGGCTTGTGCAAGCTTGTGCGCGCCGGGCTGATCGCGCTGGATCAGGTGATAAGCCATGCGCGTCGCTGATTTCGGACCAATACCCGGAAGCACACGCAAAGCCTGGATCAGATTCTGGAGGGAGGAAGGTGTGGACATTGTCTGGAGTGCCGGGAGTGGGGAGCTGGGAGTGTGTAGGGGTGAACCCCAAACTCACTACTCCCCACTCCCTGATGTTTAGAACGGCAGCTTCATGCCTGGCGGCAACGGCATGCCGGCGGTGGCTTTGGACATTCTTTCGGCCGAGGTGGTTTCCACCCGGCGTGCTGCATCGTTGAATGCAGCGGCAACCAGGTCCTCGAGCATGTCCTTGTCGTCACCGAGCAGGCTGTCATCAATGGCGACGCGTTTTACCGCATGCGAGCAGGTCATGGTGACCTTGACCAAGCCGGAACCAGATTGGCCTTCGACCTCGACATTGGCCAACTCTTCCTGCGCCTTCTTGATGTTGTCCTGCATGAGTTGGGCTTGCTTCATCATGTTGCCCAGTGCGCCCTTGTTGAACATGTTTTCTCCTTCAATAAATGGGGTTTACAGCGGTTTGATCGAGTCCGGAACCACGGTGGCGCCAAAATCGCGCACCAGGGCCTGGACGAAGGGGTCATTCTGGATGGCTTGGTTGGCGTCCTGCTGACGCGCATCGCGCTCGCGCTGGGCCTGGGCCGCCGGGGTATGATCCACCGCTTCGGCAATTGCCACGTTCAAATTGATTGCGTGCCCGAAGTGGGTCGACAGGGCATCTCTGAGTTTGTCGAGATAATCCTTTGTGGCGACGGCGCGGTGTTCCGCAGCGACGCGCAATTTAAAACTGCCGGCATCGAACGAGACGAGCTCGGCATGTTGCGCCAGCATGCCGGCAGCGCCGAGTTTGAGCTGCGTAACCAGACCGCGCCAGTCGCCATCGAACTCGCGCGGAGCGGCGGGTGCCGCTTCAGTGGCCCAGGGCAGATCGGCAGCCACGGTTGCGTCGGGTGCCTGTGCGGCCGGTTCGGCGTGGGCTGGTTCTGCAATTGTGGCTGTTGACTCTGCGGAGGTGGTGCTCGTTTCAGCCAAGGGTGCAGCGGTGTGTACCGGGATGCTCATCCGCAATGGGGCTGGAGCCGGCATCGCAGAAGGAGTTTGCGTGGCCGTAGAGGGTGGCGCAGCTTGCACCGGGCGGGCCGGTGGCGGCGAGTTTTGTTCGGGCGCGGGCTGCAACGCGGCGAGGTTGACTTGCCCGGGTTGTGCCGGCGCAAAGGCCAACATGCGCAGCAGCGTCATGCTGAAGCCGGCGTATTCGTCCGGCGCCAGCGGCAGGTCGCGCCGGCCGTGCAGGGCGATCTGGTAGTAGAGCTGCGCGTCTTCCGGGCTCAAGGCCTGGGCTACTTCGAGAATATTCTCGCGCAGTGGCAGATCGTCCGCCACGGCTGCCGGTACTTGCTGTGCCACGGCAATCAAATGCAGCAGGTGAGCGAGTTCGTGCAGCGCGGCTTCGTAGGACAAGCCGCGTTCGGCAATCACGTCGGTCTCGGCCATCAATTGCGTGCCGTCCTTGGCAATCAGCGCGGACAAAATCTCGAACAAATAGCTCTGGTCCACCGCGCCGAGCATCGCGCGCACGCCGGCTTCTTCGACTTGGCCTGCACCGTAGGCGATCGCTTGGTCGAGCAGCGATAACGCATCACGCATCGAGCCGTGCGCGGCGTGGCCGAGCAGGTTGAGTGAATTGGGCTCGAACGGAATGGCTTCCTGCGTGAGCACATGATGCAGATGGCCGGAGACCTGTTGCGGCGTCATCTGGCGCAGGCTGAATTGCAGGCAGCGGCTCAAGACCGTGATCGGCACTTTCTGCGGATCGGTGGTGGCGAGGATGAATTTAACGTGCCCCGGCGGCTCTTCCAGCGTCTTTAGCATCGCGTTGAAGGCGCTCTTGGAGAGCATGTGCACTTCGTCGATGATATAGACTTTGAAGCGACCGGCGGTCGGGGCATACTGGGCGTTGTCGAGCACCTCGCGGATATTGTCGATGCCGGTATTGGACGCGGCATCGATCTCCAGCAGGTCGACAAAACGCCCGGCATCGATCTGGGTACAGGCCGAACAGACGCCGCAAGGCTCGGCGGTAATGCCGGTCTCGCAGTTGAGCGCCTTGGCCATGATCCGCGCAATCGTGGTTTTGCCCACGCCGCGGGTGCCGGTCAAAAGATAAGCATGGTGCAGGCGTTCGCTGGTGAAAGCGTTCGCAATTGCACGGATCACATGCTCCTGCCCGACGAGTTGGGCGAAATTTTTAGGGCGCCATTTGCGCGCCAGAACTTGATAGGCCATAGGCAAGGATTCTAACAGATGGCAATGACAGAAGAAGCGAAAGCCGTGCACGAAGATGATTCTTGTCCGCAGCCGCCCGCTGAAATTTCGCCGGAACAGTGTTGCGCGAGCGGGTGCGAGGTTTGCGTGTATGACCACTACAACGCGGCGTTGCGCCAATATTATCGCGATAAAACCGCGTGGGAAGCTCGCAACGCCACGCAAGCGCAGGAGCGCGTGTGAGAATTATTTTTGCACTACTGTTTTGTTTCAGTGTTGCCGCCCAGGCGGCTGAATCTTTGCCAGCATCGATCCTGCAAGCGCTGCAGCGTGCCAGGTTGCCTGCCAGCGCGCTGGCGCTGGTGATTGCGCCGCTGGATTCAACGTCCCCGCCCATTTTGCATAATGCCGACCAACCGATGAATCCGGCCTCGGCCATGAAGCTGGTCACGACCTACGCCGCCCTTGAATTGCTCGGTCCGGTTTACCAGTGGCCGACCGAATTGCGCTCTGCCGCGACCCCTGCCAATGGCTTGCTTGCCGGTGACGTGTATCTAAAAGGCTATGGCGATCCCAAGCTGACGCTGGAGCGTGTCTGGCTGATGCTGCGCGATTTGCGTGCGCAAGGTGTGAAAGAGATCCAGGGCGATCTGGTGCTCGACCGTAGTTTCTTCGTGCTTGGCCCGGAAGCAGCGGTGTTCGACGATGATGGCAATACGCCCGAGCGTCCGTTCCTGGTGGGGCCGGATGCCTTGTTGCTCAACTTCAAATCGGTCCGGCTGCAAATTGCCGCAGGTGCGGCTGGCGTGAGTGCAACGCTCGACCCGGCTTTGCCGGAAATCCAGATCGACAACCGACTGCAATTGGCGCCAGTTGCCGATTGCGCGCAATGGCGTAGCAAGCTGATCATGAAGGTAGAGGAGGGCGGCAGTGCGGCGCGCGTGCTGCTGGGTGGCAGCATTCCGGTGGATTGCAGCGGCGAGCGCTACCTTGCCGCGCTCGATCATCCGGTTTATGCCGCGAGCCTGATTCGCACGCTCTGGCGCGAAATGGGCGGAGTCTGGGCGGGAAGTGTGCGCCAAGGCACTGTGCTGGAAAATATGCCGATACTGGTAGTTAGTCGTTCGCCCGAACTGCCGGTTTATCTGCGCGACATCAACAAGTTCAGCAACAACCTGATGGCCCGGCAACTGTTCCTGACACTGGGTGCAGTCAAGGGATTGTCTGATGATGGCAGCGACACGGCACAGCGTGCAGGGGCGGTGATTCGGCGCTGGTTGCAGGAAAAAAGCTGGCAATTCGATGAGTTGAAACTGGAAAACGGCGCAGGTCTATCGCGGCAAGAACGCATCAGTGCACGCCATCTGGCCGAGTTGCTTGCAGATGCAGCGCGCAGCCCGCTGGCTGCGGAGTTTGTTTCATCATTGCCGCTGGTTGCGCTGGATGGCACGATGAAGAAACGCTTGCTGGGCGAAGCCGTTGCCGGCAAGGCGCATATCAAGAGCGGTTCACTGAAGGATGTCCGCTCCATTGCCGGTTTTGTGCAGGATGCGACGGGGAAGGCTCAAATTATCGTCGCTATTATCAATCATCCGCGTGCCGCAGAAGGTCTGCCGGTACTGGATGAGACACTGCGTTTTGCCTTCGACGGAACCGTTTCTCCCGCAATGCTCGCTCTACCTCCCGTTGCACGGTAAAATCCTGCGTTTTCCACGAACCATTGGAAATGCCCGGCATGGACAAGATTCTGATTCTGGACTTCGGCTCGCAAGTTTCCCAACTGATTGCCCGCCGCGTCCGCGAAGCGCACGTTTACTGTGAGCTTCACTCCTTCGATGTCACCATCGACTTTATTCGCGAATTCAAGCCGACCGGCATCATCCTCTCCGGCGGCCCGAATTCAGTGTACGAGTCGGATTATCAGGCTGATCCCAAGCTGTTCGAGCTCGGTGTGCCGGTGCTGGGCATCTGCTACGGCATGCAGTGGATGGCGCAGGCGCTGGGTGGCAAGGTCGAGGCCGGCAAGGTGCGTGAGTTTGGTTTTGCCGAAATCCGCGCGCATGGCCATAGCAAACTCTTCAATGGCATCGAAGACCGCCAGGGTGCCAATGGTGAAGGTTACCTCGAAGTCTGGATGAGCCACGGCGACAAGGTCACCGAGATGCCGGCCGGTTTCAAGATGATCGCCGAAAATCCCTCCTGCCCGCTGGCTGCGATGGCCGATGATGCACGCTGCTTCTACGGCGTGCAGTTCCACCCGGAGGTCACGCATACCCTCAAGGGCCGTGACATGCTCAACCGCTTCGTGCTGGAGATTTGCCAGTGCCAGCCAAGCTGGACCATGCCGAACTACATCGACCAGGCCGTGGCCAAGATTCGCGAACAGGTCGGCAGCGATGAAGTGATCCTGGGTTTGTCTGGCGGTGTCGATTCCTCGGTGGCCGCTGCGCTGATCCATCGCGCGATTGGCGATCAGCTGACCTGCGTATTTGTCGATAACGGCTTGCTGCGCCTGAACGAAGGCGAGCAGGTGATGAACATCTTCAATAAGCACCTCGGCGTGAAGGTGATTCATGTCAATGCCACAGCGCAGTTCATGGGCCATTTGGCCGGCGTGACCGATCCGGAAGCCAAGCGCAAGATCATCGGCCGCGAATTCGTCGAAGTGTTCCAGGCCGAGTCGGCCAAGCTGCCGAGCGCCAAATGGCTGGCGCAGGGCACGATCTACCCGGACGTGATCGAATCGGCCGGTGCCAAGACCAAGAAAGCACATACGATCAAGAGCCACCATAACGTGGGCGGCCTGCCGGAAACGCTGAAACTCAGCCTGCTGGAGCCGCTGCGCGAGTTGTTCAAGGACGAAGTGCGCGAGCTGGGCGTGGCGCTTGGCTTGCCGCACGAAATGGTCTACCGCCATCCATTCCCGGGTCCGGGTCTGGGCGTGCGGGTGCTGGGCGAAGTGAAGCAAGAATACTGCGATCTACTGCGCCGTGCCGATGCGATCTTCATCGACGAACTGCGCGCGTTTGACTGGTACGACAAGACCAGTCAGGCTTTTGCCGTGTTCCTGCCGGTGAAGTCGGTCGGCGTGATGGGCGATGGCCGCACTTATGAATACGTGGTCGCGCTGCGCGCGGTCTGCACCAGCGACTTCATGACTGCCAAGTGGGCCGAACTGCCGTACGAGCTGCTCGGCAAGGTGTCCAACCGTATCATCAACGAAGTACGCGGCATCAACCGCGTGGTCTACGACGTTTCCGGCAAACCACCGGCAACGATTGAGTGGGAATAAAAACTGCATCGTTCCCTGAAAATGAAAACCCCCTGGAGAGATCAAGGGGGTTTTCTTCGTGTGGAGGGTTTTTAATTCAGGCTATTTAGGTTAGCGCAGGCGCTGCCGGCCAGCAGGCAGCGCAGCGCAATCGGTTGAGCATTAGGCTGTCGGCGAAAGCAGTGCTCGCAGCGTGTAATAGTCAGCTGTCGATACATCCTTCTGCACGGTTCCTCCACTTATGGAAAAATGCTCGAAGGCGTCATGCACATAAGTCGAAAAGAAACGCTGCGCGGCTGCCGGAACCATGCCTGGTACAGGAGAGGCTGTTGCTGCGCCACGCCCGGACGGTGTTCGCGCCAGGGTGGAAAGCAAGAAAGCCATGGTTCGCAGTGCTTTCTGATTGGCCGCATCGGGTTTGGCTTTGAGTTTTATCTGCGTGTCGGCATACGCCAACCCCGAATCGATCCAGGCCCAGTACTGGTTCATATGGGCCCGGATGTGGTCTTGCATGGCGCCAGCGGGTTTGGTCTCGGCCAGATAGGCGCTGAGATCGGTTTTGACTGACTTGGGAATATCAAAAGAGGGGCGGTACGTTTTCTCCCATTCATCGGCAATCTTCATCTCACCAAGCGACATCATTTTCAGGCCTGCGCCGCGCGCCTCGTCGAGCATCTGCAGAAGTGCCACGCGAGCGAGCGAGTTGGGCCGCCCCTGCTCTAAGACACTGTAGCCGCCGCCCACGTCGGCATGCGCGCCGGGGTAGACCACATGGCGCGTGGCGCCATCACCCATAGTCAAGGGGAACGCATGACGCAGTTCATGTGCCGCCACGATGTGGCTGCACTTTTGCACATAGGCCGGTACGGCAGTCTTGATCAGTTCTGGCATTTTGTTGGCCGCCGCCCAACCCACGGATTCCACTGTGTCGAACACTCCGAGGAACTTCACGTTCAGCGGGATGCCGTCGTATTTGAGTTTCGATCCTGAACGAGTAATCTTGCTGTGGCTGGCGATCCAGTTCACGAAAGCCCGCGCCTCGGTGGCGCCACGGGAAAAGCCGAATGCTGAGAGGTTGATTTCATCGAGACGGCGTGTGGACTGAAAACGGTCAATTTCAAGAAACAAATCGAAAGCCGCTTTCTCCAAGCGCTCGGTAATGCCGGCGGCAAAACCCAGACCGAATGTGCTTTCACCCCCTTCCTTGTAGCCGACGACTTCTATTTCACGGGTTTCGCCGCGCCCGGCGGAAATGCGCCGTTTCTCATAACGATCCTGAAATTCGAAAGGGGTGCCCAGACCTTCGTAATAACGACGGATGATGCCTTGCTTCGGCATATAGATATGTGTATCAAATAAGGCGGCGATATTCGAATGGCTGCGAGGGAAATCGCGTTCGCGATTATTGCCAGTGCCGTCGAAAAAGGCGCTGTACCACAACGTGACATGGCAGGTTGGGCAAGCGGGAGAGTCACTTTTTCGCGTTTTGTCCCGCGCTCGCTTGACCATATTCTCGACCGACTGGATCTTGGGCGGAATCGCATTTGCCATGATCACTTGACTCCGTCAGTACGTTCCAACGGCCCAAGGGTCCACGGGTCATTTGGATCATTATATTCACTGGTAAGCCCCAGCTCCTTGATCCGTGCATCCAGTAAATCCTTGCGAGGCCAGGTGTTTGGCCCGATGGATACCACGACCTTCCGTCCAGGAAGAATATGCACGATTGCACTTGAAGCCAGATCGGGCCACCATTTCTCCACTGTCGCGGTTACGGTCACGGGCTCACCCTTGGATGGATCGAGTAACACTGTGGCTGTGGCCGCCCCTAATGGCATCGAAACACAGCATATCCCTCCGCCGCTGGTAACCTCTCCAATCTTAGCTTTTTTTGTCGCAGTTCCAACGGTTTTACCGTTGAGTTTTACCAAGGCAAAACCCTCTTTTGAGTAGTTGTATACCTCACCGGTCATGCCGCCGACCATCTTCGGTTCGGCGCTGGTACAGCCGCAGGCGAGGGTTGTAACAAGCAGTGCCAGGTGTCGCGCGGTGCGGGGCCAGTTGAAAAAAATCCGGGGCATTGTGTTCTTCCTGTGTGGGGAGGTGTTTTCAATCGATTGAATTTTTGGCGGGATTGCGTTTGCCATGTCATTGCACTCTGTCGGTCAATTCCAGAGGCCCAAGCGTTCTCGGGGCGTCAGTCTCATTATTCCCTGGTAAGGCCTAACGAGTTAAGGAGTACCATCCCTCTTGAGTGCCGGGGTAGGTTTTAAAGGCTGTTTTTTCATTTCTAAAACTACACCATACCCAACCATAAATAATTCGGTTCTAATTTTTACTGAGAAATAATCAAAAGGTTGAGTGGTTTTGCAAATTATAGGAAAGTTAGACGCGCTGTTCTTGATGCATTGAGGTAATTCATTCAATTTTAATATATTGGCAAAATACCTATTCTCTTTTTCCTCTGATGGAATCAATAATATAACTGGATCCGGCCCAAATTTTTTAATGGACGACGCATCGCTTATGCCATCTGAAAGAATGGCTCGCCATTGTTTATTATCTTTGCTTATGCTAATAAAAAATGGGTTATCTTTACTTGAAACGTAGTAATTACCACTAAAATCGCCTGCTTGTGCAGATGCCCCAAATGCGGCGAAAGCCGTAAAGAAAACAATCAATAAATAAAGTATTTTGCATTTCATTGGAAATATCTCCTAAATAATAAGCAGGGCCAGGCGCAGTGCTACGGCGTTTGAGAATCGAAATTTCATTGGGTTGTTTCTTTCAGAATTTCATCGGAGTGTTGCCATTGTTCGGGCGTAATTAGATCAATTTCGACGCCCAAGCTCGATTGTCCGCTACGGGCGCTTTCAAATGCCCTGGCAAAAGGAGGATGGGTTTCGAACCCCTCTGGCAATTGCAGACTCAATGCACAGTAAAGCGACAGATCCGATTGTTGCCTTAGCCCTAATGTTTTTGCGTGCGCGATTCGCTCGCGTAGCAGGGTCAGTCGAGCACAGGGACTCAGACCAGCCAGCAAGGCCGTATCGATTTCATCGATCTGATTGGCAACGGTCCAGGGGAAAAGTGCATCGTCGAGTGCTGTGACGATTTTTCGGTCAAACGAGAGAGTGCTTGTGCGTTTATGGGTGGATAGGGCTTCAATCAAATGCAACTCGCCGCAAGCTTCACGCACTACCCAGGCACGTGCTGGACCCAATATCCGGTTTTTCTGCGTTGGTGATAGCAGCGGCCAAAGCGCGGCGGTGACATGCATATCCTGAAAACGAAACAGCGCGCCACCACTGTCTGGCATGGCCACTTCCCGAATCGAGCGCAGGTGCTCGGCCAGTTCGTTCAGCGTGCAACTGGCAAACAGAAAGCTGCCAGCCTCATGCTCAATGGCCAGCCCCATTACGGCATCCATGACCTCATCCTCGAGATCAAGCGCCAGCAGGCGCGGACCAGACTTGGCGAGTTCCAGCCCTGCGAGATCGTCGTACAGGTTTACCGCTGGTAATCGAATTCGTGCGCTCGAGTGGAGTTGCTCTTCAAAAACAGCCCAATCTGGCACACGGGTAAAGTCGATGAGCACGAATAGTTTGATGGGGGCATTCGGTGCCCGATTTTGCAAACGCAGGTGAATTGCGCTTAGTTCGCTCCGAAACTCGGCTATATCGTGGACAGGCGATAAAGGTTGACTGTGCATTATTTCAACTCAATTTAATAAAGGCAGCATTGCGAGCCGCCGCTGCTTGTTCACACGGACGCTTCAGATCGCTTTTCGCCCACTCTGGCAAGGAGAATGTCATCTGCCCAGGCCCCACCCAAGCAACCTTCCCCCCTTTCACGTTGAATGTTCCAGGGCAACCGAACTCCACTTTTCCGCCACCCAGCGTGATGTAGGCTCCTCCACCCACCACCAGCGTGAGCTGGTCTGCAGCGGCGATCTCGATGCCTTCGCTGGATGACGTGACCTTCACCCCCTTCTGCGCATTGATCGCCATGTCGTCCGTTTGTGCCTGGGCTAGGAACTGTCCTTCATGCGCGATCAACCGCACGCCTTCTTTCTGGCTGAAGAGGCTGATGCCTTGTCCTGCATTGAGCTTGATCTGCTGGCCGGCAGTCTGCTGAAAATGCTGCCCGGCGATCTGGTTGAGCTGTTCA
>JAGTRM010000005.1 GCA_018261735.1 Pseudomonadota bacterium
ATGGTCATGGCGATCAAGGAAGAAGTTCGCAACCAGATCATCTCGACCATCCCGGTGGGCCGCCTTGGCAAGCCGGAAGAAATCGGCGACCTGGTCGCCTACCTCGCCAGTGAATCGGGCTCGTTCATTACTGGTTCCAACATCGCTATCAACGGTGGACTGCACATGTTTTAATTAGGGATGCCATCTGGACACCAAACGCCGACCGTCCAGGTCGGCGTTTCTTTTTTCACGAGGGAATTCCATGCAGCCGCAAATCGTTTTTCTGGACCGAATCACGCTCAATGTCCCGCTGCGCTCCGTCAACCTTGCGCACCAGTGGGTTGGCTATGCCCAGACGCGTCCGGAAGAAACCGCCGACCGCCTTAAGGATGCGGTAGTCGCCATCACCAACAAGGTGGTCATCAATGAAGCCGTTTTGCAGCACACGCCGAAACTTAAACTGATCGCGGTTGCCGCCACCGGTTACAACAATATCGACCTTGAAGCCTGCAGGGCACGCGGCATCACCGTCTGCAATGTCCGCGATTACGCGCTGGTCGGCGTCTCCGAACACGCCCTGATGCTGATGTTGGCGCTGCGGCGTCAACTCTTGGCCTACCGCACCGATTTAATGGCAGGCGCCTGGCAAAAAGCCACGGGATTCTGCCTGCTTGACCATCCCCTGCACGACCTCAACGGCAGCACGCTCACCCTAATCGGAGGCGGCGCACTGGGCCAGGCCATGGCGCACACAGCCAAAGCACTGGGCATGCGCGTGATCTTTGCCGAACACAAGAATGCCGCCATCGTGCGCCCCGGCTACGTACCGTTCAACGACGCACTGGCTCAAGCCGATGTGCTCAGCTTGCACTGCCCGCTGACCGACGAAACCCGCGACCTGCTTGGTGAGAAAGAATTCGCCCTGATGAAGCCGACCAGTATTCTGATCAACACGGCACGCGGTGGCATCGTGGACGAAACCGCTCTGTTGGCCGCGTTGCAAAACCATCAACTGGCAGGTGCCGGTATCGATGTATTGATCGAAGAGCCGCCCCGTGCCGGCAACCCCTTGCTGGATGTCGACCTGCCCAATCTGATCGTCACCCCGCACATTGCCTGGGCCAGCGAGGAAACCATGCAGCAGCTTGCCGAACAACTGATCGGCAACGTGGAAGCCTTTCTGAATGGCGACCCGCGGAATGTAGTGAGTTAACGCCGGGCGCCGGATCGGCATCCGAACCCTGGTGCTTCAAGTTACAATGCGCAAATGAATGCGATTTGTTTTCATTGCGGCGACACCGTACCGCCCGGCGCGCACTACCCGATCCTTTACCAGGGACAACCGCGCCCGGCCTGCTGCGCCGGATGCCAGGCCGTTGCGCAGACCATTATCGGCAGCGGACTGGGCCAGTACTATACGCAGCGCGACCAGCCCGCGAGCCGCAACGAACCCCTGCCTGCTGCCCTTCTCGAGCAAATTCGCCTGTATGACGATCCGGCGCTGCAGCAGGGTTTCGTCCACACCGAAAGCGCCAACATCCGCGAGGCCTCGCTGCTGCTGGAAGGCATTACCTGCGCGGCCTGTATCTGGCTGAACGAGCAGCATGTTGCACACCTGCCCGGCGTGCTCTCGGCCAGCATCAACTACACCACGCACCGCGCCCGGGTACGCTGGGACGACACGCGCATCCGCCTCTCGCAAATCCTTGAAGCCATCACCGCCATCGGCTATCGCGCAGAGCCCTACGACCAGGCCAACGAAGAAGCCAGCCGGCAGAAACGGCGCAAAACCGCCCTCTTCCGCCTGTGGGTAGCCGGGCTTTCCATGATGCAGGTGATGATGTTTGCCATTCCCGGCTATCTTGCCGCAGCCGGCGAAATCGAAGCACGCTGGCAGACGCTAATGAACTGGGCCAGCCTGCTGCTCACGCTGCCGGTAGTAGCCTATTCGTGCTGGCCATTCTTCCTGAACAGCTGGCGCGACTTGCGCCGGGGCCGTGCCGGAATGGATCTGCCGGTCAGCATTGGCGTACTGGCAGCATTCGGCGCAAGCTGCTGGGCCACGCTCACCGGGCAAGGCGAGGTGTATTTCGACTCGGTCAGCATGTTCGTGTTTCTGTTGCTGCTGGGCCGTTTTCTGGAAGAAAGCGTCCGTCGCAAAGCCGGCGATGCCACGGAACGCCTGGTCAAACTGATTCCCGCCTTTGCCCATCGGCTCGATGAGCATGGCGAAGCGCACGAAACCGCCGTCATCCACCTGAAGCCGGGCGAGCGCATCCTGGTCAAACCCGGCGAAACCATTCCGGTCGATGGCGTGATCGAGAACGGCAGCAGCGAAATCAGCGAAGCCCTGCTCACCGGGGAAAGCCGAGGCCTGCCGCGCGGAACAAGTGAAAAAGTGATCGGCGGATCGATCAATCTGGCCGCACCGCTGGTAATCCGCATCGAGAAAGTCGGCGAGGCCACACGGCTGGCCGCGATCGTGCGCCTGCTCGACCGCGCGCTGGCGGAAAAACCGCGACTGGCGCACCTGGCTGACCGGGTAGCGGGCGGGTTTGTCGCCGCATTGTTGGCGGTGGCGGCAGTAACTTGGCTAGCCTGGCACAATATCGACCCGGCACGCACGCTGCCGATTACCGTTGCAGTCCTGGTGATCTCCTGTCCATGTGCACTTTCGCTCGCCACGCCCGCCGCGCTGGTTGCGGCCACCGGACGGCTGGCGCGCCTGGGTCTACTGGTCACGCGCGGCCATGCCTTGGAAGCGCTGGCACAGATCACCGACGTGGTTTTTGACAAGACCGGCACGCTGACCTTGGGCGAGCCGCGCATCGTCTCGGCCGAAGCTCTGGCGATCCCCGAGGACGAGGCGCGTCGCATTGCGGCTGCGCTGGAGACCGCTTCGGCCCATCCGCTCGCCCGTGCCTTTGCATTGGAAGGCATTGCCGCCGCGACCGACTGCGCGGCACATCCGGGCAACGGCATCAGCGGTTGGATCGATGGTGTGGAATACGCGATCGGCCACCCAGCATTTATCGCCGCCTTCTGCGAAGCCCCTGCGCCCAGCGAAATCAGCAACCATGCGTTAGCACTCGCTTCGCGCCAGCAGTGGCTGGCCAGCTTCACCCTGGCCGATGCGGTTAGGCCCGGCGCAGCAGGTGCAGTGGCGGACTTGAAGCGCCTGGGCCTTGTGCCGCAAATCCTCTCCGGCGATCATCCTCCCACTGTTGCGGCACTTGCCGCGGCAACCGGAATCGACACCTACCGCGCCGCAGCCACGCCGGAAACCAAACTCGCCCATCTGCACCACTTGCAGCAAGCGGGACGCTTGGCGCTGATGGTGGGCGACGGGGTCAACGATGCGCCGGTGCTGGCGGCGGCCAGTGTTTCGATCGCCATGGGCAGCGGCGTGGATGTGGCACATGCCGCAGGCGACATGGTTCTGCTGGGCAACCGGCTCGAATCGATTCCGGCAGCGCTACGCATTGCCCGCATCACCCGCCGCATCATCCGTCAAAACCTGGCTTGGGCACTGGGCTACAACCTCGTTGCCATTCCGTTCGCGGTTTTGGGCCACGTCACACCCTGGCTGGCAAGCCTGGGCATGGCGATGAGTTCGCTGCTGGTCGTGCTCAACGCACTGCGCATTGCCCACGCAAAGGAAGACTGATGGAAAGCCTCTATCTGCTGATTCCCCTCTCGGTTTTGCTGGCTTTCCTGATCGGACTGGTGTTCTGGTGGGCAACCAAGAGCGGCCAATTCGATGATCTGGAAGGCCCGGCCTGGCGCATCCTGCAGGACGATGACCACAGCAATAAACCCGAGCCAAATGAGAATGAGAAAAAAAATCCTGACTGACTGCGCGCGCCGCGCTAAAATCCGGCGGTTGCCCAAACGTCAACAAAACCTAGCTAGAACAAAAACGACACGTACAGGCAGATGTCATCGACCGGCTATAGTGAAAAGTGCAGCCACCGGCGCACTCGACCAGCCGGAATTCAAGTTTCTTTGGAGATAACCGGAGCGCATCTCTCATGGAAAACCAGGCCACAACCTATAACTACAACGTGGTGCGACAATTCGCCCTGATGACCATCATCTGGGGCATTGTCGGCATGCTGGTCGGCGTGATCATCGCCGCCCAGATGTACTGGCCCGAACTCAACGTCGGACCGTACTTTCACTTTGGCCGCCTGCGGCCACTGCATACCAATGCCGTGATCTTTGCCTTTGGCGGCTGCGGCCTGTTTGCCACGTCCTATTACGTGGTGCAGCGCACCTGCAATGTCCGACTGTTCTGCGACAAATTGGCGGCCTTTACCTTCTGGGGCTGGCAAGCCGTGATCGTGCTGGCGGCGGTGACCCTGCCGCTGGGATTGACCACCGGCAAGGAGTACGCCGAGCTGGAATGGCCGATCGACATCCTGATCACGCTGGTCTGGGTGGCCTACGCTGTGGTGTTTTTCGGCACCATCTTCAAACGCAAGGTGCAGCACATCTACGTGGCCAACTGGTTTTTTGGCGCTTTCATCCTGACCGTGGCCCTGCTGCATCTGGTCAACAGCGCAGAAATCCCGGTCACGCTGACCAAGTCCTACTCGGCTTATGCCGGCGCTGTCGATGCCATGGTGCAATGGTGGTACGGGCATAACGCGGTCGGCTTCTTCCTGACGGCAGGTTTCCTCGGCATGATGTATTACTTCGTGCCCAAGCAGGCCGAACGCCCGGTGTATTCCTACCGTCTTTCCGTGGTGCACTTCTGGGCACTGATCTTCACTTATATGTGGGCCGGCCCGCACCACTTGCACTACACCGCCCTGCCCGACTGGACCCAATC
Source organism: Pseudomonadota bacterium (assembly GCA_018261735.1). Classification (GTDB taxonomy): domain Bacteria; phylum Pseudomonadota; class Gammaproteobacteria; order Burkholderiales; family Chitinibacteraceae; genus Formivibrio. The sequence goes on from JAGTRM010000005.1 coordinate 4,817, forward strand.
GCTCGGCATGGTGTTCTCCTTGATTCTGCTGGCACCCAGCTGGGGTGGCATGATCAACGGCATCATGACGCTCTCCGGTGCCTGGCACAAATTGCGCGACGACCCGATCCTCAAGTTCCTGGTCTGCGCGCTGTCGTTCTACGGCATGTCGACCTTTGAAGGCCCGATGATGTCGATCAAGACCGTGAACGCGCTCAGTCACTACACCGACTGGACTATCGGCCACGTGCATTCCGGCGCACTGGGCTGGGTCGGCATGATCACCATCGGCTCGCTGTATTACTTGGTTCCGCGCCTGTTCGGCCAGGAAAAAATGTGGAGCGTGCGGCTGATCACCGCGCATTTCTGGATCGCCACCCTCGGCATCGTGCTCTACATCGCCTCGATGTGGATTGCCGGCGTGATGCAGGGCCAGATGTGGCGCGCAGTCAACAATGACGGCACGCTCACTTATGCCTTCATCGATTCGATCAAGGCCACCTATCCGTACTATTTCATCCGCTTCCTCGGCGGCTTGTGCTACCTCAGCGGCATGCTGCTGATGCTCTACAACGTGCTGCGTACCGCACTGGAAGGCAGCGCCATCGACGCGCCTGTTCCGGCGGTTGCCGCCCACGCCTGAGGCCCGGAGAAACCCATGAACAAGATTCAAAAACTGATCGAAGAAAATGTCTTCTGGCTGATCGTACTGACCGTACTCACTGTCAGCGTGGCGATGTTTGTTGAAATTCTGCCGCTGATGTTCTCCAAGTCCGTCACCCAGCCGGTCACAGGCGTCAAGCCCTACACCGCGCTGCAACTGGCAGGCCGCGACATTTACGTGCGCGAAGGCTGCTACAACTGCCACTCGCAGATGATCCGCCCGTTCCGCGCTGAAACCGAGCGCTATGGCCATTACTCCGTGGGCGGCGAATCGGTCTACGACCACCCGTTCCAGTGGGGATCCAAGCGCACCGGGCCTGATCTGGCGCGCGTGGGCGGACGTTATTCCGATACCTGGCACAAGGCGCACCTGATGAATCCGCGTGACGTGGTGCCGGAATCCAACATGCCGGCCTTTCCCTGGCTTGCCGCCAACAAGGTCGACGCTGCCGGCATCCCGGCCCGCATGAAGGCCTTGCGTACCGTGGGCGTCCCCTATTCCGACGCCGAGATTGCCGCAGCCGAAAAAGAAGCCACGGGCAAGACCGAAATGGAAGCGGTGATCGCCTATTTGCAGGGCTTGGGTCTGGCACTCAAGGACAAGAGGTAAGCACGATGGAATGGCTCAATGACGCACGCATAGTCATCACCGTTCTCGGCTTTCTCTGCTTTCTAGCCATCTGTTTCTGGGCTTGGAGCAAGGCGGCGCGCAATGATTTTGACGAAGCGGCGATGATCCCGTTCCGGGAACACGACCGGCCCGAAACGAATAACAACCAACACTGACCCTGGCGGAGCACAACAACATGACCGACTTCACCAGTAATTTCTGGGGCTTTTATATCGCGGCGATCGTGCTGATCTCGATCATCGGCGTTGCCCTTTTGCTCAAGAGCAACAGCGTGGTTCGCATCAAGAAAGGCGAAACGCCCGAACTGATGGGCCACACCTGGGATGGCGACCTGGCCGAATACAACAACCCGCTGCCTGGCTGGTGGGTTGCTATGTTTTACCTGTGTATCGCATTTGCCCTGGGCTACCTGTTCCTCTATCCCGGCCTTGTCGCCTTCGGCAATGCCCGTGGCTGGACCTCAGCGGGGCAGCACAGCGAGGAAGTCAAGCAGGCACAGGATCAATTCGGCCCGCTATACGACAAGTACCTGAAAATGCCGGTTGCGGAAGTTGCCAAAGACCCGACCGCCAGGGAAATGGGCCAGCGCCTGTACCTGACCTACTGCATGCAATGCCACGGTGCCAACGCACAGGGCGCCAAGGGCTTTCCGAACCTGACCGACAATGACTGGCTCCATGGTGGCAGCCCGGAAAAGATCAAGGAAACGATCGACAAGGGCCGTCAGGGACAGATGCCGGCCTTTGGCGCGGCTTTCGGTGAAGAAAAGGTCAAGGATGTCGCCAACTATGTATTGCTGCTCGCGGGCCGCAAGCACAACGACTTGCGCGCCAAGCGCGGCGAAGCCACCTACCAGCAGGTTTGCGTGGCCTGTCATGGCGCGGAAGGCAAGGGCAACCAAGATATCGGCGCGCCCAACCTGACCGACAAGATCTGGCTATATGGCAGCTCGGAGCAGACTATCATCGAAACCATTACCAACGGCCGCACCAACGTGATGCCCAACTGGCAGGCCTTCCTAGGCGATGCCAAGGTGCATCTGCTGACTTCCTACGTCTACGGCTTGTCACAAGGTGAAGCTGCCAAGAAATAACCTGCACATTTCCTAAACAACAACATATAGCGGAACCAAGCCTTCTTATTGATGACAAACCGCGTGTTACTCACGTTTGATGTAACAACGTGGTATTTCCGCCGTTAGACGGACACACAACATGCGCATCAAACGAGGAAGGCTGCACAAGCCACGTTGTCTAGTAGTCCGGGCGGGAAATCCCGCCCGTTTTTTCTCCAAGCCGGAGTGGTCACGATGAGCAAGGCAAAACTGGAAGACATCCCAGTCAATGTTGTTAACAATCAGGGCGGGTTCGAAGAGATCAGCCTCTACGCCAAGCATCGCAAGCTCTACCCGCGCTGGATCAATGGCATTTTCAACAAGTGGCGCATCTTCTTTGTTGTTGCCACCCAGCTGTTCTTCTATGGTATGCCGTGGCTCAGCATCAATGACCGCCAGGCTTTGTTGTTCGATCTGGCCCAGCACAAGTTCTACATCTTCTGGCTGGTTTTCTTCCCGCAGGATTTTATCTACCTCACTGCGCTGTTGCTGATGTCGGCTATTGGCCTGTTTGTCTGGACCAGCGTCGGCGGGCGCTTGTGGTGCGGCTACGCCTGTCCGCAAACGGTCTATACTGAGATATTCCTCTGGATCGAAAAATGGGTGGAAGGCGATCGCCCGGCACGCATCAAGCTCGACAACGGCCCGTTGGACGCGCGCAAGCTGCGGCTAAAAGCCGCCAAGCACACGATCTGGCTGGTGTTCTCGCTCTGGACCGGCTTTACCTTCGTTGGCTATTTCACGCCGATCCGTACACTCTGGCAGGAAGCAACCAGTTTCGGGCTCGGCCCCTGGGAGGCCTTCTGGGTGTTCTTCTACGGTTTTGCCACCTACGGCAACGCCGGCTGGCTGCGCGAACAGGTCTGCAAATACATGTGTCCGTACGCCCGCTTCCAGAGCGCGATGTTCGACGCCGACACCCTGATCATCTCCTACGACACCGAACGCGGCGAGCCGCGCGGCCGCAAGAAAAACGCCACGACCCGGACCACGGGCGATTGCATCGACTGCACGATGTGCGTGCAGGTCTGCCCCACCGGCATCGATATCCGCAACGGCCTGCAGTATGAATGCATCGGCTGCGCGGCCTGTATCGACGCCTGCGATGAAGTGATGGTGAAGATTGGCTCGCCCAAGGGCCTGATCCGCTACACCACCGAAAACGCGCTCAAGCACGACTACCCGGAAAGCGATTTCTGGGCGCACATCCGCCGTCCGCGCGTTTTGCTGTATGGCGGCGTCCTGCTGCTGGTCACGCTGGCCACGGTGGTTTCGCTCTATCTGCGCCAACCGCTCAAGCTGGACGTCAACCGCGACCGCGGCACGCTCTCACGCGAAACCGCCGATGGCCTGATCGAAAACAGCTACCGCCTGCAGTTGCAGAATGCCAGCGAAAACACACGGGAGTTCATCATCCGGGCCGAAGGATTACCCAATCTGCAAGTAGTCGCCAAGGATGGCGGCCGGTTCAAGGTCAAAGCCGCGGACATGGTCGACCTCGGCTTCACCCTGCAAACCGATGCCGAAAATGCCCAACCGGGCAGTCACCCGGTAAAAATCATTGTCATTGCGGCCGATGATCCGGCAACACGCACGGAAGCCAAAACCAGCTTCTACGGAAGATGAGCACGACGATGAAAAACACCCCGCCCGAGAATAAACCGTGGTACCGCCACCCCTTCGTGTGGCTGCTGATTGCCCTGCCGTTCTCGGCCGTCATTGGCGGTTTTGTCACCTTCTATATCGCCGCCCATACCGATGACGGCCTGGTTGCGGACGACTATTACCAGCGCGGCAAAGAGATCAACAAGGATCTGCATCGCGACCAGGCTGCCAGCGCACGCAAGCTGGGAGCGCAAATATTGCTGGGCGAAGATCGCCGCACCTTGCGCATACTGCTGAACCAGTCGGTCACGGGTGAATTGCAACTCAAGCTGATGCACCCCACCCGCGCAGGCTTCGATCAATCGGCCCGGCTCTCACCCCAAGGCCCGCAAATGTGGGTTGCCACCCTGCCCCAGCCACTCGAACAATCGGCCTGGCAAGTTGAACTCAGCGATATGGCGGGTCAATGGCGGCTCTCCGGCGCCTGGAAAGTGCAGCCGGACCAGGCACTTTCCCTCACACCTCAAGACTGATCGAATAGGGGTTCAATAGGCCTTGGCATCACTTCGCAAAGGCTGGAATATATTTTTGCGAGAAGACGAGAATAGAATCCGCCAAGTCTTCCGCCAGGCCGGATTTGCTTCTTGCCCACTTGCCAAACTCAAGCTGAATGGCATCGATCCCGTGTGACATCTGGCTTCCGTAGGTAAAAACGGTATACCCGCCGCTGAATCTTCGGTCTTCCTTCAAGCCACTGGCTTCAACGGGTGGAAACACCTGATAACCCTTGCCCTGCAGAACACCTGTGATGCTGTACTCCCCCTGCAGTACTTCCTTTCCATACTTCTTCAACAAGGTCTTTACGGTCAGCCCGCCTCGGGTTCCGCGAAATATCGTACCGGGATCATCCGATTGACCATGCACGTCGATCAGTAGTGCCCCATCCGGAAATCGCGCCGATATCTCAGCGACGAACCGGGCGATCTGGTCGTGATAGGCACGGTATGCAGGAAGCGCTTCCACAGACTCCATGGCCTCTTCTTCGCTTCGGTTGGCATCCAGAAATTTCCGGCTGAATTTGGCAATCACCAGGTAGGGCCGATTTCCCGTTTTCTTTTCCAACGCATCGACCGTGCGTTCAGCCAGCTCTTGCGTCCCGGTATCGCGGACGACAGCACCTTGGGTTCGAGCGCTTATCCAGCCCAGCGCTTCGCCGCCATCATGTGGCACCGTGAGAATGACGGGCATGGAGCCTTGTTTCGCAACGATCTTGTCTTGCGCGTCATATGCGTAAACATGACATGCATACAGGACGATGGTTGCGGTGAAAAACAAGCGGTTAATCATGGTGCGTAATTCCGGTTGGATGGAAATTGAATCGATCCGAGAGTAGCACACCATCAATATTACTGAATTGTCAGGTATGGCCGAAACTTCTACACCTCAGCCATTTTTCCAGAAAAAAATCGAACCCTCGGTTAATTGCAGATATTCAGACCCAGACATCCACACTCCCGCCCACTCCTGCAGGATTGTTGCGTTCAGGCCCAGGCAATCCTTGGGGAATTCGGACCTTGGCCCCGGCAACGCGCACTGGCTCGCTGGCCACCGGCCTCACCGGCAAAAGCCCCGCCGCAGCGCGCACCTCAAGATTGGTATCGCTCTCGACCACCGTAAGCAGATTCGCATCCATGGCAGCCCCTTGAATCGCTTCCTCGGTTGGTTTGAGTCAAGGGATCGCCGAAGGGTTCCGCCCGTCCATCCAGACCATGAATTCAATGCACGGCGGCCTACCCGCGATCACCGGTGGTAAAATCGCGCCATGAACTCACCTGCCTTTATCCATCTGCGCCTGCATTCCGAATTTTCCGTCACCGACGGTATCGTGCGCGTCAGCGAAAAACCCAAGTACAACGCCGCCGTCAGTCGCGCCCAGAAGCTGGGCATGCCCGCACTGGGGCTTTCGGACCTGATGAACCTGTTCGGCATGGTCAAGCATTACAAAGCCTGCCGCGAAGTGGGCATCAAGCCGATCATCGGCATCGATGCCTGGATCAGCAACGAAGAAGACCCGGACAAGCCTTTCCGCACGCTACTGATTGCCCGCAACCGCGCGGGTTACGGGCGGCTTTGCGAACTGATGACGCAAGCCTTCCGCACCAACCAGCACCGCGGCCGGGCGGAAATCCGCAAGGAATGGATTGCAGCCGCCAGCAATGCCGACCTGATCGCCCTCTCCGGCGCGCAGCTGGGCGAAATCGGCCAGGCCATCCTCAACAACAATCAAGACGCCGCCCGGCAAGCCACCCAGTGGTGGTCAGAACAATTTCCGGGCAATTTTTACCTGGAGCTGCAGCGCACCGGCCAGAACGAATGCGAAACCAGCATCGCCGGCCATCTCGACCTCGCCCAGGTTTTTGATCTGCCCGTCGTCGCCACCCACCCGATCCAGTTCATGGATCGCGACGACTTCCAGGCGCACGAGGCACGCACCTGCATCGCGGACGGTTACATGGTGGCGGACAAACGCCGCCCGCGGCGTTTTACCGAAGAACAGTACTTCAAGTCGCCCGACGAGATGGCGGCGCTGTTCCATGATATTCCCGAGGCGCTTGCCAACTCGGTGGGCATCGCCCAACGCTGCAATGTCACCATCACGCTGGGCAAGAACTACCTGCCGCTGTTCCCCACACCGGACGGCATGACGCTGGACGACTTCCTGGTCTACGAGGCAAAGCGCGGCCTGGAAGAGCGCCTGGAGCACCTCTACCCCGATCCGGCCGTGCGCGAAGCACAACGCCCCAACTATGAAGCACGGCTGAAATTCGAATGCGACACGATTATCAAGATGGGCTTCCCCGGCTACTTCCTGATCGTGGCGGACTTTATCAACTGGGGCAAAAAGAATGGCTGCCCAGTTGGTCCGGGCCGGGGTTCGGGCGCGGGTTCGCTCGTGGCCTATTCGCTGAAGATTACCGATCTTGATCCGCTCAAATACGCACTGCTGTTCGAACGTTTCCTGAACCCCGAACGGGTCTCCATGCCCGACTTCGACGTGGATTTCTGCCAGGAAAACCGCTGGCGCGTGATCGAGTACACCCGGAAGAAGTATGGTGAAGAGGCCGTGAGCCAGATCGCCACCTTCGGCACCATGTCGTCCAAGGCCGTAGTGCGCGACGTCGGCCGCGTGCTCGACCTGCCCTTTTTTCTGTGCGACCGGCTGTCGAAGCTGATCCCGCTTGAAGCCAACAAGCCGTTGCCACTCGCCCAAGCCATGGAAATCGAGCCGCAGATCAAGCAGCTGATCGATGATGAAGATGCCGGGCAGTTGCTCGATCTGGCGCTGAAGCTGGAAGATTTGACGCGCGGTATTGGCATGCACGCCGGGGGCGTGTTGATTGCACCGGGGAAGATCACCGATTTCTGCCCGGTTTATCTTGCCAGCAGCGAGGAAGCCAGCCCGGTTTCCATGCTCGACAAGGACGACGTGGAACAGATCGGCCTGGTGAAGTTCGACTTCTTGGGCCTGCGCAACCTGACCATCATTGAGCTCGCCCAGCGCTATATCAAGCAGGTCAACAACGAAGACGTGGATGTTGCCAAGCTGCCGCTGGATGATGCTGCCGCGTATCGGGTCTTTGCCAGCGGCAATACCACTGCCGTGTTCCAGTTTGAATCGTCCGGCATGAAGAAGATGCTGATTGAGGCGCGACCCAAGCAGTTCGAGGAAATTATCGCGTTCGTCGCGCTCTACCGTCCGGGCCCGATGGATCTGATTCCGGATTTCACCAAGCGGATGCATGGCGAGCGCTTCGAGTACCTGCACCCGCTGCTGGAGCCCGTGCTCGCGCCCACCTACGGCATCATGGTGTACCAGGAGCAGGTGATGCAGGCCGCGCAGGTTTGCGGTGGCTACTCGCTCGGCGGCGCCGACTTGTTGCGCCGAGCCATGGGCAAGAAGAAAGTCGAGGAGATGCTCGCTCAGCGCGCCATGTTCGTCGAGGGTGCAGCGAAGAAAGACATCCCGGAAACCAAAGCCAACGAAATCTTCGATTACATGGAGAAATTCGCCGGTTACGGCTTCAACAAGTCGCATGCCGCCGCTTATGCGCTGGTGGCCTATCACACGGCCTGGCTCAAGGCGCACCACTGTGCAGCCTACATGGCCGCGACCATGTCGACGGAATTGAACGACACCGATCAACTCAAGGTTTTTTACGACGATTGCGTCGACCTCAACGGGCTGACCATCCTGCCGCCCGACGTGAATCACAGCTTCTATCGCTTCGTGCCCGTTTCGCGCAAGGAAATCCGCTACGCGCTGGGCGCGATCAAGGGGGTGGGCGAAGGCGCAGTCGACATGATCGTGGCCCAACGCACCGAAGGGGGTCCGTTCAAGGACCTGTACGACTTCTGCCGCCGCACCGACAAGAAGGAAGTCAACAAGCGCGTGATCGAAGCACTGATCCGCGGCGGGGCTTTCGACGCGATCGATGATCATCGCGCACGCCTGCTGGCCAACGTTGAACAGGCCATGCAACTTGCCGAGGCCGAAGCCGCCAACGCCAACCAGATCAGCTTGTTCGATGTCTTTGAGCCCTCCGCCGCGCCCGGCGTGGACGTGATCGAAGTACCGCGCTGGGATGAGCGGGTAAAGCTGGCCGAAGAAAAAACCGCGATTGGCTTCTTCCTCTCCGGCCACCCGTTCGCCGCGCACGCAGAAACCATCAAGCGCTTTATCAAGACCCGGCTCGACCGGCTGGAACCCAGACGCGAACCGCAAATCATCGCCGGCATCGTCACCGCATTGCGCGTCAAGAATGGCGAACGCGGCCGCATGGCCTTCGTACAGCTTGACGATGGCAACGGCAAGCAGGAGGTCGCCGTCTACAGCGAAGCTTTTGAAACCAATCGGGCGAAGCTGAAAGAAGATGCGTTACTGATCGTGGAAGGCAAGGTCAGCGAAGACCGCTTCAACGGCGGTGGCGTGCGCGTGATTGCCGACAAGATTCACGATATCGGCGAGGCCAGGAGCCTGTTTGCGCGCGCACTACAGCTCAATATCAGCGACATGGCCGATACACAACGCCTGCGCGATATCCTTAGTGATTGGCGTGAAGGAAGCTGCCAGATTGAAATTGATTATCACAACCATTCTGCAAAATGTCTGCTACGCTTGGGTGATACGTGGCGCGTAACGCTACATGATGATTTATTGATCCAACTCAAAAATTACCTGGGCGACAACCATGTTGCAGTGCGGTATTAACGGTAGAAATTCCGGCCTAAAAAAAACGCCGCCATCCGGCGTTTTTTTTAGGCCAAACTCGCCGCGTACTGATAAAATTCTTATTAAAATCAAACGCCAACATCCATGATAAAAAAAACACGTTTTCCGCACCGCAGCAATTCAAATCATTGCGAAAATTTCGAAAAATTCTATTAGAGTATTCCAATATCAATATTTAAATATTGATCAACATCAAATACACCACATAATTGAATTACCGGTTTTCTTATGAATTAATTACAAAGCCCGTGACCAAACCCGGTGTTAATCTAGCAACAAATCCCAGTACGCCACTGCGGCAAACCGCAAAGGCCGAGAGACTGGCAGGAATCGTCAAACAGACATTTCGCAACGAGGAGCTCCACCATGAACGCACCCGAAGTTAAAGTAGGTCTTGAAGCCTGGCGCGGTTTTGCCGGCGGCGAATGGCAGACCAAAGTCGATGTTCGCGGCTTTATCCAGAAAAACTACACCGAATACACCGGCGATGACGCCTTCCTGGCCGGCCCGACCGAGCGCACCACCAAGTTGTGGGAAGAACTCTCGGTCCTGTTGAAGGAAGAGCGCGCCAAGGGCGTACTCGATGTATCCGCCGATATCGGCGCCTCCATCGTTGCCCACGGCCCTGGCTACATCAACAAAGACAAAGAAGTGATCGTCGGCCTGCAGACCGATGCTCCGTTGAAGCGTGCCATTGTGCCGAACGGCGGCCTGCGCATGGTGCAAAATGGCCTGGAAGCCTACGGCTTCAAGCTGGATCCGAAGGTTGAAGAAGCCTTCCGCCTGTATCGCAAAGACCACAACATGGGCGTGTTCGATGCCTACAGCCCGGACATCCTGGCCTGCCGCAAGACCGGCGTGATCACCGGCCTGCCCGATGCCTACGGCCGTGGCCGTATCATCGGCGACTATCGCCGCGTAGCCCTGTACGGCGTCGATTTCCTGATCAAAGACAAGAAGCGCGAAAAAGCCGAACTCGACTACGTCGACTTCACCGAAGACGTGCTGCGCACCCGCGAAGAGCTGTCCGAACAAATCAAGGCCCTGAACGAACTGAAGCAGATGGCTGCTTCCTACGGTTGCGACATCGGCCGTCCGGCTGCCACCGGTAAGGAAGCCGTGCAGTGGACCTACTTCGGCTACCTGGCTGCCGTGAAGGAACAAAACGGTGCCGCCATGTCGATTGGCCGCATCTCCACCTTCCTCGATGTATACATCGATCGCGACATCAAAGAAGGTACGATTAGCGAAGCCCAAGCCCAGGAAATGATTGATGACCTGGTGATGAAGCTGCGGATCGTGCGTTTCCTGCGCACCCCGGAATACGATCAACTGTTCTCGGGCGACCCGACCTGGGTGACCGAATCCATCGGCGGTATGTCCGAAGATGGCCGCTCCTTGGTTACCAAGAGCAGCTTCCGTATACTGAACACCCTGAACAACCTGGGCCCGGCACCGGAACCCAATCTGACCGTGCTGTGGTCGACCAAGCTGCCGAAGGGCTTCAAGGACTTCTGCTCCAAGGTTTCGATCGAAACCAGCGCGATTCAGTACGAATCCGACGATGTGATGCTGCCGCACTGGGGCGATGACTACGCCATCGCCTGCTGCGTCTCCGCCATGCGCGTTGGCAAGCAAATGCAATTCTTCGGCGCCCGTGCCAACCTGGCCAAGGCCATGCTGTACGCCATCAACGGCGGCGTGGATGAAAAGATGGGTCTCAAGGTAGCCGAAGGCTTCGAGCCGATCACCTCGGAATACCTCGAGTACGACGAACTGGTTGCCAAGTTCGACAAGATGATGGATTGGCTGGCCACGACCTACATCAAGGCCCTGAACGCCATTCACTACATGCACGACAAGTACCATTACGAGCGCATCGAAATGGCACTGCACGACCGCGACATCCTGCGCACCATGGCTTGCGGTATCGCCGGTCTGTCGGTTGCCGCTGACTCGTTGTCCGCCGTGAAGTACGCCAAGGTCAAGATCATCCGTGACGAACAAGGCCTGGCCACCGACTTTGCAATCGAAGGCGAATACCCGGCCTTCGGCAACAACGATGACCGCGTTGACCAGATCGCTGTGTGGCTGGTTGAAGAGTTCATGAACAAGATCCGCAAGCACAAGACCTACCGCAACAGCTTGCCGACCCAATCCGTGCTGACCATCACCTCCAACGTGGTGTACGGCAAGAAGACCGGCAATACGCCGGATGGTCGCCGCGCTGGCGAACCGTTCGCTCCGGGCGCAAACCCGATGAACGGCCGCGATAAGTCGGGCTTCGTGGCTGCAGGCGCTTCGGTTGCCAAGCTGCCGTACGACGCTGCGCTGGATGGCATCTCCTGGACCGCCACCTCCACGCCGGATGCACTGGGCCACACGCTGACCGACCGCGTGAACAACCTGACGAACTGCCTGGATGGTTTCTGCTCGGCACAAGGCTTCCACATCAACGTGAACGTGCTGAACAAAGATACCTTGCTGGATGCCATGGAGCACCCGGAAAAGTATCCGCAGCTCACCATCCGCGTTTCGGGCTATGCCGTGAACTTCATCAAGCTCACCCGCGAACAGCAACTTGACGTGATCAACCGTACCTTCCACGTCCACTGCTAAGCGCCGGGCCCCGACCGGGGCCTGACGGGCAAACATCACGGGTTAATGGCTTCGGCTGTTAACCCGTTTTTTTATATAATGAAAAAATAATTATTAAACCATTCTGGAATCATCATGAGCGAAACCATCCCCATCAAGCCCCTCGGTGAAATTGCCCCGGCTTGCGTTGACGAAAACGGCAAACTATCCGGCTTCGTCCACTCGATCGAAACCGGCGCCGCCGTCGATGGCCCCGGCATGCGCTTTGTGCTGTTTGTCTCCGGCTGCCAGTTTCGCTGCCTGTATTGCCACAATCCGGACACTTGGAAGATGCGCAACGGCAAGCTGATGTCGGTCGACGAAGTACTGAAGGAAATCGGCAAGTACGCTAACTTTTTGCGTTTCGCCGGCGGCGTGACCATTTCCGGCGGCGAACCGCTGATGCAGGCCCATTACGTGGGCGAAATCTTCTACCGGGTCAAGACCGAACTGAAACTACATACCGCGCTGGATACCCAGGGCTTCCTGGCCGCGCATCTGGAAGACGAATGGTTCGACAATGTCGATCTGGTGTTGCTCGATATCAAGCAGTTCAATCCGGAAAAATATGAACGCCTTACTGGCAAGCCGTTGCAGCCTACGCTCGATTTCGCCGAACGGCTAACGCGCATGGGCAAGAAAATGTGGATTCGCTATGTGCTCGTGCCCGGCTGGACCGATGACTACGACGACGTGGAAAAACTGGCCGAATACCTGACCACGCTCAAGGGCATCGAACGGGTCGAGGTGCTGCCCTTCCACAAGATGGGCGAACACAAGTGGGAAGAGCTTGGTCTGGATTACGAACTGACCAATGTCCCGCCACCTTCGCAGGAACTCATCGAACGCGTACGCAACCAGTTCCGCGCGCGCGGATTCTTTGTCTGCTGAGCCACAAGCAAAGGGCCACTTTTCCAAGTGGCCCTTTTATCCATCACAACCCTATTCACACACTTATTGAAACTCTGGCACCACACCCGAATCCGTGTCAGACCCATCGACCAGCGCCGGCGTCGTCTCGCCATCTTCCAGGCGCACCTGTTCTATCTCGATAAAGCGGCGCGAAATTTTTTCGCTGGTGATGCTGACCTGTTGCACATCGTCATGCGCCTGGCGGATATGCGTGGCAAGTTTCTTCATCCGGTCGTCAAAGCGGCTGAATTCCTGGCTCAGTTTGCCCAGTGCTTCCTTGATGATATGCACCTGCCGGCGGGTTTCCACATCCTTGATCACCGCTCGCGCCGTATTGAGCACCGCCATCAGCGTGGTCGGTGAAACAATCCACACCCGTCGGTTTTGCGCATGTTGCACCAACTCCGGGTGGTAGGCATGAATCTCGGCAAAAACCGCCTCGGCCGGAATAAACATGACAGCGCCATCGGCCGTCACGTTCGGGATGATGTACTTGTTGGCAATATCGTCGATATGCTTTTTCACATCAGCCTTGAATGCACGCGTGGCCGCGATCTTGTCCACATTCGGATCGAACATGCGATGATAGTTTTCCAGCGGGAACTTGGAATCCACAGCCACGGTACCGGTCGGCTCGGGCAGTTTCAACAAACAATCGGCACGCGCACCGTTAGGCAGCGTCGCCTGCAATTCGTACACCTGCGCCGGCAGCATATTGCTGATCAGATGCTCCAGCTGCACTTCGCCGAACGCACCGCGCGAACGCTTGTCGCCGAGCAATTCCTGCAAACTCACCACATTGGAAGTCAGTCCGTCGATCTTCTTCTGCGCCTCGTCGATCGTGGCCAGACGCGCCATCACGCTAGCGAAGGTTTCATTGGTTTTCTTGAAGCCTTCATCCAGCCGTTCGGTCACCTTGCCCGAAATCTCGGCCAGTCGATCATCCGCCGTCTTGGTCAACTCGCCCACCCGGGCCGCCAGCTGCTGGGTCGATTGGTTAAGGGTACTCTGTAGCAAGTCCATCTCGCGCGTGGATTGCTCGACCAGCATCTGTGCCAGCTTGAGCAATACTTCCTCGCGCAAGGCATCCTGCTTGGCACGCAGGTCGGCCGAAATATCCACCAGCTGCTTGGCAGTTTGTTCCCGCGTTTCCGACAGCGTGGTGGTCAAGGCCAGGCGCAAATGGGATAGACTATCCGCTTGGGATGCCTGCAATCTCTCCAGGACCGTGCGAGTTTCTTTCAATTCCGTAGCCACGCCGGAGCGCTGGCGATCGAAAGCCATGGTCATGCTGTCGCGCAGGCGCTCGCCGGAACGCGCGACGGCATCGTGCAGCAGATCGCCCTGCTGAGTCAGCGCGGTATGCGTGCTTTCAGCTTGGCGCGTCAGACCTTCGTGCAAACTACCCAATATGGCACGATGCTTGTCTTCCATTTCCTCGGCCATTAGCTCCAGCGATTGTTGCTGAGCAGTGGTTAGCGCCTGCAGCCGAACAATGACCAGCATGCCAGTCAGCAATACCAACAACGTTGTTACACCAAACAACAAATCCAGCATCTATCTCTCCTCCAACTGATCAGTTGATTGTAGGCGATGGCAACGTGCACGCCTATAATCATCGACATGAAGCCATTTATCCTTCCCATTTTGCTGGCGCTTGTTTGCTCCGGGCCGGCCTTGGCCGCGCAAAAGCAGGATTTGACCGCCATCCAGCGCATGGCGCGCAATTGGCTGGATCAATCGCTCGCCAATTCCCCGGGCATCGCTTCCTACCAGCTTGGCGCGCTGGATAGCGGACTGCGCCTGGATGCCTGCCGCGACATGCAGGTTTCCCTGCCGCCCGGTTATCGCCTGATCGGAAAAACCATGCTGCGCATACAGTGCATCGACGGGGCAAGCTGGTCGATCTCGCAGCCGGTGCAGGTGTCGATCAACGTAACCTACATCGCCGCGGCCCGTCCGCTTGCGGCCAACCACGAAATCACCGATGGCGACATCAACCCGCAGCAAGGCGACTTGGCCAACCTGCCCGGCTCGGTGATACTCGACCCGGCACAAGCTTTGGGCCGCACGCTCAACTCTTCGGTTGCCGCTGGCAATCCCTTGCGCCAGGAAATGCTGCGCAGCCCGGTGGTCATCCAGCAGCACCAGAAAGTACGGGTATTGTTCCGAGCCGACGGCATCGAGGTCATGAACGAAGGCACTGCGCTCGCCAATGCGCAGGAAGGCCAGCCGGTGCGCGTCAAGATCAGCAACGGCCAGACCATTCAGGGCATTGCACGCGCCAACGGCACGGTCGAAGTCGGCAATTAGTCCACGCGACATCGTCGGCACTGCATTGCCGGAATACATCTGCGACTGGATAGCGTAAAATTGCGGGTTTTTCCAAGCCTTAGCCTGCCATGACTGATTTAGCCCGCGAAGTCGGCCGCCGCCGCACCTTCGCCATCATCTCCCACCCGGATGCCGGTAAAACCACGCTGACCGAAAAGCTCTTGCTGTTTTCAGGCGCGATCCTGCTGGCCGGTGCCGTGAAAGCCAAGAGAGGCGGCAAGTCAGCCACGTCCGACTGGATGGAAATCGAAAAGCAGCGCGGCATTTCGGTGGCCTCTTCAGTCATGCAGTTCGATTACCGCGACCACGTGGTCAACCTGCTCGACACCCCGGGCCACCAGGATTTTTCCGAAGACACCTACCGCGTGCTGACCGCCGTCGATTCCGCCTTGATGGTGATCGATGCCGCCAAGGGCGTGGAAGAACAGACGATCAAGCTGTTGAACGTCTGTCGCCTGCGCAACACCCCGATCATCACCTTCATGAACAAGTGCGACCGGGAAGTACGCGACAGCCTGGAACTGCTGGACGAAGTCGAATCGGTGCTAAAAATTCGCTGCGCGCCGGTGACTTGGCCGATCGGCATGGGCAAGACTTTCCGCGGCGTGTATCACATCCTGCGCGACGAAGTGCTGCTGTTCTCGCCGGGCAGCGAAAAAGCCAACGAGATCGCCGAAGTGATCAAGGGTCTCGACAACCCTCGCCTGGACGAACTTTTTCCGCTAGAAATCGGCCACACCCGCATGGAACTCGAACTGGTGCAGGGCGCGTCGCACCCGTTCGTGCTGGAAGAATTTCTCGCCGGTGAGCTGACTCCGGTGTTCTTCGGTTCCGCGATCAACAACTTCGGCGTGCGCGAAATCCTGAATGCACTGGTCGACTGGGCGCCCGCACCGGGCGAACGCGATGCCACCAGCCGCATGGTTGCGCCGACCGAGGAGAAATTCTCGGCCTTCGTGTTCAAGATCCAGGCCAACATGGATCCAAAGCACCGCGACCGCATCGCCTTCATGCGAGTATGCTCCGGCGAGTTTTCGCGCGGCATGAAGCTCAAGCATTTGCGCCTTGGGCGCGATATCGCCGCCAACTCGGTCGTCACCTTCATGGCCCAAGGTCGCGAACAGGTTGAGGAAGCCTACGCCGGCGACATCATCGGTCTGCCCAACCACGGCAATATCCAGATAGGCGATTCGTTCACCGAAGGCGAAGCACTGTCCTTCACCGGCATCCCTTACTTTGCGCCGGAAATGTTCCGCATCGTGCGCATTCGCAATCCGCTCAAGATCAAGCAACTGCAAAAAGGTTTGCAACAACTGGGTGAAGAAGGTGCGGTACAGGTATTCAAGCCGCTGAACGGTGCCGACCTGATTCTGGGTGCTGTCGGCGTGCTGCAGTTTGAAGTGGTTGCCAGCCGGCTTGCCAACGAATACGGCGTGGAAGCGATTTTCGAGTCGACCACAATCTACACCGCGCGCTGGGTAACCTGCGACGATGCCAAGATGCTGGCCGATTTCGAAAAACAGTTGGTCAACAACCTGGGGCGCGACGCTGCTGACAGTCTGGCGTATCTGGCCACCAGTCGCGTCAACCTGCAACTTACGCAGGAGCGCTGGCCCAAGATCATCTTCCACGAAACCCGGGAACATGCGGTAACGCTGTAACCCCTCCTTGCATTGGCTCACCTGCAACGCCCGACGCCTGCCGTCGGGCGTTGTCATATTTGCACATAAAAAACTGCGTGTGCCATGACCCACAAACCGGCAGGACGCGATAGACTTGTCAGCAACAGCTCAGCCCCACCGGCGGCCAGCGCACAGGAATGATCAATGCAAGGAGCTTTACCATGAACCAATTGAGCAACGAAGAACTCGATCTGCTGGATAACTATCTGATGTCCGATGCGACGCCGGAAGAAACCATGGATCTGGAAATGCTGGACGGTTTCCTGGTGGCGCTGGCCATCGGCCCGGACAGCACGCCAGTCGAACAGTGGTTGCCGGAAGTCTTCGGCGGGCACCTGCCGGACAACTTCGACTCAGCCATTCGCGACTTGATCGTGCGTCAGTCCGACTATGTCGCGAGCAATTTCGCGGCGCCGGCGCGGGAAAAGCAGTCCGACGACGAGCCGCTTTATTTTCCACTCATCCTGCAGGAAGACACCGGTGACGACAAATGGAAGGATACGCTCGGCCAATATTGGGCGGGGGGCTTCCGGGCTGGCCTGATGCTGCGCGAGGACGAATGGGTCGAAGCCATGGACGAGGACGAAGAAATGTCCGACCTGGTGTGCGACATCATGACCCTCGAATTGGGCCGTCACCCGGAACGCACCAGCGAAGTCTTGAACCGCCGCGAACGCGAAGAGCGCGTTGACGAGCTCCCCTGGCTGGTGGAGGGCGTCCTGCATCGCTGGCTGGAGCGTAAATTCGGCCACGTGGAAACCGTCGTTCACGATGGCCCCAAGGTCGGCCGCAATGATCCCTGTCCGTGCGGCAGCGGCAAGAAATACAAGAAGTGCTGCGGCGCAGATTGATTTTACTTTGACCCGATCAACCCACAGCCAATCTATCCGATTGGCTGTTTTTTCTGGCAAACCATGAACCGTGTTTTTCTTTTCGACTGGGGCGACACGCTGATGCGCGACTACCCCGCGCAAACCGGCCCGATGTGGCAATGGCCGCATGTATCCGCCCTGCCCGGCGCGCTGAACGTACTACCGTGGGCTCAGACGCATGGCCGCGTCGGCATCGCCAGTGGCGCGTCCGAATCCAACGAAGAGGATATCCGTGCGGCACTGGTACGCGTGGGACTGGCACGGTTCATCGATATCATTTTCTGCAAGAAAACCCTGGGTTTTGCCAAGACCGACCCGCGCTTCTGGCAAAGCATTATCGGCGCACTGGATGTGCCGCCGCAGCAAATCATCATGATCGGCGACAGTTATGCCGCCGACGTTGCCGCACCGCAAGCCGCAGGCCTGCGTGCCGTCTGGTTCAACTGGCGCAACCAGCCCGCTCAATCCTGCCCGACCATCAAAACTCTGCAAGAATTGCCACGGCTAATCGAGCCTGATTTGCTAGAATCTTGATCTTTGCGATTTTACTGACCTCCCGGAGCCTCCATGCCGACTCTCAACGAACAATTCGCCAGCCGCCTTGCGCGTCTGGGCATCCGTATTCCCGAAGCGCTGCTGCCCAAGGCCGGAGTCGATCTGGCTAAATGGTCGGTCGTTGCCTGTGACCAGTACACCTCCGACCACGCCTACTGGAATACGGTAGACAGCCTCGTTGGCGAAGCGCCGTCCACCCTGCGTATCACCCTGCCCGAGATTTTCCTGGAACAGCCCGGCATTGATGCGCGCATCAGCGCGATCCACGGCAAGATGGCCGAATATCTGGCGCAAGGTATCCTGGAAAACCGCGGCGAAGCCATCACCTATATCAAGCGCACCACGGCGCATTCCGGCACCCGCGAAGGCTTGCTGTTTGCCATGGACCTGGAGCGCTACAGCTACGCGCGCGATTCGAAGAGCCTGATCCGCGCCACCGAAGGCACCATTGTCGACCGCATTCCGCCGCGCCTTGCAGTACGCCGCGCCGCGCCGCTGGAACTGCCACACATCATGATCCTGGTCGCCGACCCGGCACGCGAACTGATCGAAGGCCTGGCAGCCAAGGTAGCCGAATTTGAACCGGCATACGATGTCGAACTGATGCAGCACGGCGGCCACCTGCAGGGCTGGCGCATCAGCAAGGCCGAACAAGTTGAACACATCATCGCCGTTCTGGAAAAGCTGCTCGACGCCACCATTGCAGCGCAAAACAGCCAGGAACCGCTGTTCTTCGCCATGGGCGACGGCAACCACAGCCTGGCCACCGCGAAGGCACGCTGGGAAGAAACCAAGACCGAACTCGCCACCGCCGGCAAATCGCAGGAAGAAATCCTCGCCCACCCGGCACGCTTCGCGCTGGCAGAAATCGTCAACATCCACAGCCCGGGCCTGATGTTCGAGCCGATCCACCGCGTGGTCTTCACCAAGGACGTAGCTGGTCTTGCCGCAGCGCTCAAAACCAGCAGCGAAGTCGCCACCGTCACGCCGATTGCCGAAGCGGATCTGCAAGCTCTGCTGGTCAGCCCGCAGGGCCAGGACAAAGCCGGCTTCTTCAACGGCCAGCAATACTTCGCCATCGCCTACCAGCCGGAAGTGAAAAAGCTGCCCCCGGCGCTGGTCGACGAGCTCTACGCGCGTCACAAGGAAAGCGACGCCAGTGCACGCATCGACTTCATCCACGGCTGGGAAGACAACAAGAAGCTCGCCGCCGAGGGCGCAGGATGCTTCTTCCTGCCGGTAATCGCACGCGAAACGCTGATCGGCTGGGTACAGGAAAACGGCCCGTTGCCGCGCAAATCGTTCAGCATGGGCGATGCAGAAGAAAAGCGGTACTACATGGAAGCGCGGCGCATCACGGTGTAAGTCCATACATCGCATCACCACGCCAGCCCAAGCGGCTGGCGTTTTTTTATTGCCGCCTTCGTCTTCTCGCCCTTTTGAGCGTTCAAACAAAAACGCCAGCCCTTGCGGACTGGCGTTTTCACTTGCAGCCTAACTGGCGATTACTCGGCAGCCGGCGCTTCCGGTGCAGCGACAGGAGCCGGAGCGGCTTCAGCGGCAACAGGCGGATTTTCTTCGTTCAGCACGGCCTTGATGGAGAGACGCACGCGACCCCGTTCGTCTTGTTCCAGCGCCTTCACGCGAACGACCTGGCCTTCTTTCAGGTAGTCGCTGACGTTCTTGACACGCTCATTGGCGATCTGGCTGATGTGTACCAGACCATCCTTGCCCGGCATGATGGAAACGATCGCGCCGACGTTGTTGTCGAGGATCTTGACCACGGGGCCTTCGTAGATCTTGCCGATTTCGACTTCGGCAGTGATCTCGCCGATGCGCTTCTTGGCCGCATCCGCGCCTTCGGCGGTAACCGAAGCGATGGTGATGGTGCCGTCTTCCTGGATGTCGATCGTGGTGCCGGTTTCTTCGGTGATCGCACGGATCACGGCGCCGCCCTTGCCGATCACGTCACGGATTTTTTCCGGATTGATCTTCATGGTGTAGAGACGCGGTGCATGCTCGGAAACTTCCTGACGAGCGCCGTCGAGCGCGCCCTTCATGATGCCGAGGATATGCACACGGCCTTCCTTGGCCTGATCCAGTGCCACCTTCATGATTTCCTTAGTGATACCGTTGATCTTGATATCCATCTGCAGCGCGGTCACGCCGCCTTCGGTCCCGGCCACCTTGAAGTCCATGTCGCCGAGGTGATCTTCATCGCCCAGAATGTCGGTCAGCACGGCGAAACGGTTGCCGTCCTTGATCAGGCCCATGGCGATACCGGCCACGTGGTTCTTCATCGGCACCCCGGCATCCATCAGCGCCAAGCAGCCGCCGCAGACGGAAGCCATCGACGACGAACCGTTGGATTCGGTAATTTCGGAAACCACGCGCATCGAGTAGCTGAAGTCTTCCGGCTTCGGCAGCATGGCAATCAGTGCACGCTTGGCCAGGCGGCCGTGACCGATTTCGCGGCGCTTCGGCGTACCGACGCGACCCACTTCACCGGTGGAGTACGGCGGGAAGTTGTAGTGCAACATGAAGCGGTCGGTGTACTCGCCCATCAGCGCATCGATGCGTTGCTCGTCGAGCTTGGTGCCGAGCGTAGCCACCACCAGCGCCTGGGTTTCGCCACGGGTAAACAGGGCGGAACCGTGGGTGCGCGGTAACACGCCGGTACGGATGGTGATCGGGCGCACGGTGCGGGTGTCGCGACCGTCGATGCGCGGCTCGCCACGCAGAATCTGGCCACGCACGATCTCGGCTTCCAGGCTATGGAAGAGATCCTTGATCTCGTTGGCAGCCAGTGTGCCGGTTTCTTCAGTGATCAGCGCGGCTTTGACCTGCGCCCAGACATCGTTCACGGCATGGGTGCGCAATTGCTTGGAGCGGATCTTGTAGGCAGCTTCGAGACCGGCGCTGGAGAGTTCGCGGATCTGTTTTGCCAGCACTTCGTTCTTGACTGGCTCTTCCCAGGCGAACAGTTCCGGATTCACATCATCAGCCAGCTCGTTGATCGCCTTGATCGCGGCTTGCATCTGATCGTGGCCAAAGACCACGGCGCCCAGCATCACGGCTTCGGACAGCTCATCGGCTTCCGATTCAACCATCAACACGGCTTGCGAGGTACCGGCAACGACCAGGTCCAGACGGGAACGGCTCAGCTCTTCAGCGGTCGGGCAGAGTACATATTCGCCATCGACAAAACCGACGCGCGCAGCGCCAATCGGACCATCGAACGGCAGGCCGGAAATAGCCAGCGCGGCAGAAGCGCCCAGCATGGCCGGAATATCGGAATCGATTTGCGGATCAATGGACAAAACCGTCGCTACGATCTGAACATCGTTATAGAAACCTTCCGGGAACAACGGACGGATCGGGCGATCAATCAGGCGGGAGGTCAGAATTTCTTTTTCGGACGGGCGACCTTCGCGCTTGAAGAAGCCGCCAGGAATCTTGCCGGCGGCATAGGTACGTTCCTGATAGTCCACGGTCAGCGGGAAGAAATCCTGACCTGGCTTGACATTTTTTGCAGCGACCACGGTCACGAGCACCACGGTATCGTCCATGCTGACCATAACGGCACCGCCGGACTGACGGGCGATTTCGCCGGTTTCCAGGGTTACGGTGTGCTTGCCGTAGGTAAAGCTTTTGGTAAATTTATTAAACACTATTCATTTCCTTTTCATCATTTACCCCCAGCCGGGGCGCGATTGCATTCCGCTGCGATCTGGCTGGCAGATGGTTTTTGCGCATACGCACAAGTCCACCCTGATCGCCGGTTCCGGCACACCGCTACTTCTTCCCGCCGCCGGAACCGCTGTTTTGGCTGGGGAGAAGGTACAAACAAAAAGGTCGCAGCCTTGGCTGCGACCTTTTTGCCGGTATTACTTGCGCAGGCCGAGTTTCGCGATCAGTTCGCGATAGCCTTCCGGATTGGTGCGCTTGAAATAATCCAGCAAGCGGCGGCGGCGGCTAACCATCTTCAGCAGACCACGGCGGGAGTGGTGATCCTTCTTGTGCTCTTTGAAGTGCGGGGTCAGATCATTGATGCGGGCGGTCAGCAGGGCCACTTGCACTTCCGGGCTGCCGGTATCGCCTTCGGCGCGTTGGTATTGCTTGAGCAGGTCTGCCTTTTGGGCGACGGTTACAGTCATGTTATTACTCCAATTAAGTGGGCTTGTGCCCGACAAGCAAAAGGGAGATCACCCCCTGATGCTCCATTAACCCGCCGGTTTGTACTGTTTATCAGCACAAGCCGGAGAGCAGGCGTTTGGGTCGCAGCACACCTTCCGCCACCTCACCCAAACCGATGAACCGCGCATTATCCTTGGTTTCGCCCGGCGCGTAAAGCCGATACTCGCCCTCGAGCGATTGGCGGTCAACTGTCATGCCGTAGCGCATCCGCGCGTACTCGGCATCGGTCAGATCCATGCGCGGCAAATCCTGCAACAGCACATCCGGCGGCAACAAACATGCATCCCGCGCGGACAGCTCCATCGCCTCGAAATCCGCCAGATTAATGGCATCATCAATACTGAAACCGGCGGTACGGGTGCGGCGCAAACCGGTGAGATAGGCACCACATCCGAGCGCCTTGCCGATATCATCGGCGAGCACGCGGATATACGTCCCCTTCGAGCAGCGCACATCAACAACCAGGACATCCTCGGCAAACTCGATCAAGTCGAGCGCATAGATTTCGATCTGCCGCGCTGCACGTTCGATTTCCACACCCTGCCGGGCATACTCATAGAGCGCCTTGCCTTCAAACTTGAGCGCGGAATACATCGGCGGGACTTGGGTAATCACGCCCAGAAACCGGCCCAACACCAAGCGCACCTGCACTTCGTCGCACGTCACCTCTCCCGACTTGCGGATTTCGCCTTCGCCATCGAGCGTGGTGGAAACCTCGCCCAGCTTGATGGTGGCGCGGTAAGCCTTGTCGGCGTCGAGCATGCGCTGGGCAAACTTGGTGGCCTCGCCAAAGCACAGCGGCAACAAGCCGGTGGCAAACGGATCGAGCACGCCGGTATGGCCGCCTTTTTCCGCCGACAACAGCCATCGGCACTTCTGCAAGGCGCCATTGCTGGAATAACCGAAAGGCTTGTCCAGCAGCAGCACACCGTCAATCTTGCGCTTGGCCATCAGTCGTCGGCATCCGGCGCCTTGGGCAGACCACTGGCTTTGTCGATCAGATTGGACAGCTTGACGCCGTTTTCCACCGAGTGGTCATACTCGAAGTGCAGCTCCGGCATCTTGTAGAGCGAAATCCCGCGCGACAACCGGCTGCGCAAGAAACCCTTGGCATGCTCGAGCACGGCGGCAATTTCCTTGGCTCCTTCAGTATCACCAAGGAAGGTGTAGAAAATCTTGGCATGCGAGTAGTCGCGCGTCACTTCGACATCGGTAATGGTGATCAGCTTGGCTTTGGAATGATCCAACTCGCCACGAATCAGTTCGGCAATATCACGCTGAATCTGTTGCGCCACACGATCGGCACGGGTGAAATTTTTGGGCATGGTATATCAGCATCCACAAGTAAAGGGCGAGGTGTACCCGTTACGATCAATCAAAAACAGAAAAGGCGCAAGGCATGCCTTGCGCCTTTTGCAGCGAGGGAGAAGCATACGCCTCACACCTCTCCCGTTGCACTTTACAGCGTACGCGCAACTTCCACGACTTCAAAGATTTCCAGCTGATCGCCTTCCTTGAGATCGTTAAAGTCCTTCAGTGACAAGCCGCACTCGAAGCCGGCCTTCACTTCCTTCACGTCGTCCTTGTAGCGCTTCAGGCTTTCCAGCTCGCCCTGATGAATCACCACATTGTCGCGCAGCACACGTACGCCAGCACCACGCTTGACCATGCCATCCATCACCAGGCAACCGGCAATCGTACCGACCTTGGACACTACGAACACCTGGCGAATTTCAACCATACCCAGGATTTGTTCACGTTTTTCCGGTGCCAGCATGCCCGAAAGCGCCGCCTTCACGTCATCCACGACATCGTAAATGATGTTGTAGTAACGGATATCCACGCCTTCGGCCTCGGCCAGCTTGCGGGCCGCCGCATCGGCACGGGAATTGAAGCCAACTACCACCGCCTTGGAAGCCAAGGCAAGGTTGATGTCGGATTCGGAGATCCCACCCACCGCCGAGTGCAGAATCTGCACACGAACTTCGTTGGTGGACAACTTCTGCAGCGATTGGGCCAGCGCTTCGGCGGAACCTTGCACGTCGGCCTTGATGATCAAAGGCATCGAGCGAACTTCGCCTTCGGTCATCTGCGCCATCATGTTTTCAAGCTTCGATGCCTGCTGGCGTGCCAGCTTCACATCACGGAACTTGCCTTGACGGAACAGGGCAATTTCACGCGCCTTCTTCTCGTCCGCCAGTACCATCGAATCTTCACCGGCAGCCGGCACATCCGAAAGACCGAGAATTTCCACCGGAATCGACGGACCGGCTTCATTGATCTGCTTGCCGGTTTCATCCAGCATCGCACGGACACGGCCCCATACTTGACCCGCGAGCAACACATCGCCCTTGCGCAGCGTACCGCTCTGCACCAGCATGGAAGCTACCGGGCCGCGGCCCTTGTCCAGACGGGCTTCAATGATGATGCCCTTGGCCGGAACATCGGCCGGAGCACGCAATTCCAGTACTTCAGCCTGCAACAGGATTGCATCGAGCAGCGCCTCGATACCGAGACCCTTCTTGGCAGAGACCTCGACAAACATGGTATCGCCACCCCAGTCTTCGGAGACCACTTCATGGGTCACCAGTTCCTGGCGAATGCGTTCGGGATTGGCTTCCGGCTTGTCGATCTTGTTGACCGCCACCACCATCGGCACACCTGCTGCCTTGGCATGGTGAATTGCCTCGATCGTTTGCGGCATCACACCATCGTCGGCAGCCACTACCAGCACCACGATATCGGTCAGCTTGGCGCCACGGGCACGCATCGCGGTAAACGCTTCGTGACCCGGAGTATCCAGGAAGGTAATCATGCCCTTGCCGGTTTCCACATGGTAGGCGCCGATGTGCTGGGTAATCCCGCCAGCTTCGCCCGCCGCCACCTTGGCACGACGGATGTAATCGAGCAGCGAGGTCTTGCCGTGATCGACGTGACCCATAACCGTCACCACCGGTGCGCGCGGAAGGTTGGCGTGTTCCTGGCCGGCACTGGTGTCGTCCAGATAGGTTTCCGGATCATCCAGCTTAGCTGCGATCGGGGTATGGCCCATTTCTTCCACCACGATCATGGCGGTTTCCTGGTCCAGCACCTGGTTGATGGTCACCATCATGCCCATCTTCATCAGGGCCTTGACCACCTCGACCCCCTTCACCGCCATCTTGTGGGCAAGATCAGCCACAGAGATGGTTTCGGGAATGGCCACTTCCTTGATTTGCGGCTCAGTCGGTGCCTGGAAGGCGTGCGCATTGTCGCTATCCTGATTGCCGCCCTTGTGCTTGCCGCCCGACCTTCTGGATTTCCATTCGCCGCCGGCATCGCCGCCGCGGGTCTTGATACCCTTCTTGCCACGGCTTTCGTCGGACCAGCCACCCTTCTTGTCCTTCTTGTCGGCAGCACGCGCAGGCTGTGCTGCCGGTGCCGCGGCGGGCTTGGCCGCCTCGGCTGCCTTGAGCGGTGTGCTGCTCGGCTTTCTGAGTTCAACGCGCTGGCCCACGCGCGGGCGATCGCCAACCGGCTCGACACGCGGTTTGTGCGGCACGACCGGCGCCGGAGCAGCCGGCGCGGGAGTTTCAGAGACAACAGCAGCAGGCGCAGCAACCACGGGAGCCGCCTCTTGCACGGGTGCAGCTTCCTTCGGTGCTTCAGCTTCCACCTTGCGCGCCTCGCGTTCCTGGCGGGCACGCATATCCGCAGCCTGACGGGCGTACAGCTCGTTCTGGCGTCGCGCCTCGGCTTCACGCGCCAAGCGTTCAGTCTCGTCGATTACCGGCGCGCCAACCGGCGCTGCACCGTTGTAACCGCTACCGGCATCCGGTGCGATCACCACGCGCTTCTTGCGCACCTCGACCGGAATGGTCTTGGCCTTGCCAGATGCATCGGTCTTGCGAATTTCGCTGGTTTGCTTGCGCGCCAGGGTAATCTTGGGCTTGTCGGCATTGCTGGCACTACTACCGTGCTTCTGCTTCAAATGCTCAAGCAAGCGTGATTTATCCTGGGAGCTCAGAAGATCACCTTCGCTTTTCTTCTCAACCCCTGCTGCACGCAACTGTTCCAAGAGCTCTTGCGGTGGCATTTTCAGCTCCATCGCAAATTTGCTCACATTTATTTCACTCATACCTTGTCCTCCCCGGCGCTCAGGCGAACCAGTGTTCGCGCGCCTTCATGATGAGTTGCTTGGCGGCCTCTTCGTCGATGCCGGTCATTTCCATGAGCTCATCTACGGCCAGTTCGGCAAGGTCGTCTCGGGTACGGATCTCGTTCTCGGCCAACTTCGCCGCGAGTTCCGCATTCATTCCTTCGAGGGATTTCAGCTCCTCGGTCTGGTGCTCGAGTTTTTCTTCCAGTGCAATTGCACGGGTCAGCAGCGCATCACGGGCACGGGAACGCAGTTCGTTCACCGTTTGCTCGTCAAACGCCTCGATTTCCAGCATTTCGTTCAGCGGCACATAGGCCACTTCTTCCAGCGTGGTGAAGCCTTCCTGTACCAGGACATCCGCCACGTCGTCATCCACATCGAGCGCCTGCGCAAACATCTGGCGCACGCCGTCGAATTCTTCCTGATGTTTCTGCTCAGCCTGGTCCACGGTCATGATATTGAGCTTCCAGCCACTCAATTCCGAAGCCAGCTTCACGTTCTGGCCGCCGCGACCAATCGCCATGGCGAGGTTGTCCTCGTCCACCACCACATCCATGCTGTGATTGTCTTCGTCGATGATGATCGACGTAACCTCGGCCGGAGAAAGTGCATTGATGACGAACTGGGCCGGATCATGCGACCACAGCACGATGTCGACGCGCTCGCCCGCCAGCTCGTTACTGACTGCATTGACACGTGAACCGCGCACGCCGATGCAGGTGCCCTGCGGATCAACCCGCGGATCGTTCGACTTGACGGCGATCTTGGCACGCATGCCCGGATCGCGCGCCACGCCCTTGAGTTCGATCAGGTTGTTTTCGATTTCCGGCACTTCGAGTTCGAACAGCTTGGCCATGAATTCCGGCACGGTGCGCGACAGCACCAGCATCGGGCCGCGACCCAGACGATCGATACGCAACAGGAAAGCCTTGGTGCGGTCGCCCACGCGCAGATTTTCCTTGGGGATCATGTGCTCGCGCGGCAACAGGGCTTCGAGCTTGCCGTTGATTTCAATAATGGCGCTGCCGCGCTCGATACGCTTGATCGTGCCGGACACGATATGTTCGCGCCGCTGCAGGAAGTCATTCAGGCTTTGCTCGCGCTCGGCATCGCGAATGCGCTGCAGGATGACCTGCTTGGCCGCCTGCGCGCCGATACGACCGAATTCAATCGGCTCAAGCTCGACTTCCCAGGTATCGCCCAGCTTGAGATTGGCATCGTAATCAGCCACATCAGTCATTGCAATTTGACGGGAAGGCTCTTCGTGATCGTTATCCTCCACCACGGTCCAGACCCGGAAGGAGCGATATTCGCCGCTGTCGCGATCAATGGAAACGCGTACATCCACCTCGTCTTCGAAACGCTTTTTAGTGGCTGAAGCGAGTGCGGTTTCCAGCGCACCGAACACGATTTCGCGATCCACGTTTTTTTCATGTGCCAGTGCATCCACCAGCACCAGAATTTCACGATTCATTTTCACACACCTCCCGGCGGTCTGTTTCCGCCTGACTCAATGCTTCTGATTACTTCTTCTTACGGGCAACTGGCTTGCCGACTTGCGGCTCCAGACGCACCTTGTCCACGGTTTGACGCGGAAAACGCAACACCTCGCCCTCCACATCGACAACCACGTCGCCTTCGATCAATCCCTCAAGCTTGCCAACGAAATGGCGGCGACGATCTGCAAGAGGAACACGCAACTTGACCTTCACCGTTTCACCGGCAAAACGCTCGAAATCCGCCGGCTTCTTCAGCGGCCGATCCAGGCCGGGCGAAGAAACCTCCAGGCGCTCGTAATCGATGTTTTCCACCATAAAGAGCCGCGTCAGGTGGTTGCTCACCGCCACGCAATCATCAATGGTGATGCCTTCCGGCCTATCAATGAACAGCCGCAACAAGCCACGGCTCGCAAACTCGACATCGACGAGTTCATAACCCAGGCCCGGCACTGTTTCTTCCAGCAGCGATTGCAGATTGGTCGCCATATTCCACTCGGTTGATACAAACAAAAAATGGGCTGCAAAACTGCGCGCCCATTCGAAAGCACATCCCTGAATAACCGGGATGGCCGGCATTATAGCGAAAAACCCACTCCAGCGAAACACCGCAAATGGCCTCGCATCGCCCATACAGCAGGAAATACGCCCCAATAGGCCCAAGCCTGCCAGCCGAAACCCATTATCAAGCACCCATTGCGCAGTCATCCCCGTGGCAAGAAGTCCACCCCGAGACCAGGCGGGTCATCTAGAATCAACAGGAAAACCATTTCACCCGGGATTGCATCATGAACCTCTTGCCTTTTTTCAAGTTGATGGCGGAACGCAATGCTTCCGACCTGTTCCTGTCGGCCAACTCACCGGTCCTCATCAAGATCCAGGGAAGCTGCTATCCCGTCAACAACCAGGTCTTGAACAGCGAACACGTCAAAATGTTGGTCTACCAACTGCTCTCGCCGGAGCGCATCGCTGCTTTTGAACGCGATCTTGAACTCAACATGGGTTACGAAATTCCGGGCACTGGCAATTACCGGATCAATATTTTCAAAAGCCGCGGCTCGGTTGCCATGGTGGTACGTTTCATCAAACCCCAAGCGCCTTCGATAGAGTCACTGCGCATGCCGGATATCCTCAAGAATCTGGTCATGGAAAAACGCGGCATCGTCCTGGTGGTCGGCGCAACGGGTTCAGGCAAGTCATCAACCGTTTCCGCCATGCTCGATTACCGCAACAGCAATCACAACGGCCATATCCTGACCGTGGAAGATCCGGTCGAATTCATCTATTCGCACAAGAAATCGCTCGTCAACCAGCGCGAAGTAGGGACCGATACCCGCAGTTATTCCGAGGCATTGAAAAACGCGATGCGCGAAGCACCCAACGTGCTGATGATCGGCGAAGTGCGTGACCCGGAAACCATGGGCTACGCGCTGCAATATGCACTGGCGGGCCACCTGTGCGTCAGCACGCTGCACGCCAACAACAGCTACCACTCGCTCTCGCGCATCGTGAATTTCTTCCCGCTGGATGCACGCGAAAGCCTGCTCTATGACCTGTCCAACGCCTTGCGCGCCGTGGTATCGCAGCGCTTGGTCCGCAGCAAGACCGGCCAGCTGATTCCCGCCGTGGAAATCATGCTCAACACCAGTTACATCGCCGAATTGATCCGCAATGGCGAGCTCAGCAAGATCAAGGAAGCCATGGAACAAAGTCTGACCGAGGGTTCGCAAACCTTCGAACAATCGCTTTACCGGCTCTACCGTGATGGCGAGATCGAGCTGGACGAGGCCCTGCGCAACGCTGATTCGGCAACCAATCTTTCCTGGATGGTCAACAACGCCCAAAGCGTGCCCGAACAGGAAGAGCCCCCGCGCACCACCGCAGCGACTACGCCCAAACAAGGCGACACCGACGGCGGTGACGAATTGATGTTTGACATGTCGCTCCACTGAGCCAATCCAACAACTCCACCCGATCCGGCACGAAAGAAGAACCCATGAAGCTCTATGGCATTCCCAATTGCACCACCGTCAAAAAAGCCCGCGCCTGGCTGGATGAAAATAGCCAGCCCTATGATTTTCACGACTTCAAGAAACAGGGCGTGACACGCGAACTCCTGCAAGCCTGGATCGCCCAGGCGGGGTGGGAGCCTCTCATCAACCAGCAAGGCACCACCTGGCGCAAGCTGGATGCCGCCACGCAAACCGGGATCATCGATGCAGAGGCCGCCATCGATTTGATGCTGGCTGCGCCCTCGGTCATCAAACGGCCAGTTCTTGACAAGGATGGTAGGATATTCATCGGATTCAAACCCAACCTCTA
Organism: Pseudomonadota bacterium; assembly: GCA_018261735.1. GTDB lineage: Bacteria > Pseudomonadota > Gammaproteobacteria > Burkholderiales > Chitinibacteraceae > Formivibrio. The sequence goes on from JAGTRM010000005.1 coordinate 35,244, forward strand.
TGAGACCTTGCTCCGATGACTTCCCCCACCCTTGAACTCGCCCAGGAATTGATCCGCCGCGCCTCTGTCACGCCGGAAGATGCCGGCTGCCAGCCCTATATCGCCGAACGTCTGGCCAAGCTTGGCTTTGCCAATGAACACATGCCACGCGAAGACGTGAAGAACCTGTGGGCACGCCGAGGCAACAGCGGACCGGTCCTGGTATTTGCCGGGCACACCGACGTGGTGCCGACCGGGCCGGCCGAACGCTGGAAAACACCGCCCTTTGCCGCAGAAGTCATCGGCGGTACTCTGTATGGCCGCGGCGCGGCCGACATGAAAGGCTCAATCGCCGCGTTTATCGTGGCCGTGGAAAATTTCCTGCAAAAGCACCCGAACCCCAAAGGCTCGATCGCGCTGCTGCTGACTTCCGACGAGGAAGGCCCGGCCGTGGAAGGCACCGTGCGCGTGATCGAAGCGCTGCAGGCACGGGGCGAAGCGATTGATTACTGCATCGTCGGCGAACCGACCTGCGAAAAAACCGTCGGCGACACCATCAAGAATGGCCGGCGCGGCTCGCTTTCCGGCACGCTCGTCGTGCAAGGCATCCAGGGGCATATTGCTTACCCGCATCTCGCCAAAAATCCGATCCACGCACTTGCGCCGGCACTGGCCGAACTGGCCGCCACCGAGTGGGATCAGGGCAACGCCTATTTCCCGCCAACGACCTGGCAGGTATCCAACATCCACGGCGGCACCGGTGCGACCAACGTGATTCCGGGCACCGTGGAAGCGCTGTTCAATTTCCGTTTCTCGACCGCCAGTACCGAAGAGGGACTGAAAGCTCGCGTGCACGAAATTCTCGACCGCCACGGCCTGCAATACAGCCTGGAATGGGTACTTTCGGGCGAACCGTATCTGACCGACAGCGGCGCGCTGGTCGACGTGATGCGCGAAACCGTCGGCGCCGCCTGTGGCGTCACGCCAGCCCTCTCGACCAGCGGCGGCACCTCGGATGGCCGTTTTATCGCCAAGCATTGCCCGGAAGTGGTCGAGTTCGGCCCGCTCAACGCCACCATTCACAAGATTGACGAGTGCGTGGGTGTTGAAGACCTGGAGAAAATCCGGGAAGTATTTGAAATGACGCTGGAAAAACTGATTGCGTAGACCTTGAAATAACAAAGGCGGCCGAGGCCGCCTTTGTTATTTCTGGATTTGTTATTTCTGGATCACGATCGTGGGGAACTTGCTGCTGTAATCACGCGCCTTGTCCGCCACTTTCACCGCCACCTTGCGGGCAATGGCCTTGTACAGCCCGGCGATCTTGCCGTCCGGTTCGTCCGCCACGCTGGGGCGGCCGGCATCGGCGCCCAAGCGGATCGACAAATCCAGCGGCAACTGTCCCAGCAGATCCACGCCATACTCGGCACTCATCTTCGCCGCACCGCCTTCGCCAAAGATCGGCTCGACATGTCCGCAATTGGAGCAGACGTGCATGCTCATGTTCTCGACGATACCCAGGATCGGCACGCCCACTTTTTCGAACATCTTCAAGCCCTTGCGTGCATCGAGCAGGGCAATGTCCTGCGGAGTGGTCACGATGATGGCGCCGGTTACCGGCACTTTCTGTGAAAGGGTGAGCTGGATATCGCCGGTACCCGGCGGCAGATCGATCACCAGGTAATCAATCTCGCCCCACGCGGTATCGTTAAGCAACTGGGTCAGCGCCTGCGTAACCATCGGGCCGCGCCAGACCATCGGCTGTTCGGGGTCAATCATGCTGCCGATCGACATCACTTTCACGCCATAATTTTGCAACGGCAGGATATGCTGGCCATCGGTTTCCGGCTGTTGGCCCGCCACCCCCATGATCAGCGGCTGCGAGGGCCCATAGATATCAGCATCAAGCAAGCCGACCTGCGCACCTTCCGCCGCCAGCGCCAGCGCCAGATTGGCCGCCGTGGTGGATTTGCCCACCCCGCCCTTGCCACTGGCCACGGCAATAATGTTCTTCACGCCCGGCAGCAACTTCACACCCGGTTGCACGGCATGCGCAATGATCTGGCTTGAAACATCCACACTGACCGAAACCACACCCGGTACCCGCAACAAGGCACCCACCACTTGGGCGCGCACCTGTTCGAAACGGCTTTGCGCCGGGTAACCCAGCACGATTCCCAGGCTGACCTTGCCATCTTGAAGCTTGAGATTTTTGACGCACTTGGCAGAAACATAGTCCTTGCCGGTTTCCGGGTCGATCAAGGTGGCAAGCGCGGACTGCAGATCATCAAGGCTGGGCATGGCAGGTTCCATTTAGAAAAGTTCAGCTTCAGAAATGGCGCCGGGCAGCCATTTTTCAAGCTGCCCGGCCAGTTTGAGCGCAGAAATGGCTTCCCGCAACGCAATCGCCGCTTATTTATTCTTGAGGCATTCGCTCATGAACTTCTTGCGCTCATCGCCCTTGAGCATTTTCTCGCCGGCATCCTTGTTGCAGATCTTCATCTTTTCCTGCTGGGTGGGCGCGGCGGCCGGTGCGGAAGCGGTCTTGAGGCACTCGCTCATGAATTTTTTCCGTTCATCCCCTTTCAGGGTCTTGGCGGTCGCTTCCTTGTTACATGTGGTCATTTTGGTTTGTTGTGCGTTTGCGGCGTAGACATTCCCGGCGAACAGGGCGGCCAGACCCAATAGGGCAAAACGAGCTGCAATCATGTGATGACTCCTGTAATTAGTTTGATCGCCAATAACGGCACCATGAAGTGTAGACGAAGCTTAGCCGGTTAAATACTTCTCTCACTTCACAGGTTGTCCGCTTGCAACACGAAAATCCTCAATCGCGTCGTCCAGATGGTCGTAGAAATGATCCGAACCAAGCGCTTGAGTCACACCATAACGCGCAAACGACACGCGCAACGGCCGATTGCAGCGGGCAAAGCGCAAATGAATGCCCTTCTCCCGCAGTTCGCGATGAAACGACAACAACTGCTCGGCAGCAGTGACATCGGTTTCCACCATGGCCTGGGCATCGATCACAATCCAGCGTACATCCGGATTGCGGCCCACCAATTCGCGCAGGCGCTCAACAAAATAATGGGCATTGGCAAACAGCAGGGGCGCATAGAACCGGTAGACGATCAAGCCCGGCATGGTGCAGTACCTGCCGTTGGCCTCCGCCTCGCCCACATCGTGATAACCGCCACGACCGGCCACTTCGCAAAGCATGGCATCAAACGGGCGAGAGAACGACTGGATTACCCGGATCAGCGACAACAGAATACCCACCAGGATGCCAGGTACGACGCCTACCGTGAGCACGCCCAGCGCCGTCAGCACCGCGAACCAGCCGGCACTGCGATCCAGCGCGAACAAATGGCGCATCGCACGCGGTTCGAGCAAATAGAGGCCGGCATGGATCAGCAAGGCAGCCACGGCCACGGCAGGCAGGTGATTGAGCAGCCTGGTCAAAAAGAACAGGAACACCCCGATCAGGATCGCAGCGATCAACCCGGCAAGCTGGCTCTTGGCCCCGGCCGCATCGTTCAGGGTGGTGCGCGATTGACTGGCGCCCAGCGCAAAGCCCCCGAACAGACCCGCCAGCAGACTGGCCACACCGATGCCGGCCAATTCCTTGTTGGCATCACTTTCCTCATGATTGCGTTCGGCAAAGGCCCGCGCCATCAAGATGCCCTCAGGCATGGCCAGCAGCACAATACCGATCGCCGCCGGCAGCAACAGGCTGATTTCATGCAGCCCGATGGTCGGCGCGGAAAACCCCAGCTCGGGCACTGGCAGGGGCCCGACCATCGCCAAGCCTAGCTCCCGGAAGTCCAGCGCATAATCCAGCGCAATCAGGGTAGCAAACACAATGAGCGGCGCTGGCCAGCGCGGCGCGAAGCGGCGGAACAGCCAGAACACCAGCAACAGCGCCAGCCCGATCGCCAGGGTCAGGCCATGCCAGTTGGGATAGGCCAGAATGAACTCGCTCACGCGCGGCAGAAAATCGGTTTGTTGCAGTTCGATCCGGCCCATTTTCGCCAGCTGGGTCACGATCAGGATCAGGGCAGCGCCCTGCATGAACCCGGTCAGGATAGGCTTGGACAAGAGATCGGCCATGGAGCCCAAGCGCGCCAGCGCGGCCAGCAACAAAAAGATGCCCACGATGATGGCCAACAGACTGGCCAAACCTGCGGCCCGCCACGTATCGCCACCAGCCAGCGGCCCAACCCCCGCCGCGATCAGCAGCGCAATCGCCGCATCCGGACCGACAATCACCTGGCGCGAGGAACCGAAGACCGCATAAGCCAGCATGCCGAGCACCGCCGTCACCAAACCGGTCTGGGGTGGCAAGCCGGCCAGTTCGGCATAGGCAATCACCGAGGGAATCGCCAGCACGCCCACGCTGATTCCCGCCAGCAGATCGGCACGCAGCCAATTGCGCCGGTAGCTACGCATGACGCGCCAGCCTGCATCCACACTCATCGCTTTATCCTGATCATTTCACGCCACACCAGTGCAGGCGTTCTACTATGAAAACATGTTATTTCGAGTGTAGCGTATCCCATGTACTTGATTGCCCATCGTGGGTTATCCCACATCGCGCCGGAAAACACGCTGGCCGCCTTTGCCTGTGCGCTGGCTGCGGGCTTTCACGGCATCCAGACCGATGTCCGCCTGTCTGCCGATGGCGAACTGGTCCTGTTCCACAATCGCACCACGCCCGATGGCCTGTCCGTTTCGGCACTGACCCGCAGCGAGCTTTCGCTGGAGGCCGGCTATCTGGTGCCCACGCTTTCCGAATCGCTGGAAGCGTTTCCGGATGCGCTCTGGAATATCGAGATCAAAACTCCCGCTGCTGCCCCCGCCACGTTCGCACTGCTGGACATGTTCGCGGGTCAACGCAATATCCTGCTCACTTCGGTTCGCCACGAAATCATCCTGGAAGCGGCAGAATTGCTTGATGTCGAGTGCGGCCTGCTGATCGCCCATCGCCCGCCGGCGCTAAATACGGTGCTCTATCCTGCCATGCCCTATCCGCGTTTGCGCACGCTGGTCTGGGACTATGAAGCGCTTGATCCCGGCTTGCAGCAACAAGCGAACGCACTGGGATTCCACAATTGGGTATACGGCGCACAAACCGATTACGAACACGCGTTTTGTTCCGAATTTGGCATACACGGAATCATCACCGATTACCCGGAATTCGTGGGCTTGAGCTATTCGTCCGGCCTGCAATAAGCGTTCGACGCTTGCCATGCGCCCAATAAAAAACCGCCGAAAAATCCGGCGGTTTTTTATTGGCAAGGCAATGTTCAGGGATGGGCAACCGCAATGGCAGCAGCCAGTTTCTTGTCCAAACCCTGGATATGGTTGCGCAGCCAATCGGCGAGGAAGTTGCTCACGCTCACGGTAATGGTGATTGAACCATTGTCGAAGCGTTCCTGCAGGTCTTTGACTTCCCTCACCAGCCGTTCATGTTCAGCCTTGTGGGATTGGTAATCCACGTAATCAATCTGGCGCATGAAACCTTCTTCCCGCTCGAAGTGATTAACGGTACTGCGCACCAGATCATCAAGTATCTTGCCGACCACATCCTTGTTCTGGCCCGTGCGCATGGCTTCATTCAAACTGGCAACCAGATCAATCAGTTGCTTGTGATCATCGTCGATATGCTGGTTACCCACGCTCAGCGCGTCATCCCACTGATACAAAGCCATGCTTGTTCTTCTCCCGTGTTATTTGTTCGCCCCTGCCACCGCATCGGCGAGTTTCTTATCCGTTGTCACCGTATGGAAATTCAGCCATTCGGACAGATAATCAAACAAACTATCCGTGAGTGCAATTGAACCGGAATTGAAACGCACTTGCAACTCCCGCACCTCATCAAGCAGCATGTCGTGTTCGACTTTGTGCTTGTCAAAACCGCTGTAGCCCATTTGCTGCATCAGCGCTTCTTCGCGCTGGAAGTGTTTCGCGGCGCTGCTGATAAAAGCATCGAACAGCTTGCATTGTTCTTCAAGGCCCGCATTTGCCGCCACGGCCGCATAGAGCCGATTCAAATGATCGACCAACTCACGGTGGTCTGTATCGATCAGGTTATACCCCACGGTAAATTTTTCGCAGCTTTCGATCAGCGCCATCGCGCTCCTCCTTGCTTGTTATCGGTTCCAACATGAAATCCGCATGCCTATGACGCTATTATGGCCTTTCCTGGGGCAGAACGGAAAATCCTCTTGTCAGCGCCGGGTGCGCAGGCCCGCCAGCGCGGCGGCCATGGCGCCTTGAGGTTCGGGCTGGCGGTTGTTTTCCTTTCGGACCTTGTTGGTATTGCCCCCGTCGCGCTTGTTCTCGCTACCCGCCGCATGATCGCGGGCGCTGTCAGTCAAGCGCATGGTCAGCGCGATCCGCTTGCGCTTGATATCGACTTCCAGCACCTTGACCTTGACCACATCGCCGGCCTTGACCACTTCGCGCGGATCTTTCACAAAGCGGCTGGACAGCGCCGAGATATGCACCAACCCATCCTGATGCACGCCGATATCGACAAACGCGCCGAAGTTGGTGACGTTGGTCACCACGCCTTCGAGCACCATGTCTTCCTTCAGGTCTTTCAGGTCTTCCACGCCCTCGGCAAAGCTTGCCGTCTTGAACTCGGGACGCGGATCGCGACCGGGTTTTTCCAGCTCGGCCAGAATGTCTTTCACGGTCGGCAGCCCGAATTTTTCGTCGGTGAATTCAGCCGGATTAAGTTTCTTGATGAAAGCACCGTCGCCGATGACCGCTTTCACTTCCCGCTGCACGCGGGCCAGGATTTTCTCGACCACCGGATAGGCTTCCGGGTGAACTGACGAGGCATCGAGCGGATTGTCACCGTCGTTGATGCGCATGAAGCCGGCGGCCAGTTCGAACGTCTTGTCGCCCATGCGCGGCACGTTCAGAATCTCGCGCCGGTTGCGAAATGCCCCCTGCGCATCGCGATAACTGACGATATTCGCAGCCAGCGTGGCGGTCAGCCCTGACACCCGCGCCAGCAGCGCGGCCGAGGCCGTGTTCACATCGACGCCCACCGCGTTGACGCAATCCTCGACCACGGCATCGAGCATGCGCGCGAGTTCGGTCTGGTTCACATCATGCTGGTACTGGCCCACACCAATCGCTTTCGGGTCGATCTTGACGAGCTCGGCCAGCGGGTCCTGCAGGCGGCGGGCAATCGATACCGCGCCGCGCAGACTCACATCGAGCGCCGGAAATTCGCGCGCAGCGAGTTCCGAGGCCGAATACACCGAGGCGCCGGCTTCCGAAACCACCAGCTTCTGCATCGCCAGTTCCGGGTATTTCTTGATCAGCTCGATCGCCAGCTTGTCGGTTTCGCGGCTTGCAGTGCCGTTACCGATCGCGATCAGGCTGACCTTGTGCTTGGCGCAGAGCGCGGCCAGGATTGCGATCGATTCATCCCATTGCCGGCGCGGCTCGTGCGGGTAGATGGTCGCGGTATCGACCAGCTTGCCGGTGGTATCGACTACCGCCACCTTCACGCCAGTACGCAGGCCTGGATCGAGGCCCAATGTAGCTTTCGGTCCGGCCGGCGCGGCCAGCAGCAGGTCTTTCAGATTGGTGGCGAAGACCTTGATCGCCTCGGTTTCCGCAGCTTCGCGCACGCGGCCGAGCAGCTCGGTTTCCAGACTCAGGAAAATCTTGGCGCGCCAGGTCAGGCGCACCGTGTCCTGCAGCCATTTGTCCGCCGGGCGGCCTTCGTTGCTGACGCCAAAGCGCTGGGCAATTTTCTGCTCGCACATGCCCGGGCCTGCCGGCCGGCCGGCCGCTTCCAGTTCTTCCGGCAGCATCAGCGCAACATTCAGCACACCTTCGTTGCGGCCACGCAGCACGGCCAATGCACGATGCGAAGGCATTTCGCGGATCGGTTCGTGGTAATCGAAGTAATCGGAAAACTTGGCACCCTCCTCGGCCTTGCCGTCGGCCATGCCTGTTTTCACCACGGCATTGCTCCAGAGGAAATCGCGCAACTGGCCGATCAGGGTGGCATCTTCGGCAAACGATTCCATCAAGATGGCACGGGCGCCGTCGAGCGCGGCCTTGGTGTCGGCCACGCCTTTTTCCGCGTCGACATACGCCGCTGCTTCCGCCTCCGGATTCAACATCGGGTTGGCCAGCAAGCCTTCCGCCAGCGGCGCGAGCCCTGCTTCGCGGGCAATTTGCGCCTTGGTGCGGCGTTTTTGCTTATACGGCAGATAGAGGTCTTCCAAGCGCTGCTTGTTGTCGGCTTCGAGCAATTGAGCGTGCAATTCGTCGGTCAACTTGCCCTGCTCGCGAACACTCTCGATCACGGCGCCGCGCCGCTCTTCCAGCTCGCGCAGGTAGCGCAGGCGCTCTTCCAGCAGGCGCAATTGCGTGTCGTCCAGACCGCCGGTTACTTCCTTGCGATAACGGGCTATAAAGGGTACGGTGGCATTATCATCAAGCAGTTGCACGGCTGCGAGCACCTGGGCTTCGCGGCAGGAAAGTTCATCGGCAAGTCGCTGGTTGATCGTTTTCATGGGCAAGGTTTCGGTGACTAAAACGAGGGGCGGATTGTAACCGGCCCCTTCGCTTTGGTCATGCTTGCGTTGTAAATGCGCGGCATGGCACTCAATTTGACCGATGGCCTCGCTTCAGATCAGGAATGAGTCTTGTTTAATTATAAGCAAGTCGGTTTGCACCACGAGGAGAGCACGTAGTGTCGATCCACGTTGCCCTGAATCACGTCAGTCACTACCTGTACGAGCACCCTGTCAGCCTCGGCCCGCAGATCGTGCGCCTGCGGCCCGCACCGCATTGCCGCACCCGGATTCTTTCCTATTCGTTGCGCGTAACCCCGACCGAGCATTTCATCAACTGGCAGCAAGACCCGCAGGCCAACTATCTGGCCAGGCTGGTATTCCCGCAAAAAACCTCGGAGTTGCGGATTGAAGTCGACCTGATTGCCGAGATGGCGGTACTCAACCCCTTCGATTTCTTTTCGGAGCAGCATGCCGAGCATTTTCCGTTCGACTACCAGCGCCAGGAGGTCCACGAACTTGCGCCTTTCCTGCACCGTTTGCCCGCCGGGCCACTATTCAGCCGCTATCTGGCGACCATCGACATAAAAAAACAGCGCACCATCGATTTTCTGGTGAACCTGAACCGGCAATTATCGACCGACATTCGCTACCTGATACGGCTGGAACCGGGCATCCAAACGCCCGAGGAAACCCTGGCCAAAGCCTCGGGCTCCTGCCGAGACTCTGCCTGGTTGCTGGTGCAGATCCTGCGCCATCTGGGATTGGCGGCACGCTTCGTTTCCGGCTACCTGATCCAGCTCACGCCCGACGTGAAATCGCTCGACGGCCCGAGCGGACCGGCGGCCGACTTCACCGATCTGCATGCCTGGTGCGAGGTCTATCTGCCCGGCGCGGGCTGGATCGGGCTCGATCCGACTTCCGGCCTGCTGGCAGGCGAAGGCCATATCCCGCTGGCCTGTGCGCCCGAGCCCACCAGCGCGGCACCCATCAGCGGCGAGGTGGAGCCCTGCGAAAGCAAATTTGCGCACCAGATGCACGTCAGCCGCATCTGGGAAGCCCCGCGCGTCACCAAGCCCTATACCGAACAGCAATGGCAAGCGATCGATGCACTCGGCCTGCAGATCGATGCCGACCTGGCTCGCCTCGACGTGCGCCTGACCATGGGCGGCGAGCCTACCTTTGTCGCCATCGACGCCCCGGAGGGCGCCGAGTGGAACACGGATGCCCTGGGGCCAAGCAAACGCCGGTTCGCAGTCGATCTTTTCCAGCGCCTGCAGCAGAAATACGGCCCGGCCGGACTGGTGCACTTTGGCCAGGGCAAATGGTATCCGGGCGAGCAACTGCCGCGCTGGTCGCTCAACTGCTTCTGGCGGCGCGATGGCGAAGCCATCTGGCAAAACCCGGCCCTGATCGCAAACGAACGCGAACCCGGTCATGCCACCGCCGCGGATACCGGCCCTTTCCTGATCGAAATCGCCGAACGCCTCGGCGTGAATCCACAATGGGTCTTCCCGGCGTTTGAAGATGTGTTCTATTACCTGTGGCGCGAACGCCAATTGCCCGTCAATGTCGACCCGTTCGATTCCAGGCTGGAAGATCCGTTGGAGCGCGCGCGGCTCGCCAGGATTTTCAGCCAGGGACTGGATACCGTGGTCGGTCACATACTGCCTATCGGCAAAGACCCTTCCGGCCAATCCTGGCAAAGCAGCCCTTGGTTCGAGCGCAGCGCACGCTGCTATCTGGTGCCGGGCGATTCGCCGCTGGGTTACCGCTTGCCGCTGGATTCCCTGCCCTGGGTCAAATCCGCGGACTACCCCTGGTTGCACCAGCCCGATCCGCAGCAACGCTTCACGCCGCTGCTAGGCGCGGCCGCCATCCGCCAACAGGTAGCCCGGCGCAGTCTTGCCGAAGCCACACCGATCACACCCCCGCAGACCGGAGAATCGGCCCGCACCATCACGCGCACTGCGCTGTGCGCCGAAGTGCGCAACGGCATTCTCTATCTGTTCATGCCGCCGACGGACAGTCTGGAAGACTATCTGGCGCTGGTTGGCGCGATCGAAGCCACCGCGGCATCACGGCGCTGCCCGGTACTGCTGGAAGGCTACCCGCCGCCGCAGGACCCACGCCTGAACCACTTCAGCATCACGCCAGACCCCGGGGTGATCGAAGTCAATATCCACCCTGCCGGCAGCTGGGACGAGCTGGTCGAGCGCACCACCCATCTTTACGAGCAAGCACGCCTGTCTCGCCTCGCCACCGAGAAATTCATGAAGGATGGCCGCCATGTCGGCACCGGCGGCGGCAACCATTTCGTGCTGGGCGGCGCCACGCCGCTCGATTCGCCCTGGCTGCGCCGGCCCGATCTGCTCAAGAGCATGATTGCCTATTGGCATAACCACCCTTCGCTCTCCTACCTGTTTTCCGGCCTGTTTATCGGCCCGACATCCCAAGCGCCGCGCGTGGATGAAGCACGCAACGATGCGCTGTACGAGCTGGAAGTTGCCTTCAGCCAGTTCCCGCCCGCGGGCCAGGAGTGCCCGCCCTGGCTGGTGGACCGGCTGCTGCGCAACCTGCTGGTGGATGTCAGCGGCAACACCCACCGCGCCGAATTCTGCATCGACAAGCTTTATTCGCCCGAAGGTCCGGCTGGTCGACTGGGGCTGCTGGAAATGCGCGCCTTCGAAATGCCGCCACATGCGCAAATGAGCCTGGCCCAGCAACTGCTGCTGCGCGCGCTGATCGCCCGTTTCTGGCAAACCCCGTACGAACCCGCCCGCCTGGCGCGCTGGGGCACCGAACTGCATGATCGTTTTCTGCTGCCCTGGTTTGTCGAGCAAGACTTTGCCGATGTCGTTACCGAACTCAACGACGCAGGCTACCAGGTCGAAACCGGCTGGTTTGCACCGCATTTTGAATTCCGCTTCCCCAAGGCGGGCGATTTCACGGTCAAGGGCATCGAACTGGAATTGCGCCATGCGCTCGAACCCTGGCATGTGCTGGGCGAACAAAACGCGCCCGGCGGCACTGCGCGCTACGTGGATTCATCGCTGGAACGGCTGCAAGTGAAGGTCAGCGGTCTGGCACCGGATCGCTATGGCCTGACCTGCAACGGCAAGCGCGTTCCGCTGACCTCCACCGGGCGGGTCGGCGAATATATCGGCGCGGTGCGCTATCGTGCCTGGCAACCGCCCTCTTGCCTGCACCCGACCATTCGGGTTCATGCACCGCTGACCTTCGATCTGATCGATAGCTGGATGAACCGCTCGCTCGGCGGTTGCCAGTATCACGTGCAGCACCCGGGCGGAACCAATCCGGATGCTTTCCCGGTCAACGCCTTCGAGGCGGAAAGCCGGCGCCTGGCGCGTTTCTTCCGCATGGGCCATACGCCGGGCACTTGCCCGATACCCGCGCCATCGAATCCATCGGCCGAGCATCCTTACACGCTGGACCTGCGGCGGCCATGAAACAAGCCGGCCCAAGACAGACCCGCCTTTATAATGGCCCGATGATGAAGCTTGCCGATTTTTTCCCCTACCCGGCATCCAGCTTGCGTTACGACGAAATGCTGGATGCCAATCACGAACTCCGCCCGCACTGGCAGGCGCTGTTGGAACCACTGCAAGCCATTTCACCGGCAGAGATCGCCCGCAGCCTGGCGCTGACCCGGCAGATGATTGTCGAGAATGGCGTAACCTACAACGTCTACGCCGACCCGCAAGGCGCCGACCGCCCCTGGCTGCTCGACCCGCTGCCGCTGGCACTGCCAGCCGAAGAGTGGGCCGCGATTGAAGCCGGGGTGATCCAGCGCGCCGGACTGCTCGATGCCCTGCTGGCCGACCTTTACGGCCCGCAACAATTGCTGGCAGAGGGCCTGATCCCGGCTGAACTGGCCTTCGGCCACCCGAACTTCCTCTGGCCTTGCCTGGGCATCACCTTGCCGGTTGGACACTGGCTGCCGCTCTATGCCGTTGATCTGGCGCGTGCAGCCGATGGCCGCTGGTGGGTGATATCGGATCGCACGCAAGCCCCGTCCGGCGCGGGCTACGCGCTGGAAAACCGCCAGATACTGAGCCGCGTCCTGCCCGATGCCATGGCACGCCGGCACCCGCCGCCGCTGCTCGATTTTTTCGCGCTGCTGCGCGATCACCTGCTTTGCCTGGCCGCGCCTGACGAACCCGCGCTGGCCGTGGTGCTGACGCCGGGCCACCTCAACGAAACCTATTTCGAACACGCCTACATTGCCCGCCGCCTGGGTTTGCCGCTGGTAGAAGGCCAGGATTTGACCGTGCGCGGCGATACGGTTTACCTGAAAACCTTGTCCGGCCTGCACCGGGTGCACGGCATTCTGCGCCGGTTGGATGACGACTACTGCGATCCGGTCGAACTGCGCGGCGATTCTGCCCTGGGCGTACCGGGACTCTTGATCGCGCTGCGCGCCGGCCGGGTAACGCTCGCCAACCCGCTGGGCACCGGCGTACTGGAATCGCCGGCCTGGCAGGGTTTTCTGCCCGGCGTGGCCCAGCACCTGATCGGCCAGGAACTCTTGCTGCCCTCGGTCGCCAGTTGGTGGTGCGGAGAAAAACCGGCGAAGGAGCACGTACTGGCCCATCTCGATCAGCTCGTGATCAAACCCACCTACCCCAGCCAGCATTTCGACCCGATATTCGGCGCGAACATGGGCGAAGCAATGCGTCAGCAGGTAATCGAACGCTTGCATCACCGCCCGCATACGCTGGTGGCGCAGGAACGCTTGTCGCCCTCGCAAGTGCCGGTCTGGAACAGCGACGGCAACGGCCTGGTTGCACGCACGCTGGGCTTGCGCGTTTACGCCGTCGCCACGCCAGAAGGCTACCAGGTCATGCCCGGCGGCCTGGCGCGCATTGCCGGCGAATCCGATGCCGATGCCATCTCGATGCAGCGTGGCGGCAGCAGCAAGGATGTCTGGATCCAGAACTGGCGCGCGCCTCAATCCAGACCAGGCTCGAAGCGCCTGCCGGTGCGGCACGACGAACTGACTTCGCGCTATGCCGAAAACCTGTTCTGGCTGGGGCGCTATACCGAACGCTGCGAGGACAAGATCCGCTTGCTGCGAGCCACCTTCGCCAACCCGCAAGGAAATCAGACCGAAAGCCCCGTGCAGCCCGATGCCGAAGCTATCTGCCGGCAATTTGGCTTGCTGCCGCCACAGGGCCGCGATTTCCTGGACGCATCCCTGCCCTACGGGCTGGTGGCCAACGTGCAGCATATGTTCTTGTGCGGCGGACAGGTGCGCAGCCGCCTCTCGGCCGAGAACTGGCGGGCCTTGACCAACCTGAACCATCGCTTCAACGAACAAATCAGCCAGGCCGTTGATCCTGGCGAAATCCTGGATGAACTGGTGCTGGCCATGGCCGCGCTGGCCGGTTTCGCGCTCGACAACATGACGCGCGAAAACAGCTGGCGCCTGTTGATGCTGGGGCGGCGGCTGGAGCGGCTGCATTTCTTTGCCAGCCTGCTGTCGAAATGTCTGGCCGAAGGCAAGCAGCCCGCCCAGCCGGTGCTCGAATGGCTGCTCGACGTGGGCGACAGCACGATCACCTACCGCACCCGCTATCTGTCGACGCCGCAAACCAGCAGCACGCTCGATCTCTTGATCCGGGACCGCACCAACCCGCGGGCGCTGGCCTTTCAGTGCCAGGTCATCACCATGATGTACAGCGAAATGGCCCAATCGCTGGGCATCCCGGTCGAGGACGATCTTCTGCCGGTGCTGCCCGTCATGGATGCCGAGCACCTGGCCGAGCTCGATGGCGACGGCGACCGGGCCCGGCTTGAACGTCAGCGTCTAGCCAACCAGTTGAAGGTGTTGGCCCACACGGCGGCACATTGCTCGGACCGGATCTCGCTCAAGCTGTTTGCCCATACCGACCCACCGCGCCAGGCCATCCTGACATGAACAGCCTCCTTTACCACGTTGCGCACCAGACCACCTACCGCTATTCCGGCCTGGTCGTGCTCTCGCGCCAGCTGCTGCACATGATGCCCCGCGCCACCGAATGGCAGGAGCGCATCACCCACGACCTGAGCTTTTCCACCACGCCGAGCCAGCTTGAAACCGGCTACGACGCCTTCGGCAACCCGATGTGCTGGGCCGAAATCGACACGCCATACAAGCAACTCACCGTCTCGGCCCAGATGCAGGTGCGCATCCTCCCGCGCGGGCGGCAAGTGGCTAGGGAAACCTTGCCCTGGGAAGCCGTGCGCGATTCGCTCGCCTATCACGGCAAACCGCTGGCACCCGGGCAGCTCGACATAGTGCGCTATCGCACCGAATCACCCTATGTGCGCATCAAGCACGAGCTGGGCCAATATGCCGCGGACTGCTTCATCGCGGACGCTCCGATACTGGTCGGCGCCGAGGCCCTGATGCGGAAGATTCACCGGGAATTTGCCTACGAGCCCGGCAGCACCGCCATCGCCACGCCAATGCTGACCGCGTTTCGCCAGCGCCACGGCGTTTGCCAGGATTTCGCCCACATCATGATCGGCTGCCTGCGCTCGCTCGGCCTCGCGGCACATTATGTCAGCGGCTACCTGCGCACCGAACCGCCGCCCGGCCAGCCCCATCTGGTCGGCGCCGATGCCTCGCATGCCTGGGTGGCGGTGTATTGCCCGCCGCTGGGCTGGGTGGAGCTCGACCCCACCAATAACATGCACGTGGATAGCCATCACATCACCCTGGCATGGGGACGCGATTTCGGCGATGTCTCGCCCCTGCGCGGAATTTTGACCGGGGCATCGGTGGAAGAACTGCGGGTGGAGGTGACGGTCACGCCGCTGAGCAAGGCGATTTGTGGTTAATCCGCATCTCGGCATGGTGAATCAGGATCGGTTCAGGCCGATGAAATGATTTTTGTGGCAGGATGGGATTTTAATTCTATCGACCTTTCACCTGTAGTGGTTTTTACCCGGTTTGGCTTCATGGCTGAGGGGGTTAGGCTGCAAGAGGTGGGATCGAATATATATGTTAACCACCATCATGAAAACAGTCCGCCTCCGCCTTAGTTCCGAGGATGAAAGTGAAATTCACACGGTTGAAATTTCATTTGAGGAACGTGAAGTCGCTTTGCTCGGTAAGTACGTCGCCAATTGCGACAGACTTCAGCGCGCCGCCATCTTCGCTGCAGGCTTCCCGGTCGTTAAGAACTTCACCTGGACCCAAACGGAAGGGAGCAAGTTCAATATTTCGCCCATCGACTACGGCCAAGTCTGTGAACTTCTCCATTTGGCGCGTCCGTTCTTCCTGAGCAAGGAGGATGCGTCTTTCGAGAAAATTCTTGAGGTGTTCAAGGGCAAATCGGAGGGGACTGCACTTGTGCGGCATCTTGGATATTTGCGCGATTCATATGACCGCGGAGACTATCAGCCGTACTTCCAGATCAGCATTAACGAAACGCCGCTGTTCGACGATGCCACGATCAAGATCTGGCTAAATGGGGCTGAGTACCACCAGGACAAAAACAAGGCTACTGTCGTCGCTGCACTTGAGGCGGCCTTGACCACTGATGTAGCACGAGGAATATTTGTGTCGCAGTTGTCGGGCCGCATCAGAGCCACGTTCATGCTCGGTCATTTGGCTCGGCTGGTAGCATCCGGTGGCGAGAATGGTGGCTAACCAGCGCGTAGGTCGGAAAAGCAAAGCGCCTTCCGACATCCACGCTTTCCAACACCCACGGTTTGGAACCCCATTGAAGCCATGAGCGATTACCGCCGCAACCGCGTGCCGGGCGGGACTTATTTCTTCACCGTCAACTTGCTGGATCGACAAAGCCGGCTGCTGGTCGAGCGGATCGACCTGCTGCGCGATGCCGTCCGTCACGTGAAACACCGTCGGCCGTTCCATATCGATGCCTGGGTGGTCTTGCCCGATCATCTGCATGCGGTCTGGACGTTGCCGGAAGACGATGCCGATTATTCCGGGCGCTGGCGCGAAATCAAGAAAGCCTTTGCCAAGGCCCTGCCGGAAACCGAATGGCGCTCTCCCGTCCGGCTGAAAAACGGGGAGCGCGGTATCTGGCAGCGGCGGTTCTGGGAGCATACGATCCGGGACGAGGCCGACTATGCGGCGCATCTGGATTACGCGCATATCAATCCGGTGAAACACGGCTGGGTGGAACGCGTGGCCGATTGGCCGCACTCCTCGTTCCACCGCGCCGTGGTTCAAGGGATTTACCCGGCGGATTGGGCCGCCGCGCCCGAAGATTTAGCGGCAGGCGAGCGGGTTGAGTCGGCCGGGTAATCCTTGTCGAGAAAATTTGTCGGAAGGCGCTTCGCTTTTCCGACCTACTCAGCGGTTACGTCTTCCGGATTCCGCAAAAAACAAAGGCACGGGTTCTCCGTGCCTTTGTCGTTTTAGCGAATCGCGGATTACAGCGCGGCGACCACGGCATCGCCCATCTCGGAGCAGGACACTTTCTTCGTGCCCGGCTCGTAGATGTCGCCGGTGCGCAGGCCGTCGGCCAGCACTTTCTTCACCGCGGTTTCAATGCGCGTTGCCGAGGCTTCGTCATTGAAGGTGTAGCGCATCATCATCGCCACCGACAGGATCGTCGCCAGCGGGTTGGCCAGGTTCTTGCCGGCGATGTCCGGTGCGGAGCCGTGGCTCGGCTCGTACATGCCCTTGTTGTTTTCATCGAGCGAGGCCGACGGCAGCATGCCGATCGAGCCGGTGAGCATCGAGGCTTCGTCGGAGAGGATGTCGCCGAAGATGTTGCCGGTCACCACCACGTCGAACTGCTTCGGGTTGCGTACGAGTTGCATCGCGGCGTTGTCGACCAGCATGTGGGAGAGTTCCACATCCGGGTATTCGGCCGACAGCTCAATCATCACATCGCGCCACAATTGCGTGGTTTCCAGCACGTTCATCTTGTCGATGGAGCACACTTTCTTGCTGCGCTTGCGGGCGGCATCGAATGCCACGCGGCCGATGCGGCGGATTTCGTCTTCGTTGTAGATCATGGTGTTGCGGCCGACGCGCTTGCCGTCTTCCACGGAGATGCCGCGTGGTTCGCCGAAGTAGATGTCGCCGGTCAGCTCGCGCACGATCAGGATATCCAGACCTGAAACGATTTCCGGCTTCAAGGACGATGCATTGGCCAGTTCCGGATAAAGGATCGCCGGGCGCAAGTTGGCGAACAGGTTCAGATCCTTGCGGATACCGAGCAGGCCACGTTCGGGGCGTTGCGGGCGCGGCAGGTTGTCCCACTGCGGGCCGCCGACGGCGCCGAGCAATACGGCATCGGATTCACGCGCCAGCTTTTGCGTGGCTTCCGGATAGGGCGAGCCGGTGGCATCGACGGCACCGCCGCCGAGCATGCCTTGTTCGGTTTCGATCGCCATGCCTTCTTTCTTGAACACGTCCAGCACGCGCAAGGCTTGCGCCATGATTTCCGGACCAATGCCGTCACCCGGCAGAACTGCGATTTTCATTGTTTTTCCCTTAGGCTTTTATTTATTCGCACCTCTCTCGCCAGGAGAGAGGTTGTGTGCGGTCAGCATTGCAGCGAGCGAGCCAAAGCAGGTTGCAGGAGGACGGAGCACAGAAACCGGAATGGACACATAGTCCATGAGGATTTCGAGCACCGCCCGACTGCAAGATGCGCAGGCGCAGCCGTTGCAATCAGGCAAACAGCCAAGGCTGTGTGGCCTTGTGCTTTTCTTCAAACGCCTTGATCTCGTCAGCATGCGCCAGCGTCAGGCCGATATCGTCCAGACCGTTGAGCATGCAGTGCTTGCGGTGCTCGGTGATGTCGAACTTGAAACTGAAGCCGGTCGGCGTAGTCACGGTCTGTTCGGCCAGGTTCACGTCGAGCTTATAGCCCTCGGTCGCTTCGCATTCCTTGAACAGGCGGTCGACGACTTCGGCACTGGCCACGATCGGCAGCACGGCGTTCTTGTAACAGTTGCTGAAGAAGATGTCGGCGAACGACGGCGCAATGATCACGCGGAAACCGTAGTCCTCGATCGCCCACGGCGCGTGCTCGCGCGAAGAACCGCAGCCGAAGTTGTCGCGCGCCAGCAGCACCTGCGCACCCTGGTAGCGCGGCTGGTTCAGCACGAAATCCTTGTTGAGCGGACGATCGGTGCAATCCATACCCGGCTCGCCGTAGTTGGTGTAGCGCCATTCGTCGAACAGGTACGGGCCGAAACCGGAACGCTTGATCGATTTCAGGAACTGCTTGGGGATGATCGCGTCGGTATCGACATTGGCGCGATCCAGCGGGCACACCAGCCCGTTAAGTTGCGTAAACGCTTTCATGGGAATCCTCTCTTATTTGCTGGCGGCGCCGCTGATTTTCTCGCCTACTTTTTCCAGATCCTGGCCAAAGCCATGAACGGTGTTGCAGCCGCTCAAGGCAAACATGCTCAGCAAGGCAACAATCAGAAGTCGTTTCATCTTCAGATCTCCAGGAAATTACTGTTGGGTGCGCACGTCAACGAAATGACCGGCAATCGCAGCGGCAGCGGCCATGGCCGGGCTCACCAGATGCGTGCGGCCACCCGGGCCCTGACGGCCTTCGAAGTTGCGGTTGGAGGTCGAAGCGCAGCGCTCGCCCGGGCTCAGGCGGTCGGCATTCATCGCCAGACACATCGAGCAACCCGGCTCACGCCACTCGAAACCGGCTTCGGTAAAGATCTTGTCGAGGCCTTCGGCTTCGGCCTGACGCTTGACGATGCCCGAACCCGGTACCACCAGCGCCAGCTTCACGTTACCGGCGACCTTCTTGCCCTTGGCCACGACAGCCGCAGCACGCAAGTCTTCGATGCGCGAGTTGGTGCAGGAGCCGATGAACACCTTGTCGATCTGGATGTCGGTGATCGGCATGTCGGCTTGCAGGCCCATGTATTGCAGCGCGCGTTCAACGCCGGCACGCTTGACCGGATCGGCTTCGTTGGCCGGATTGGGCACCTTGCCGCCAACGGCCAGTACCTGCTCGGGCGAGGTGCCCCAGGTCACTTGCGGCTCGATCGATTCCGCCTTCATTTCGATCACGGTATCGAACTGGGCATCGGCATCGGAATGCAGCGTCTTCCAGTATTCGACTGCGTTATCCCAATCAGCGCCTTTCGGTGCGTGCGGACGGCCTTTCAGATAGGCAACGGTGGTTTCATCGGCCGCGATAATGCCGGCACGGGCACCGGCTTCGATCGCCAGATTGCAGACCGTCATGCGGCCTTCCATCGACAGGCCCTTGATCGCCGAACCGGCGAACTCGATACAGTAGCCGGTGCCGCCCGCGGTGCCGATCTTGCCGATGATGGCGAGCGCCACATCCTTGGCAGTCACACCGGCGCCGAGTTGGCCTTCGATCTTGATCTGCATCGATTTGGATTTTTTCTGCACCAGTGTCTGGGTGGCGAGCACATGCTCGACCTCGGACGTGCCGATGCCATGCGCCAGCGCGGCAAATGCGCCGTGGGTCGCCGTGTGGCTGTCGCCGCAAACCACGGTCATGCCCGGCAGGGTCGCACCGTTTTCCGGGGCGATCACATGGATGATGCCCTGGTTTTCGTGCTTGAACGGGAAGTAAACCAGCGCGCCGAATTCCTTGATATTGGCATCCAGCGTATCGACCTGGGCCTTGGAAACCGGGTCTTCGATATCGCGGTCCCAGTGGTTGGTCGGCGTGTTGTGATCGGGCACGGCCACGATCGAGGTGTTGCGCCAAGCCTTGCGATGAGCCAAGCGCAGACCTTCGAACGCTTGCGGGCTGGTCACTTCATGCATCAGGTGACGGTCGATATAGAGAAGACAAGTACCGTCGCTTTCTTCGCGAACGACGTGCGTTTCCCACAATTTGTCATACAGCGTCTTGCCAGCCATGAGTGACTCCTTGAATTGGCTCTTGGAATATTGATATTACCGGTCGGACAAGCACTTGCACATGCTTTTAAACTGCTATCGGACCGGCGTTGACATGCATGGTATGCAGTCTTTGATACCAGAACAAGACTAGCAGTTATACTAGTATCAAAACTAATAGCCACGAGATAAAAATGGATACCCGACGCAAGGAACTGGGCGAGTTTTTACAGGTGCTACGCCAACGCTGCGCACCGGAAGCCTTTGGCTTTCCCGGCGGCACACGCCGACGCACCCAAGGACTGCGCCGCGAGGAAGTCGCGCAACTCGCCGGCATCAGCCCGACCTGGTACACCTGGATCGAACAGGGGCGCGAAGTGAATGTCTCGGCCGACGTGCTAGACCGGCTGGCGCAAACCCTGCAACTGACGCGCACCGAACGCGCCTACCTGTTCGAGATGGCCGGCCGGCGCGATCCGCAAGCCAGCGGCTCCGAGGACGATGCCGCGCCGCAATCGCTGACCGATCTGCTCGCGGACATCACCCTTCCGGCCTACATCATGGGCCGTTACTGGGACATGCTGGCGTGGAACAGCCAGGCCGCCGAACTGTTTGCCGGCTGGCTCGATCAGCCGCACAGCAGCCCGCCCAACCTGCTGCACTTCGTGTTCCTGATGCCGCAGACAAGGCAATTCCTGGTCGACTGGGAAACGCGCGCCCGGCGCATCACCGCGGAATTTCGCGCCGATTGCCGTTCACGCCTGGAAGAACCGGCGCTGCAAAAACTGGTGGAAGAACTCACCGCCGCCAGCCCCGACTTTGCCCGCTTCTGGAAACAGCATGACGTGCTGGAGCGCCAGGGCGGGCGGCGCGATTTCAATCACCCGACCCGAGGATTGATCTCCTGCCTGCAAACCACGCTCAGGCCGGTCGAACAGGAGCAATTGAAGCTGGTGATTCTGAAGCCGGTGCAGACAAATGACGAAGGTCAGGAATAGCGACAGATCAGCTTGGCTATCCACGGCCCGGTCAATATCACCACAAACACCCGCAGGGTTTGCACGGCCAGGACAAAGGGAATATCGGCATGGCTGCCGAGCGCAATGATGGTGACCGAATCCAGCCCGCCTGGGCTCGTTGCCAGATAGGCCGTCAACGGATCGGTATGCAGTACCCGGGTCAGCATCCAGGCAGAAAAACCGCACAGTACGATCAGCAACAATGTGGCGAGCAGCAAAACCGGCAAGGCACGCAGCGCATACACCAACGTGCTGCGATTGAAACCGAGCCCGACATACCAGCCCAGCGCGATATAAGCACACGCCGGAAGCCAGAATGGCAAGGCCAGGTTGGCCAGTCCGCTCGCATGCAGCACTGCGCCCAGCAGCATCGGAACCAGCAACGCACCGCCAGGAATACGAAAATAGTGGCTAATGCAGGCGCCCGTCACGGCCACCCCCAGGGTCAGCGCCAAAGCGCCCCAGCTTTCCACCGCCAAGCTGCCCGATGCCGTGGCATGCGCCGTCGCAGCCAAGCCGTTTCCTTGCAGGAAATGCGTCGCCATCGCTGCCGACAGCACCACAATCAACACCCGCAGGTACTGCATGAACGCCACCAGGCGCACATCGGCACCGTACTCTTCCGCCATTCCGATCATGGCACTGGCACCGCCCGGCGACGAGCCCCATGCCGCGGTGGAACCCGGCAAGGTGCCCATTTTGGTGACCACCCAGCCCACGATACCGCCGGCCACGACCGTCGTGCCGACGATCAGCAGCATCAACGCCCCGTCACGTGCGATGGAGGCAACGATCGAGGTGGTGATGGTCTGGGCAACGACGCAGCCGATGATGGCCTGCGCGCCGACGAAAGCGCGGCGCGGCAGCTTCAGCGCAATTCCGCGCAAACTGAACACCAGCGCAGTCAGCATCGGGCCGACCAGAAAGGCTGCCGGAAAAGCCGCCCATTGCAGCAACCCGGCACTGATCAAGGACAAGGCCAGCAGGGCAAGCCAGTAGCCTGCCTGGGGGAATAACCGGAAAGGGTTCAATTGCGGCGATCCTGCTCCCGCGCCAGCTTGTATTCGATCGCATCCACCAGCGCACGCCAGGACGCATCGATCACGTCGGTGGAAACGCCGATCGTGGTCCAGGAATCCGTCTTGTCGGACGATTCGATCAGCACGCGCACCTTGGCAGCGGTGGCCTTGTCGGAATCGAGCACGCGCACCTTGTAATCGGTCAGTTTCATCTCGCGGATTTCCGGGTAGAAACGCTCCAGCGCCTTGCGCATGGCCCTGTCCAGCGCGTTAACCGGGCCATCGCCTTCGGCTGCGGTGATTTCGCTCTCTCCGCCCACGGTGATCTTGATCATGGCCGAGGAATTCATGCCGTTGAGCGAAGGCTCGTTCACGATCACCTTGAATTCTTTCAGATCGAAAGACGGCTGGTATTTGCCCAGCAGTTTGCGCACCACCAGCTCGAACGAACTCTCGGCGGTTTCGAACTGATAGCCCTCGTGCTCCAGCTCCTTGAGCTTGTCGACAATACGCTGGGTTTCCGGCGAATCCTTGGTCAGATTCGGATCAACCTGGTTGATCTTGGCGAGCAAGGTGCTGCGACCGGCCACCTCGCTCATCAGGATACGCCGGCTGTTGCCCACCACATCCGGATTAACGTGCTCGTAGGAGATCGGATTCTTGTTCACCGCATCGATATGCATGCCGCCCTTGTGGGCAAACGCATCGTTGCCGACGTAAGCCGCCTTGTCGTTATGCGGCATGTTGGCAATTTCGCTGACAAAACGCGCCGTCGAAGTCAGGTGTATCAGGCTACCGTCGGGCAGGCATTCAAGACCCAGTTTGAGCTGGATATTCGGGATGATCGCGCACAGGTTGGCATTGCCGCAGCGCTCGCCGATGCCATTGATCGTGCCCTGCACCTGCGTCGCACCCGCCTGCACCGCGGCGACCGAGTTGGCCACGGCCATTTCGCAATCGTTGTGGCAGTGAATGCCGATGTCCGTGCCGGGGAAACGCTCGACCACCAACTCGGTAATCTTGCTGATCACATCCGGGAAAGTGCCACCGTTGGTATCGCACAGCACCAGGCAATCGGCGCCGGCCTTGGCGGCGGCAGCCAGCGATTGCAGCGCGTAATCCGGATTGGAGCGGTAGCCATCAAAGAAGTGCTCCGCATCGAACACGACTTCCTTACCCTGCCCCTTGAAGAAGGCGATCGTGTCGCCGATCATGGCCAGGTTTTCTTCCAGCGTGGTGCGCAGGATGTCGGTGACCTGGTAATCCCAGCTCTTGCCGAAAATGGCGATGGCTTGCGTGCCGGCCTTGAGCAGGGAGCGCACATTGCTGTCGTCCTCGACCACCACGCCCACCTTGCGTGTGCTGCCAAAGGCAATGATCTTTGCGTGCTTGAGTTTCAGCGCGCTCGCTCGCTTGAAAAACTCCAGATCCTTCGGATTCGATCCCGGATTGCCCGCCTCGATATAGCTGATACCCAGCGCATCCAGCCGCTCGACAATCTTGATCTTGTCGTCCACCGAGTAGGAAATACCCTGGGCTTGCGCGCCGTCGCGCAAAGTGGAATCGTAGGCATGGATCTGGGTCATTGTGTGCTCCTGCATCTTCCGCGCACGCTGGCGGAACGCTATCTGGATGTTTGAGCCCGTCATTTTGACAGAAAACCCCCCTATCCCGCAGCCTCTCCTTTTGACATTCATGCCGGGCCTCCCAATAATCAGGGGACAATACCTCTTCGAGTCACCGATGCGCAGCCTGTTTTTGCTCCTGTTCAGCCTCGCCTGCCACCTTGCCAGCGCGGCCAGTTGCGAGGATACGGCCAACGCGCTGAATCAACGCCTTAACCCCAAAATCAACGCAGTAGAGCTCGCAGGCATCCTGACCCACCTGAACCGCAGCGGTCGCCTGCCGGACCAGTTTGTCACCAAAAAAGCCGCTACGGCCGCCGGTTGGCGCCCTGGCAGCAATCTGCATGCCACGCAGCCGGGAAAATCCATCGGTGGCGACCGTTTCGGCAATTACGAAAAGCGCCTGCCTGGCGGCCAGTATACCGAAGCCGATCTTGACTACCGGGGCGGCAAACGTGGCGCCAAACGCTTCGTGTTCAGCCGGGCGCAGCGTTTCGTGACCGTGGATCACTACAACACCTTCCTGGAAGTGCCGCCATGCCAATGAGCCGGATCGAATTTGCCAACGTGTGTTCGCTGGAGGATTTCTACCGGCAGCTGGCCGCACAAACCGCCCTGCCCGCCCACTTTGGCCGCAACCTGGATGCCTTGTTTGATGTATTGACCGCAGAAATCGCCGGGCCGGTAACCATTGTCTGGCATCGGCACGATACTTCGGCCCCCCTGCTGGGCCACGACGACTACACCGCCCTGCTGGCGGTCTTGCACGATGCTGCGGATAGCCGCCCGGATATTCATCTCGTGCTGGACTGAAATTTCCGCGCTTGCACGGCAGAAAACGAACAAAGCGGCTGCTCAGGCCGCTTTGTGCATTGGAAACCCGGAATTCACGCTCCTGATGCCCATCCATTCGCGGCATCATCCATCAGTTCAAGCGAACACACCCCCAAATCCCAACCAATTCTTTCTGCAATATCAACGACATGAATCATTGCATTCATGGCACGGAAAGGATTGACCTGCTAAGGTGAATGAGCACGGATTCAGGCCAAGTAAGCGGCCCGCAATCCCAAAGTTGCAGATTGAGGCAAGGAGTTCGCGGATATGGAAATCAGCCAGCATCGCTGGACATCGAGTGCGGGATGGGAAATCCCCCCGGCATCCGCGCACTCAGTCAATTTCGTACTCGTTTTTTCCCAAGCAGCCTATTTCCGCCAGCCCGAATGCTATCAAGACTTGCGCCGCATGTTTCCCGCTGCCCGTATTATCGGATGCAGTTCCGCTGGCAATATCCATGGCACGGCGATAAGCGATGACGACATCGTCGTCACCGCGGTGACTTTCAATAAGGGCCGCGTCCGGCTGGCATGTGCGACGGTCACGCCCGGCGAAGACCTGCAGGCACTCGCCACAGGCCTGATGAACCAGTTGAAGGCAGCGGATCTGCTCCATGCTTTTGTACTTTCGGATGGGCTATCGGTCAACGGCAGCGATCTGGCCTGCGGGCTCAACAGCGCCGGCATCGCCGTGACTGGCGGCTTGGCGGGTGATGGCGAAAAATTTTCCAGTACCTGGGTGATGGCCGATGCGCCGGCAGCGCAGAACATCGTAGCGATCATCGGCTTCTATGGGGAACTGGAAGCCAGGAGCGGCTGCGTTGCCGGCTGGCGCGAATTCGGGGCGGAAAGGCTGGTTACCCGTTCAAGCGGCAACATTGTGCATGAGATCGACCATCAGCCGGCACTGACCATCTACACCCGGTATCTTGGCCAGATGGCCAAAGACTTGCCCGGCAGCGGCCTGCGCTTTCCGCTCTCCATTCGTTCGTCCGAACAGGAAAAACCCGTCATCAGAACCCTGCTGGCCGTCGATCCGGCTGAGCACAATCTCACTTTCGCCGGCGATGTCCCCCAGGGCAGCTTCTGCCGGCTGATGAAAACCGACATCGATACCCTGATCGAAGGATCGGGTGCAGCGGCTGATGCGGCAAAATCCGACGCCCACAAGCAACCCAGTCTATGCATCGTGGTCAGTTGCGTTGGCCGCCGCCTGGTACTGGGCGAGTTGACCGAGGAAGAACTGGACATCGTACAAGAACGCCTCGGTCCGGAAGCCACGCTCACCGGGTTTTATTCCTACGGCGAGCTGGCGCCCTTCAGCAACGTGGTCCAGTGCCAGCTTCATAACCAGACCATGACACTCACCACCTTGATCGAGTAGAGGCTATGGAATTCACGCTTTCGACATCGGACGACAAGATCAAGCACCGGCTGCTGCGGCGTCAACTGCGGCGCATTTTCGGGAGTGAAATCGAACCGGAAGGCTACTGGTCAACGCTCCTGCAGGCAGTCAGCGATGCCTACCATGATGCGGACAACGAGCGGCAGTTGCTTGAGAATGCCCTTGAAGTCAGCGCCATGGAGCTGACCGAAACCAACAAGAAACTGCGCCTGATCATCGATGCTGCCCCGGCAGGCATCGTGATGCTGGACCGCGAGATGCGCTATCTCTTCGCCAATCGGCGCTGGCTTCAGGACCACCGGCTGAACATTCAGGACATCGTCGGCAAGAGCCATTACGAAGCCAGTCCGACCATGCCGGCGCGCTGGAAAGAGGCGTTGCAGCGCTGCCTCGCCGGCGCCACGGAAAGCTGTGAAGAGGATGCCATCGTGCAACCGGACGGCAGCGTTGAATGGGTCAGGTGGGAAGCCCGACCCTGGTATGCCGCGGATGGCGTGGCAGGTGGCGTCATCCTCATCGCCGAGGACATCACCGAACGCAAACGTGCGGAAGAACAGCTGCGCATCGCTGCAGTCGCCTTCCAGTCACGCGACGGCATGCTGGTAACAGATGCGCGCGGCACTATTTTGCAGGTCAACCAGGCCTTTACCCAAGTCACGGGCTACAGTGCCGAAGAAGCCATCGGCAGAACGGCCGCACTCCTGCATTCGGGCCGGCAGGATGTCACCTTTTACCGCACGATGTGGGAAGCCATTACCCGCGAGGGGCACTGGGAAGGCGAAATATGGAACCGGCGCAAGGATGGTGGCATCTATCCGGAGTGGCTGTCGATCTCGGGTATCCGTGATGCCGTCGGCAGGATCACGCATTACTTGGGCACCTTCTCCAGCATCAGCGATCCGAAAGAGGCGGAACGCAAAATCCTTGAACTCGCGTTCTACGATTCCTTGACCAGCCTGCCCAACCGCCACCTGCTGCTTGATCGCCTGCAGCAGGCATTGGCGGCCAGTGCGCGTTCCGGCCAGTTCGGCGCCGTACTGTTGCTCGATCTCGACCACTTCAAAACGGTCAACGACACGCGTGGCCATGCCGTCGGCGATGAACTGCTCATCGAGGTAGCCTGTCGGTTGAGCGGCACATTGCGGGAAACCGACTCGACAGCACGCCTCGGCGGAGATGAATTCGTGGTGTTGGTCGAGGGACTTCACACAGAACAGGCGGTAGCAGCAACCATCGCCGAGACCATCGCGGAAAAATTGCGCCTCGCCATCGGCCAACCGATCCCGCTCCAGGGCGGAGCGCGCCACATTACGCCCAGTATCGGAATCACGCTGTTTCGCGGTCAGGACAAAGGCGCTGACACCCTGCTGAAACAGGCCGATATAGCTCTTTACCAGGCCAAGGATGCCGGACGAAACACCATCCGTTTCTACAATGCAGCGATGCAGGCCGTCGTCGATATGCGGGTTGAGATGGAAGCCGGGCTGCGCCGGGCGCTGGCCGAAGGAGAGTTGCTTCTTCATTACCAGCCCCAGGTGGATGCCAACGGCGGCATGATCGGCGCTGAAGCCCTGTTGCGCTGGCAACCGCCAGGACAGGCCATGGTTTCGCCAGCGGTTTTTATTCCCGTGGCCGAAGACAGCGGCCTGATTGTGCCTATCGGCAGCTGGGTGCTGGACACGGCCTGTCATCAACTCGCCATCTGGGCAAAGAGTCCCGCCACACGAAATCTCGTGCTGTCTGTCAACATCAGCGCGGGCCAGTTCCGCCAGCCCGATTTCATTGACGAGGTGAAATCAGCCCTGCAGCACAGCGGCGCCCATCCTGCCCACCTCAAACTGGAGCTGACTGAAAGCCTGCTACTGGAAGATGTGGAGAAAGTCATCCGGACCATGATGGCGCTCAGGAATCTGGGCATCGGATTTGCCATCGACGATTTTGGCACCGGTTATTCGTCGCTAGCCTACCTCAAGCGCCTGCCGCTGGATCAGCTCAAGATCGACCAGAGCTTTGTGCGCGACATTGCCATTGATGCGGATGACCGCGCCATCGTGACAGCCATTATTTCCCTGGCCGGCAGTTTGGGTCTGGAGGTGATTGCCGAAGGCGTGGAAACGGTGGCACAGCGGGATTTCCTTGCCGCCCATGGCTGTCAGGCCTACCAGGGTTACCTGTATGGCAAACCCGGGCCTGCGGATCAGATCGACCAGCAGATCCGTTCCGGTTCAGCCCCGCACGCCTGCTTGTTCTAAACAACCATTACCGGAACGCTACCGGCAGACAAGAAGCCGTGCGCGGTTACACACTCAACTTCACCGGCAAGCCCAAGGCTTCGATCTGCGCTTTCAACCCTTCCATCCATTCGGCCGGCGCAGCACTCAGGTGCTCGCTGGCACCGGGCAGCATCGGCTGGCGGGCCAGCCCGTACAACAGCACGCCCTGCAAAGGCACCCCTTCGTTCAGGCGCAATTTGACGAAATCCAGCCATGCCGCGATCGCCACGGCATCCGGCAATTGGCCATCTTGCGCAAACATGCAGGTTTGCAACCAGGTCGGGCAAAGTCCGGCAGCAGCCTTGAGGCGACGCGCCACCTGTACCGGCGACAGCACCACCTGATTCACCGCATTGAAATGGCCATCCGGGGCGCGGTCGAACTTGAACCAGACTTCGCCATTGAGGTTTTTCATCTGCGCGAGCGCAGATTGCACGTCAGGACGGTCCAGCTGGCTGCCGTTGGTGATCAGCACCAACTTGATCTTGCCGGCAAGCGCGAAATCGCTCAGCACCCGTCCAACCAGCGCCACGCACTCGGCAAATTGCTTGCTGGTGGTCGGCTCGCCGTTACCGGAAAAGGCCACATCGTTGAGTCTGCGCGCATCTTCCGGCACGCGTGTCTGCATGAAATCACCGTGCACGATCTGGCCCAGCATCCAGCGCAACTCGTCTTCAAGTTGTGCCAGATCGATCTGCGGGGCCGGGCCGCGCTTGAGGTCAGGAACCTGGCAATAGAGGCATTGCCAGTTGCAGGCATTGTTGGGATTGAGATTGATACCCACGGAAACACCGCCTGCCCGTCGGGAAACCACCGGATAGACATAGGTCAACCCGGCACTGTCCCGGTCGTGATCCTCAACGCGCAGACGGTGATGTAAAGGCTTTGTTGCAGTCAATTGACCCCGTATTCCTTATTCGTTTTTCTCTTTATTGCGCACCAGCAGAACAGGCACCGGCGTATAACGCATCACGCCTTCGGCCACGCTGCCCAGCAACATGTGGGTCAACCCGCCATAACCGTGAGTGCCCATCACGATCAGCTCGGCATTCCAAGCCTTGGCATCTTCGACTATGGCCTTGGCAAGGATGCCGCCCCAAGTCTCCAGCAATGCCGTTTCTGCCTCAACCCCGGAGTCTTTAACCAGCAGCGCGCTTTCACTCAATATCTTTTGCCCGCCTTCTTTCAGGGCGGACTGCAATTGTGGCACATCCAGAAACTCGTTCGCGCTCCAGGCAAACTGGGCCAGATCAATCACATGGACCAAGCGCAACTGGGCTTTTTCGTTTTTGGCAAAACGCAAAGCCTCTTCCAAAGCGGTGCGACTGGTAACGCTGTTGTCTACCGGAACCAGTATACGTTGGTACATGATGGATTCCTCCCATAAGGTTGGTGCTTCAAGTCTAGCAAAAAGGCGGCCGGGCTGCCCGATTACGCCCCCGGAGCCATCTGTGATGCCGTTTTACCAGCCCACCGGGGAAACTTCATCATCAACACTACGGACAGCATGCGCGATCCGGATAAAAACGCCCCCCTTCACGCCCAGTACTATCCTTTGCCTCGCACCAGCAATACAGGCACCGTTGAGTGGCGGATTACGCCGTCAGTCACACTCCCCAGCAACAGATGTGTCAACCCGCTGTAGCCATGCGTGCCCATGATGATGATGTCTGCGCTCCAGGTATCTGCCGCTTCCAGAAGCATTTCAGGAGTGGGTTTGCCATAACTCTCAAGCAAAGCAGTTTCCGGAGTAAAACCGGCTTCTTTGGCTGTGGCTAACGCACGATCAAGAATTTCTTGTCCTTCCTTCTTGATGTCATCTTCCAGTTTCGTCAGTGGGATAGCGTTGCTGGCAAATTCGCTCATGCTTGAAGTTGCTTGCATCATATCGACTACATGGACAAGACGAATTACCGCACTCGGGCACACTCGAGCAAAGTTCGCCACTTCCAGCAGCGAGGCCTGACTCGTATTGCTGCCATCGACAGGGACCAGGATATGTTGGTACATGATGGAATCCTTTCTAGCTAGTAGGGAATTTCAATCTAGCAAATCGAACCCCGCGTTGCCCACATTACAACTAGCAGATACACTCGAGCGGTATTCCTGCTAACCAATGAAGCCGAAAATGCCGCGACTGCGCCTTGAACTGCCTGAAACAACCGTATTTTCAGCAGAGCTCGCCGTCAGGGTCACCGACCTGAACTATGGCAACCATCTTGGCAATGATGCGCTTCTCGGTCTGTTGCATGAGGCCCGTCTGGCATGGTTTTGCGCACAGGGCTACCAGGATGAACGTGACTTGGGTGGTGCCGGCGTTATACTCGCCGATGCCGCAATCGTGTTCCAGAGCGAAGCTTTCCTTGGCGAGACGCTGCGCATTGAATTACGGGTGGGCGAGATCAGCCGCGCATCCTTCGATCTTTACTATGCAGTGATAGCGAAAGAGGATGGCCGGCCCGTTGCCGCCGCCAAGACCGCTATCGTGTTTTTTGACTATGACAAGCGCCGCAGCGTTGCCATGCCGACCGCCTTCCGCGAGCTGCTTGCAATTGCAGGACAAACAAAATGAAAAAATACCCGTACAACAGCCCGCAGGCGATGGCCCGCATCCTGATCATGCAGTTGATCGGCGATGGCAACTTCGATCCGTCGGAAATCGATGAACTGGACCACCTCAATGTCTACGAGGTGCTCGGTATCACCCGCAAGGATTTCATTCAGGTTCTGCAAGCCTACTGCAATGACCTTTCCGACGAGGCAGATGAAGAAGGCAACATTCACCTGGTGGACAAACAGCGCATCGACGATCTGCTGGAAACCGTGGAAGACCCGAAAAAACGTGTCCTGGTTGCCGCGCTTGCCCTGGATATCGCCAAATCCGACCACGATTTCAGCGAAGTGGAGATGGCCATTTTCGCCCACATCCTGCAGCGCTGGCATCTGACCCTGGATGATTTGCAAGCGGCATTTTCCGAATAAGCCAGAATACGCCCCAAAATCAAAACGCCAGCCGGATCCGGCTGGCGTTTTTTCATCCCGTGGCAATGCCGCTGGCCGCCAGCAAGGTTCGCGTATACGGGTGCTGCGGCGCGCCCAGCACGTCCTCGACGCTGCCGCTTTCCACCAGTTGCCCGTTCTGCAATACCAGTACCTGGTGTGCCAGGGCACGGACCAGGCCCAGATCGTGGGTGATCAGTACATAGCCCATGCCATGCTGGCGCTGCAGGTCTGCCAGCAATTCCAGCACCTGTTTTTGCACCGTGGCATCCAGTGCCGAGGTCGGCTCATCCAGCACCAGCACATCCGGCTTCACGATCAGCGCGCGAGCGATGGCGATGCGCTGGCGCTGGCCGCCGGAAAACTCGTGCGGATAGCGCTCCAGCAGCGTGCCATCCAGCCCGACTTGCGCCAGCACCGCTGCGGCACGTTCGCGCCGTTCGGTGCTTGATAACTGCGGCGCATGCGCCAGCAAACCTTCCGCCACGATCTCGCCCACATTCTGGCGCGGCGACAAGGCCCCGAACGGATCCTGGAAAACGATCTGCAACTGGTTGCGCGCCGCGCGCAAGGCACGGCCTGCCAGCTGATCGAAACGCACGCCGCCGCTGACAATTTGCCCGGCATGCCCCGGCACCAGACGCAACAGCGCCAGCGCCAGCGAGGTTTTACCGCTACCCGATTCACCGACCACGGCCAGCGTTTCACCGCGCCGCAGGGAGAAATCCAGCGGGGCCAACGCCGGGAAATATTCATTGCGCAGGAACCGGCGCTTGCGATAGGTCTGCGCCAAGCCTTTGACACTCAACAGTTGTGCCGACGCATCCACCAAGGGCGCGGCCAGGCGAGCAGGACGGCTGGCCAGCAACTCGCGCGTGTAGGCTTGGCGCGGCGCGGCAAAAAGCTCAGCGACCGGCGCGGTCTCCACGATGCATCCGTTCTGCATCACGGCCACCCGGTCGGCAAAACCGCGCACCAGATTGAGATCGTGGGTGATCAGCAGCACGGTCATCGCGCGTTCGCGCTGCAATTCGGCCAGCAGCTCAAGAATTTGCGCCTGCAGCGTCACATCCAGCGCCGTGGTGGGTTCATCGGCGATCAGCAGCTCCGGTTCGCCCGCCAACGCCATCGCGATCATCGCCCGCTGACGCTGCCCGCCGGAGAGTTGATGTGGAAAGGATTCGGCCTTCTGCGCCGGATCGGGAATGCCGACCCGTGCCAGCAGCGCCAGCGTTTCCTGCCGGGCTTGATGCGCGGACATGCCGCGGTGCAATCGCAGCACTTCATCGATCTGGTTGCCGATGGAATAGAGCGGATTGAGCGCGCTCATCGGCTCCTGGAAAATCATCGCCACCCGTCTGCCGCGCATGGCACGCAGCCGCTGCTCATCCATCGCCAGGACATCCTCGCCAGCAAAGCGGATCGCGCCGCTATATTGGGCCCCGGAATCCAGGCGCAGGATGCTGCGCGCGGTCACGCTCTTGCCGCTGCCGGACTCCCCCACCAGCGCCAGTTTGCCGCCCGCGGGCAACGCCAGAGAGATACCGTTCACCGCTGTTTGTCCGGCACCGGCAAAGCGCACAACGAGATTTTCTATTTCCAGCAAGGGCATCGCGTTTTACCAATCCGACAATCGGTTCCTGTTGTTCCCTATTTTGCAGCACAGCAAGAAACAGGGGATGTCTATGATGAGACTGGACTTTGCTGCGGAGAAGCTTGCCATGACTTCCATTCGCCCTGCCGCTGTTGCCGGCTACTTCTATCCGTCCGACCCCGCCGAGCTGGCCGGCCAAATCAAGCATCTGCTGGCGCAAGCCCATACCAAACCTTCGAATCATGCGCCCAAAGTCCTGATTGTTCCGCATGCGGGATACATCTACTCCGGCCCGGTCGCCGCCACAGCTTATCACGCCCTGCTACCCTGGGCCGACAGCATAGAGCGCGTGATCCTGCTCGGCCCTTCGCACCGCGTCGCCGTGCGCGGACTGGCCTTGCCCGACGCAGAGGCCTTTGCCACGCCGCTAGGCAGCGTGCCGCTGGATCTGGAATTTTGCAACCGGCTCGCTCGCCTGCCGCAAATACACACGCTGGCCGCCTGCCACGCCGCCGAGCACTCGTTGGAAGTGCAACTGCCTTTTCTGCAGAGCGTGCTGCACGACTTCAAGCTCGTCCCCCTGATCGTCGGCTTGGCCAGTGCGCAGGATGTTGCCGATGTTCTGGAGTTCGCCTGGGGCGGGCCGGAAACCTTGATCGTGGTGAGCTCGGACCTGTCGCATTACCTGCCCTACGATCAGGCCCAGGCACGGGATGCCGACACCTTGCAACGCATTGTCAGCACCAACAACCATATTGGCGACCAGGATGCCTGCGGCTGCGCGCCGATTCGCGGCTTGCTCTTGCTCGCGCACGAACTAGGCTTGAAAGGTGAACTGCTGGATTATCGCAATTCCGGAGATACGGCAGGCGATAAAAGCCGGGTCGTAGGTTATGCAGCCGTCACCTTTTCGGAGGATGCATGAATCAAGATGCCTTGGGCCAGGAACTGTTGCATCAGGCTCGCGCGGCGATCGAGGAAGCCTTGGGCGGCGCACCCTGCCCGCCCCCTGCGGACTTGTCCCCGCTCAAGGAGCCTGGCGCCACCTTCGTCACGCTGTTGAAAGAGGGACAGTTGCGCGGCTGCATCGGCTCGCTGCAAGCGTATCGTCCGCTCATTGCCGATATACGCTCCAATGCGGTTGCAGCCGCCCTGCACGACCCGCGTTTTTATGCGGTGGAACTTAACGAGCTCAATAAAATCAAAGTAGAGGTTTCGCTGGTTTCGCCGCCCGAAGCGCTTCCTTTCAGCGACGAGAAGGATCTGCAGCAGAAACTTGAACCTGGCGTGGATGGCGTAATCATCAGAGCAGGATCGCGGCAAGCCACGTTCTTGCCCCAGGTTTGGGAACAACTTCCAGCGCCCGCGCAGTTTCTGGCCCATCTAAAACTGAAGGCCGGCCTGCCGAGCGATACGCCCATGGAAAGTTTCAGCGTACAACGCTACCGGGTGCGAAAATGGAAAGAAATCTGACCCCGCGCTGGCAGCATCACTTGCCAGACGGGCGCATACAATGCGATCTGTGTCCGCGCGATTGCCGGCTGCATGATGGCCAGCGCGGCGCATGCTTCGTGCGGATGCGCCAGGGTGACGCCGTTGTACTCACGGCCTACGGCCGCTCTTCCGGCTTTTGCATCGATCCGATCGAAAAGAAACCGCTCAACCACTTCTACCCTGGCTCCAGCGTGTTCTCCTTCGGCACCGCCGGCTGCAATCTTGCCTGCAAGTTCTGCCAGAACTGGGATATTTCGAAATCGCGCGAGATGGAAACGCTGGCCGACCAAGCCAGTCCCGATGCCATTGTCAATGCCTGCAAAACCTACGGCGCGGAAAGTGTCGCGTTTACCTACAACGACCCGGTGGTCTTTGCCGAATACGCGATGGATACCGCCGACGCCTGCCACGAGCTGGGCATCCATACCGTTGCGGTCACCGCCGGCTACATCGGCACCGAAGCAAGACGAGATTTCTTTGCCAAGATGGATGCGGCCAATGTCGATCTGAAAGCGTTCAATGATGAATTCTACGTGCGCATCTGCGGTGCCGCCCACCTTCAACCCGTGCTCGATACCTTGGTTTACCTGAAGCACGAAACCCAGGTCTGGCTGGAAATCACCACGCTGCTGATACCGGGCGAAAACGACGATCCGAAAGAACTCGAAGCCATGAGCCAGTGGATCATGCGCGAACTCGGGCCGGACGTGCCGCTGCATTTCACGGCGTTCCACCCGGACTGGAAAATGCTCGACCACCCGCCCACTCCGGCCCATACCCTGATCGCCGCGCGCGAGATCGCTTTACAGGCCGGTTTGCATCACGTGTACCTGGGCAACATCTACAACTTCGAAGGCGGCATTACCCACTGTGCCTCCTGTCATGCTGTCCTGATCCGGCGCGCCGGCTACAACATCACCGAATACCGCCTCACCGAGACCGGCACCTGCCCCGACTGCGGCGCAGCGCTGGTGGGACGATTCGGCCAGCACCAGGGAACCTTCGGATCAAGGCGGATACCGGTCAGGATGGCGGCCTGAATCCGCCGTCATCAAACCCCATCGGCCAACCTTCAGCCGTCGACCGGCACACCCGCAACCCGTGAGCGGGACTGTGCAGCCATAAAACCTTCGCGCAAGGACTCGGCCGGCAACTGGCGGCCGATCAGGACGATCCGGCTGACCGGCGTTTCGTCCATGCCCCACTCGCGGCCGTAATCGTAGCCGGCAATGCGGTGCACGCCCTGGAAAATCAGCTTCCGCGATTCATCGGCGATCGCCAGAATGCCTTTGTAGCGCAACAGATCAAGGTGATGCGTTTCAATCAGATTGTCGACAAAAACCGAAATGGCGGCGAGATCCAGCGGCACATCGCTTTCCAGTACCAGGGACGAAATCGCGTCATCCCACGAACGGCGCAGGGGATTGAAAAGGCTGGCCTTACTCTGGCTGACGGGGCGAATTTGCAGCCCACGCTCGTCGAGCGAAAATCCGCCGATAGCAAACAGATCGCGCCAGTCTTCCGCGGCGCTGCCGGCCACGATCACCGGCGCACGGGCATTGATCTTGCCCAGGTTGCGGGTCAACGCTTCGATTTCTTCGGCATCGACCAGATCGGCGCGCGTAATCAGCAGGCGATCGGCAAAGCCCACTTGCGAGGCGGCCACCCGCTCGCGCTCGAACTGTTCATCAAAGTGGCAGGCATCCACCAAGGTAATCACGCCATCGAGCACAAAACGCTCGCGCAGCGCATCTTCCCAGAAAAAGGTTTGCACCACCGGCGCCGGATCAGCCAGACCCGTGGTTTCAATAATCAGGCGATCAAATGCCAACTCGCCGGCATCGTGCCGGGCCAGCAATTCAACCAGTGCTGTAGACAGTTCGCCGCGCACGCTGCAGCAGATGCAGCCGTTGGCCAGCTCGATCACCGTCGTCGCACTGGGCGCGATCAGGTCGCTATCAATGCCAACGGCCCCGAATTCGTTTTCCACCACGGCAATGCGTTCGCCATGCGGCGCGGCCAGCAGGCGGTTGAGCAGGGTGGTTTTGCCTGCGCCCAGGAAGCCGGAGAGCACGGTGACAGGAATGGGTAGAGACATGATGACGTCCTGTATTCAATTTCAAGAACCAGAAACAAAAACCCGGAATCCGTTTGAGCCAGATTCCGGGCGACGTTCGCTTAGCAGCACTTGCCGCTGCCGCCCCCGTAGCGGGCATTCTCACGCTCACGAAAGAACTCTTCGTAAGTCATGGGCGTGCGCTCCGGGTGCGTGAGCCGCATGTGTTGCACATAGGCTTCGTAATCGGGCTGGCCGACCATCATTTTGGCGGCCTGTCCGAGATACTTGCCCATTTTTGCCAGATCGCTGAACACAGGCGTTACACCGATGCGCCTTCAGGAAGCGCTTCAAACGTCGTTTCCTTGTCGGTGCGATGGTTCAAGGCATAAGCCTTCATACAAGCGCGGACACCAAAGAACAGGATCGAGATCACCACGAACATGAACAGTGCGCATAGCCCTGCATCGATGTACTGGTTCAGGACCACCTGCTGCATCTGGGCAACGCTCTTGGCCGGCGCGAGCAACTGGCCGCTTTCGATGGCCTTGCTGTAGCGGCTGGCCTGCGCCAGGAAGCCGATCGAAGGCTTGGCATGGAAAATCTTCTGCCAGCCTGCGGTCAGGGTACATGCCAGCAACCAGCACGTCGGCAGGATGGTGACCCAGGCGTAGCGTTCGCGCTTCATCTTGAACAGCACAACGGTACACAGGATCAGCGCCACCGCAGCCAGCATCTGGTTGGCCACACCGAACAGCGGCCACAGGGTGTTGATGCCACCCAGCGGATCGACCACGCCCTGGTACAGGAAGTACCCCCAGAACATCACGCACAGACCGGTTGCCAGCAGATTGGGCACCAGCTTGTCGGTACGCTTGAGCGAGGGAATAAATGTACCCAGCAAGTCTTGCAGCATGAAACGGCCCGCACGAGTACCGGCATCCACTGCGGTCAGGATGAACAGGGCTTCGAACAGAATGGCGAAGTGATACCAGAACGCCATCATGCCCTTGCCGCCGAGAGCGCCGGAAATGATGTGCGCCATGCCGACAGCCAGCGTCGGCGCGCCCCCTGCACGCGAGATGATGCTCTTCTCGCCCACATCCGTTGCGGTTTGCAGCAACACATCCGGGGTAATCACAAAGCCCCATTGCGAGATTACTTGCGCGGCTTCAACGGCCGTCTTGCCGATCACTGCGCCCGGGCTGTTCATCGCGAAGTACACGCCCGGATCAATCACCGAAGCAGCAACCAGCGCCATGATGGCCACGAACGATTCCATCAGCATGCCGCCGTAACCGATAAACGCAGCATTGCGTTCATTGTCGAGCAGCTTGGGCGAAGTGCCGGAAGAAATCAGCGCATGAAAACCTGATACCGCGCCGCAGGCAATGGTGATGAACAGGAACGGGAACGGGCTACCAGACCAGACCGGGCCGGTACCATCGATGAACTTGGTCAGCGGAGGCATCTGCATGTTGGGTGCAACGAACAGGATGCCGACAGCCAAGCCGGTGATGGTGCCGATCTTGAGGAAGGTGGAGAGGTAATCGCGCGGTGCGAGCAGCAGCCACACAGGCAGAACCGCAGCCACAAAGCCATAACCGATCAGCATCCAGGTCAGTTGCTTACCATCAAAGGTGAACATCGCAGACCAGGTCGGGCTCGCGGCCACTTGACCACCCAGCAGAATGGCAGCGATCAACAGAATGAAGCCGACAATCGAGATTTCACCGATCTTGCCCGGGCGGATGTAGCGCAGGTAAATGCCCATGAAGATTGCGATCGGGATCGTCGCTGCCACCGTGAAGGTACCCCACGGCGAATCAGCCAGCGCCTTGACCACGATCATCGCCAGCACGGCGAGGATGATCACCATGATCAGGAAAGCGCCAAACAAGGCAATCACACCGGGAATCACGCCGAGCTCGGTCTTGATCAGATCACCGAGCGAGCGGCCATCGCGGCGCGAAGAAATGAACAGCACCATGAAATCCTGAACGGCGCCAGCCAGAACCACGCCTGCCAGAATCCACATCATGCCGGGCAGATAGCCCATCTGTGCCGCCAGAACCGGGCCTACCAGCGGACCGGCACCCGCAATTGCAGCGAAGTGGTGGCCATACAGCACCCACTTGTTGGTCGGCACATAATCCAGACCATCATTGTGCTTCCACGCCGGGGTCATGCGTGTGGGGTCCACACTCAGTACCTTGTTGGCGATATACAGGCCGTAATAACGGTAAGCGATAAAATAAGTGGCTACTGCAGCCACCACCAGCGAGATGGCACTCACATTCTCGCCACGATTCAATGCTATGTAGGCAAATGCGATGGCGCCCGCTAATGCGACCGCTATCCAGCCTATCGATTCCTTCAGTTTGTTCATGAAAAACCCCTCTTCTGTTAACAACATCAGGTCAACGGGCCAGCTTCCTGCTCATCAATTCCCGGCAAATAGTCTGGCTACAGTTACTTTATGCTGATGTGTTTTCGCAGGTTGCAGGAATCCAGCGAGCGGCAACGGGTGGGATTAAGCGGTAGCCAAGGGAATTGAGCGGCGGCGGTTTTGAGGGATTTGCTACAAAAGATTCAAGGCATGCCGAGGCTATCTTTCAGATGCCTGAAATGCCGGCGGCTCACCGGTACCTTTTTGCCGTTGTGCGTGATGATTTCAGCAGCGCCATTTTCCAGCAGATGAATTTCAGCGATATGGTCCACGTTGACCAGGTATTGCCGGTGACAGCGGATCAGCGGCGTGCGCTCCTGCAGGACTTTCAGGGTCAGCTCGGTCATCCCTTGCTTGTTGAGCCCCACAACCTGAACGCCGGAAACATCGGTATAGATGTACTCCACCTCATCCAGTCCGATCAGGAAAATCCGGTTGCGCCCGGAACAGGGAATCTGGCGCAGTGTTTGCCCTTGGGCCAGCAGCGCAGCGCTGGTTTGCCGGCTACCACTACGCAGCCAGTCCAGCGTTCTGGCCAGACGCTCGGGCTCTATCGGCTTGAGCAGGTAATCCGTGGCGTGTTCTTCAAAGGCACGCAAGGCATGCTCATCGTAGGCCGTCACGAACACGATCTGCGGCAGTGCCGAGGCTTCGATCATGCCGACCATTTCCAGGCCGCTGACGCGCGGCATCTGGATATCCAGAAACACCACGTCCGGGCGCAAGCGGTGAATCGCGGAAATCCCTTCGATGGCATTCGCGCATTCGCCCACTACCTCGATATCCGGAAAGGCTTCCAGCAGGCTGCGGAGTTCTTCGCGGGCGGGTGCCTCGTCATCAATAATCAACGCTGTGAGCATGCGCAATCTCTTCCTCAATCGGCAAACGAATATACACGCGGGTCCAGCTTTCCGGCTTGCAATTTACTTCGACACCGTAAGCCGTGCCATAACGAATCTTGATGCGTCGGTCGACCAGATTCATTCCCAAACCATCCCCACCCGGTTGCGGGTTGTACAAGCCGGCATTGTCTTCGATCATCAGCGTTAGCACACCATCCTGGCGCTGAGCACGAATTTTGATCTGGCCCGGCTCGATCAACTGGGAAATGCCGTATTTGATGGCATTTTCAACGATCGGCTGCAGGGTAAACGCCGGCAAGCGCAGATGCAGCAACTCGTCCGGAACGGCCATTTCAACATCCAGGCGACCGGCAAAGCGTACCAGCTCGATATGCAGATAGGCATCGACATGCTCGATTTCATCCTTGAGCGTGACTTCATTGTTGGCGCGCTTGAGGCTCTTGCGGAAAAAAGTGGAAAGATATTGCACCAGCTTGCGCGCCTCTTCCGGATCGCGCCGAATCACCGCCGCCAGGGTATTGAGCGCATTGAACAGGAAATGCGGGTTGATCTGCGCCTGCAGCAGCTTGATTTCTGACTGCGCCAGCAACTGCTTCTGTTCCTCGATCTTGCCGGCCAGGATCTGGTTGGAAAGCAGGCGGGCGATGCCCTCGCCCAGCGTACGGTTCAGGTTGGAAAACAGCCGCCGCTTGGGTTCATACAGCTTGATCGTGCCGATCACCCGGTTGCCCTCGCCCCGCAGCGGAATCACCAGGGTCGAGCCGAGCTTGCAATCTTTCGAGATGGAACAGCGGTAGGGAATCGTCCCGCCGTCGGCGTAGACCACCTCGTTGTTCTGGATCGCATAAAAGGTGTGCGGCGATGAAATCGGCGTTCCCGGCAGATGGTGATCCGCACCGATACCGACAAAACCCAGCAGTTTTTCGCAATCGGTGATCGCCACCGCGCCCACCCCGGTTTCCTCGCGGATGATATTGGCCATGCGTGTGCAGTTGGCTTCATTGAAACCCTGCATCAGCACGCCGACCGAACGCTCGGCAATGCGCAAGGCCTTGGCCGAAAAGGCAATCGAGTATTTTTCCAGGGTTTCCTTGCGGTCCAGAATCAGCCGCATAAACAGCGCCGCACCAATCGAATTGGTGGTCAGCATGGGAAAGGCAATGTGCTCGACCAGCAACACCGCCTGGGAAAACGGTTTTGCCATCACCAGCAGAATGATCATCTGCACCGCTTCGGCAAACAGCGTGGTTCCCAGCACCAGCGCGGGATTAAGCAACAAGTCCGCGCGCTGCCGGCGCATCAGGTACAGATGCAAGAGACCGCCGATCAGGCCTTCGGCCGTCGTGGACACAGCACAGGCCTCGGCCGTAAAGCCGCCGAGGGAATAGCGGTGCAAGCCGCCGGTCAACCCCACCGCCAGCCCAACCCACGGCCCGCCCAGAATCCCGCCCAGCACCGCGCCAATCGCCCGGGTATTGGCAATGGCGCCCTCGACCTGAAAACCGAAATAGGTACCCATGATGCAGAAGGCGGAAAACACCAGGTAGCAGACCACCTTGTGCGGCAAGCGCACCGTCACCTGCATCAGCGGAGCAAACAGCGGCGTTTTGCTCAACAAATAGGCGATCACCAGATAGACGCACATTTGCTGCAGCAAGGTGCCCAGCAAGGCGAAGTGGTTGATTTCGGAGAACATGGCCCTGGTCCCGTGTGACAACTAACCCTGATTCTACGACCAGCCCGGTAATTTGACCGGACTTCGTTCGCCAAACGCCAGCATTAATATGCGATAGAATTTGCCACCCCTCGCTCTCATGACTCCACCATGTCGACACTCTTTCACCAGATCACGCTTTCGGCCCCGCTGTTTATCCTGGTTTTTGTCGGTTATGGCGTGATGCGAGTGGCGCACTGGCCCAAAAGCATGTCGGAGGCATTGTCCAAGTTTGTCTTCACCCTCGCCCTGCCCGCCCTATTGTTCCAGTTGCTGAGCGATTTCTCCAAACTGCCGCCGGTGGATGCACGACTGCTGATCGCCTTCTTTGGCGGCTGTTTCCTGGTGTTTGCGCTGGGCAGGCTGGTAGCTTGGAAAGTCTTCCGCCTGGATGGCACGGCCCAGTCGGTGTTTGCGCTCGGCGGCATTTTTTCCAACAACGTGATGCTGGGCCTGCCGATTGCCAAGATGCTGCTCGGCGATGCTGCGCTCCCTTCCGTTGCGCTGGTGATCGTGTTCAATGCCCTGATTCTCTGGACCCTGGTCACGATCTCGGTCGAATGGTCGCGGCACGGCAACCTGTCGGTCCAGGGTTTCCGCAAGACGCTGATCAGCGTGCTGACCAACCCGGTCGTGGCCGCGATCCTGCTCGGTGCCGCCTGGGGCCTCACCGGCTGGAAACTGCCGCAACTCGTGTGCACGACGCTCGGCATGGTCAGCACGGCCGCCGCGCCGATGGCCTTGATCGCGCTGGGAATGGGGCTTGCCGAGTTCGGCGTCAGCGCCGACTGGCGTCAACCGATTTCCATCGCGCTGCTCAAGCTGGTCGCGCACCCGCTGGCCGTCTGGTCCATCGCCATGATGCTCAAGCTGCCGGCAATGGAAACCCGTGTGGTGGTCTTGATGGCGTCGATCGCCACCGGCGCCAATGTCTACCTGATGGCGCGCCACCTCCAGAGCATGGAAAGCACCACGGCCAGCAGCCTGATTCTCTCGACCGTGCTCGCCGCCTGCACCTCGCCATTGCTCATGGTCCTGATGTCCTGATTGCGGCAGTCAACCCGCTCTCGTATCGAATGCCTGGCGCAGGCCTTCGCCGATAAAGATCAGCAACAGCAGCATACCCACCAGCACACCAAAGGCGGAGAGCGAGATCCACCAGGCATCGAGGTTGGCCTTGCCTTGCGCCAGCAACTCGCCCAGCGACGGATACTGCCCGGCCACGCCCAGCCCGAGAAAATCCAGGCTGGTCAACGCCAGCACCGCCGCACTCATGCGAAACGGCATGAAGGTCAGCACCGGTGTCAGGCTGTTGGGCAACACGTGGCGGCGAATGATCCGCCAATCGCTCAAGCCCAGTGCGCGCGCTGCGGTCACGTATTCCAGGTTGCGCGTGCGCAGGAATTCGGCGCGCACGTAGTCGGCCAACCCCATCCAGCCAAACACGGTCATGATGATCAGCAGAATCGTCAGGCTCGGCTCGAAGATCGAGGCAAAGATCAGCAGCAGATACAGCTCTGGCAGCGACATCCAGATTTCCGTCAGCCGCTGTCCGGCCAGATCGATCCGCCCGCCAAAATAGCCCTGCACGCCGCCGATCAGCACGCCCAGTACACTGCCCGCCGCAGTCAGTGCCAGCCCGAACAGCACCGACACCCTGAATCCATACAGCAGACGCGCCAACAGATCGCGCCCTCGATCATCCGTCCCCAGCCAGTTTTCTGCCGACGGTGGCGCGGGATTGGGGCTGGGT
This sequence comes from Pseudomonadota bacterium, assembly GCA_018261735.1. Taxonomy (GTDB): domain Bacteria; phylum Pseudomonadota; class Gammaproteobacteria; order Burkholderiales; family Chitinibacteraceae; genus Formivibrio. Next base: position 78,720 of record JAGTRM010000005.1, read on the forward strand.
GCAAAGTAGTTGATCGTATTCGCGCCATAACGGTTGGGCGGGAACAGCGCCCAGTTGCCGGGCTGTGCCAGTTGGGCACGAATGAAAGGATCGAGATAATCCGTCGGCGTCGGAAAATCGCCGCCAAAGGTAGTTTCCGGATAATCACGCAGCAGTGGCGTGTAATAAGCACCCTGGTAGTGCACCAGCAACGGCCGCTCATTGGAAAGCAACTCTGCCGCCAGGCTCATAACGAACAGCAGCGCAAACAGCATCAGGCTCCAGTACGCACGCCGCTGTGCCTTGAAACGCAGCCACGCCCTGCCCCAATAACCGATGACCGGGCTCATCGCTGCGCCCCTTCAAAGCCGACGCGCGGATCGACCAGTGCGTAGCAAAGATCGGAAACCAGCTTGCCAATCAGGCCCAGCAGGGTGAAGAAATACAGCGCACCGAGCACCACAGGATAATCGCGGCGCAGGATGGACTCATACGAGAGTAGCCCCAGGCCATCGAGCGAAAACAACGTTTCGATCAGGATGCTGCCGGTGAAAAACGCCGCCAAAAAAGCCTCTGGCAAGCCGACCAGCAAGGGAATCAGTGCATTGCGGAAAATGTGCTTCCAGAAGATACGTCGCTCGGACAGTCCCTTCGCGCGCGCGGTCATCACGTACTGCTTGCGGATTTCTTCCAGAAAAGTGTTCTTGGTCAGCATGGCCAGGCTGGCGAAGCTGCCCACCGTCATAGCGATTACCGGCAAGGCCAGATGCCAGAGGTAGTCCATTACCTTGCCCATCAGCGTCAGTTGGGCCCAGTTGTCGGAAGTCAGCCCGCGCAGCGGAAAAACTTGCCAGAAACTGCCACCTCCGAACAGCACCAGCAACACCACGCCGAGCACGAAACTGGGAATCGCATAACCGGCCATGAGGATCAGCGTGCTCACCAGATCGAAACGGCTGCCGTGGCGCACCGCCTTGGCCACGCCCAGCGGCACGGCAATCAGGTAGGCCAGGAAAAAGCTGCTCAGCCCGATGCTCATGGAAACCGGCAACTTGGATTTGATCAGCGACCAGACATCCGCATGGTGAAACCAGCTCTCCCCCAGGTCGAAACGGGCAAAACGGTTCAACATGTCCATGAAGCGCGCGGGCGCCGGTTTGTCGAATCCATACAGCGCCTTGATCTCGGCCAGTTTTTCCGCATCCACGCCCTTGGCGCCCTGATAGAAACGGCTGGACGACTGCGCGGCCGCCTCGCCCGAGCCGCGCCCTTTCAGCTCGTACATGACCTGCTCCACCGGTCCGCCCGGCACGAACTGGATCACCACGAAGGTGGCCAGCAGCACGCCCAGCAAGGTGGGAAACATCAACAACACGCGTTTCAGCAGGTAATAAAACATGAACGTTCCTTGGGACGCATGCGAAAATTAGTCAACATTGATGTCCCTTTTAAACCAAATTTGATATCAATCATCTTCTGTTTTGCGCAATGAATGCAAGATTCATCCGCGGTATCCAAAACGAGGTTGTATTGCGACAAGCCCTGATGTTTTGGATTTGCGGCTTGGCAAAGTTTGATCTCGATCATTAACGGCTGCCGGCAAATCCTGCATCATCCGCCCCGTTGCAACTAGGCTTATAGGTAGGTATGCAACAAAGTGCCGAGACGTTATTTCAGTAGTTGGTTCAGTTGAAACAGCTACTGAAATAACATCTTAAAAAATCAAAGTTTCTGCACGGCAAGTTGGTTTTTGCCTTACAGGCTTTTTGGCATTCTTTCGTCCAAAACATGATCAATGCAACCCGATCCTGCTTTAGAGGTCAGATGCCACGAAGCCAGCCAACAACACCGTGCTGCCAAGTTCATGCAGTCTGTTGTGTCACGAGCAAGTCCTGTACAGGACAGATCAGTGCGGCCCCAGCCGGACTAGTCTGCCCGGTGGAGTAATACAGGATTTTCAGCACACAGTCCTCGCACCCAGTTTATTGATCCGTGCCAGATCCAGCATTTATTCGCGCCCAAGTTGCGTCTTGAATGCCCCTCACGCATCGAGCCAAGTTACTTACATTTGATCTCCAAGAAATTGCCGCTTTTTGCGGCAAAACCGGCACATCCACTCATCAGGGATGGCGGGTTGTTTTGCGCAAAGAGAGCCATTGCCATAGGGATGCGGCCCGTACTGGGCAACCCGCGCGGGTATTGGACTTAACTTTGCGATCAATACACCTGCCTAATCCAGAACCGATGCGCTTTGGTCATACCGGCATGCAGCCTTTACGCATGTAGCAATCCTCACTGGAAGGAGATTTATTGATGTTTCAAGTACGAATCCACGGCCGTGGCGGCCAAGGGGTAGTGACGGGGGCTGAAATGCTCTCGATCGCTGCCTTTTTGGAGGGGCGCAATGCTCAAGCTTTCCCAAGCTTTGGCTCCGAGCGCACCGGTGCGCCGGTGGTTGCATTCTGCCGTATTGATGACAAGGAAATCCGCCTGCGCGAGCCGATCATCGAACCGGATGCACTCATCATCCAGGATCCGACCTTGCTGTTCCAGGTGGATGTCTTCGCCGGCCTGAAGAGCGAAGGCTACATCATCATCAACACCAACAAGAGCTTCGAGGAACTGGGTTTGGGCGATTTCGCCAAAAAATTCCGTCCCGAACGCCTGTTGACCGTCTCGGCCACCGATCTCGCGCTGAAGCACGTCGGTCGCCCGGTGCCAAATGTACCGCTGCTCGGCGCCTTCGCGGCCGCCTCCGGCCTGATCTCGATCGATTCCGTCGCCGCCGCCATCCGCGACAAATTCTCCGGCAAGGTCGCCGCCGGCAACATTGCCGCCGCTACCGAAGCCTACAACATCGCCCAAGCCGCGCAGGAGGTCACCCATGCTTAAGCAGACTGAAGGCTCCCACGCCGTTGCCGAAGCGGTCGGACTATGCCGCCCGGAAGTGATCTGTGCCTACCCGATTTCCCCGCAGACCCACATCGTTGAAGGTCTGGGAGAGATGGTCAAAGCCGGCGACATCCAGAATTGCGAGTACATCAACGTCGAATCCGAATTCGCCGCGATGTCGGTCGCGATCGGCTCATCCGCCGCCGGTGCTCGCACCTACACCGCCACCGCCTCGCAGGGCCTGTTGTTTATGGCCGAAGCCGTATACAACGCCTCGGGCCTCGGCCTGCCTATCGTGATGACCGTGGCCAACCGCGCCATCGGTGCGCCGATCAACATCTGGAACGACCACACCGATTCGATGTCGCAACGTGACTGCGGCTGGATCCAGATCTTCGCCGAAAACAACCAGGAAGCGCTCGACCTGCATATCCAGGCCTTCAAGCTGGCTGAAGAACTCAGCCTGCCGGTGATGGTGTGCATGGACGGCTTCATCCTGACCCACGCCTACGAACGCGTCGACATGCCGAGCCAGGAACAGGTCGATGCATTCCTGCCGCCGTACGTGCCGCGCCAGGTGCTCGATCCGGCCAGCCCGGTCTCGATCGGCGCGATGGTCGGTCCGGAAGCCTTTACCGAAGTGCGCTATCTGGCGCACGCCAAGCAGATGCAGGCGCTGGAGCTGATCCCGAAAATCTCCACCGAATTCAAGGAAATCTTTGCCCGCGAATCCGGCGGCCTGATCCGTCCATACAAGCTCGACGATGCCGAAACCGTGGTCATCGCGCTGGGCTCGGTGCTGGGCACGATTAAGGACACCATCGACGAGATGCGCGAAGACGGCATCAAGATCGGCGTGCTCGGCATCACTTCGTTCCGTCCATTCCCGATTGCAGCGATCCGCCGCGCGCTGTCGCATGCGCGCCGCATCGTGGTGCTGGAGAAGAGTCTGGCCGTGGGTATCGGCGGCATCGTCGCCACCGACGTGCGTCTGGCCATGGACGGCCTCGACACCAAGATCTACACCGTGGTTGCTGGCCTCGGTGGTCGCAACATCCTGCGCAGCTCGCTGCACCGCGTATTCCGTCAGGCCATGCACGACCAACTCGAACCGCTGCACTTCCTCGATCTGGAATGGAACAGCGTCAACCGCGAACTGGAACGCGAGCGCAAATCGCGCCGTTCCGGTCCGATCGCCGAAAACATTTTGCGCGACATCGGCAAAGTGCGTTCCGGCAGCATGGGTTAACGAGGAGATTTCAGACATGGCATACCAACCACTCAAGTTTTACCAGACCGGCACCTTCACCATCGGCAACCGCCTGCTGCCGCCGGAGCAGCGCTCGGTGCAATCCGAAATCGAACGCACCAACTCGCTGAACTCGGGCCATCGCGCTTGCCAGGGCTGCGGCGAAGCGCTCGGCGCGCGTTATGCGATCGATGCCGCGATGAAGGCCACCGGCAACCAGATGATCGCGTGCAACGCCACCGGCTGCCTGGAAGTGTTCTCGACCCCGTATCCGGAAACCTCGTGGCAGATTCCCTGGATCCACTCGCTGTTCGGCAATACCGCAGCGGTTGCGACCGGCGTAGCAGCAGCGATGAAGGTCAAGGGTCGCAAGGAAGTGCGCGTGATCGCCCAGGGCGGCGACGGCGGCACGACCGACATCGGCTTCGGCTGTCTGTCCGGCATGTTCGAGCGCAACGATGATGTGCTCTACATCTGCTACGACAACCAAGCCTACATGAATACCGGCGTGCAACGCTCGTCCGCCACGCCGCCGGCCGCACGCACCGCGACCACCATGCCGGTCGGCGAAGAGCCGGGCAATGCCTGGGGCCAAGGCAAGAACATGCCGCAACTCGCGATGGCGCACGGCATTCCCTATGTCGCCACCGCGACGGTCGCCGACCTGCACGATCTGGAAGCCAAGGTGAAGCGCGCGATGGAATTCCGCGGCGCGCGTTACATCCACATCTTCGTTCCCTGCCCGCTAGGCTGGGGCTCGGCCAGCCACGACACGATCCGTCTGGCACGGCTCGCCAAGGAAACCGGGCTGTTCCCGGTTTATGAAGCGGAACATGGCGAAGTGGTCAATGTTTCCCCGATCCGCGTGAAAACGCCGGTCGAGGAATACCTGAAGCCGCAACGCCGTTTCGCCCACCTGTTTGGCAAGCAGCCGAAGGTCGAGGTCATCGCCCGTTTCCAGGAAGTGGCCGACCGCAACATCCGCAAGTTCGGCTTGATCGCCGAAGCCAAGTAAGCGCGAGGAATAGAGAGAATGAACAAGGAAATCAACAAGCCGTTCGCGATTACGCTGGACGTAGGCTCGTCGCTGGCCAACAAGACCGGCAGCTGGCGCACCTTCAAGCCGGTTTACCTGCAGCGCATGCCGCCGTGCAACAACGCCTGCCCGGCCGGCGAGAACACGCAAGGCTGGCTGTACCACGCCGAATCGGGCGACTACCACCAGGCCTGGAAGACACTGACCGAAGAAAATCCGCTGCCGGCAGTGATGGGTCGCGTGTGCTACCACCCGTGCGAAAACGCCTGCAACCGCGGCCAGCTCGATTCGGCCGTCGGCATCAACTCGGTCGAACGCTTTCTCGGCGACGAGGCACTGAAACTCGAGTGGCAATTCGACAAGCCAGCCAAGGAAAGCGGCAAACGCGTGCTGGTTGTTGGCGCCGGTCCGTCGGGCCTATCTGCAGCCTATCAACTACGTCGTCATGGCCACAGTGTCACCATCATGGAAGCCGGCCCATTCGCTGGCGGCATGATGCGTTTCGGCATTCCGTCGTACCGCCTACCGCGCGAAGTACTCGACGGTGAAGTCCAGCGCATCGTCAACATGGGTGTCGAGCTCAAGCTCAACACCAAGGTCGACAACATTCTCGACACCATGAAGGAAGGCAAGTTCGACGCCACGTTCCTGGCAGTGGGCGCACATATCGGCAAGCGCACCAACATCCCGGCTTGTGAATCGTCCAAGATTCTCGACGCGGCGACCGTGCTGCGCAGCATGGAAGGCGAAGAGAAGCCGATGCTGGGTCGGCGCGTGATCGTGTACGGTGGCGGCAATACCGCAATCGACGTGGCTCGGACCGCCAAGCGACTGGGTGCGGAAGAAACGATCATCGTCTACCGCCGTACCCGCGAAAAGATGCCGGCGCACGATTTCGAGGTTGAAGAGGCGCTCGAAGAAGGCGTGATGATGAAGTGGCTCTCAACCATCAAGAGCATGGAAGACGGCGCGATCACGGTCGAGAAGATGACGCTCGACGAGGAAGGCCGCCCCATCGCGACAGGCGAATTTGAAACACTGGAAGCCGATTCGCTGATCCTGGCACTGGGTCAGGACGTGGACCTCTCGCTGCTCGACGGCGTGCCTGGTCTGGAGATCAAGAACGGCGTCGTCGTGGTCGGCAAGAACATGATGACAGGCCACGCCGGCATCTTCGCCGGCGGCGACATGGTGCCTTCCGACCGCACCGTTACTGTCGCTGTCGGCCACGGCAAGAAGGCCGCGCGCCATATCGATGCCTGGCTCAACGGCGGCGACTACGTGAAGCCACCAAAGAACGAGCTCGCCACCTTCGACAAGCTCAATTCCTGGTACTACACCGACGCACCGAAAACCGTGCGCCCGACGCTCGACATCATCCGTCGCCAGACCAGCTTCGACGAAGTGGTGAGCGGCCTGGATGAGGGCACGGCCTTGTTTGAAGCGCGTCGTTGCCTGTCCTGCGGCAACTGCTTCGAGTGCGACAACTGCTACGGCGTCTGCCCGGACAACGCGGTGATCAAGCTCGGGCCAGGCAAGAAGTTCGAGTTCAACTACGACTACTGCAAGGGTTGCGGAATCTGCGTGGAAGAATGCCCGTGCGGCGCAATCAAGATGGTGCCGGAAGATATCTGATCTTCCTTGCTGTCTGGCAGTTAAACAAAACCGGCGATTTCATAGATCGCCGGTTTTTTTATCGGTTTGCCAATCCGTCTACTTCACCCACCACGTCTGCAACATCCAATCCGCCGGTTGGTAATACAGAGGCAACGGCTGCGGATAAGCCAGCCGGTTTTTCCACGCCGTGCGGTGGGTGGCGCTATACCATTGCGGAATGATGTAGTAGCCGTGTCGCAACACCCGGTCCAGCGCATGCACCGCAGTCAGCCGTTCGGCGCGGGTTTGGCTGTTCACCACTGCATCGATCAACTTGTCCACCGCCGGGTCTTTCAAGCCGATCACGTTGCTGCTGCCTTTCTCGGTCGCGGCTTTGCTGCCGTAATAATCGTAGAGTTCGATGCCGGGGCTCTGCGTATCGCCAAAGCGCAGGCTGATCAGGTCGAAATCGAACTCGTCGAGCCGGCGCTGGTAGAGCGCGTAATCGACCTGGCGGCTTTTCACCGCGATGCCAAGCTTGGCCAGATTGCGCTCGTATACGGCGAACACACGGCTCATGCTGCCGCCATCGTCCAGCCACTCGAACACGAACGGCTCGCCCTTGGCATTGCGCAGCGCACCGTCGCGATAGGTCCATCCGGCTTGTGCCAGCAGATCACGCGCACGGCGCAGATTGTCTCGCAGCGAAGCAGGCGGATTGGTTGAAGGAGGTTGCGGTGCAGGACCAAACACCGACGGATCAAGCTGGCTACGCAGCGGGGTCAGGAGTTTCAATTCATCGGCCGAAGGCACACCGCTCGCGGCCAGGTCACCATTGGAATAAAAGCTGTCGATGCGCGTGTACTGGTTATAGAAGAGCTGGCGATTGAGCCATTCGAAATCCAGCGCCAGCCCAAGCGCCTCGCGCACGCGTTTATCGGCAAACAGCGCCTTGCGTGTATTCAGCACAAAACCCTGCATGCCCGCCGTGTTGTGGTGAACAAAGGCCAAACGCTGCAACTCGCCAGAGCGGAACTTCGGCCCCTGATACTGGCGCGCCCAGTTGCGTGCGCTGTACTCGACCAGAAAATCGAACTCGCCAGCCTTGAAGGCTTCCAGCCGGGCCACGTCGTCCTTGTAGAAGCGGTAGGTAATGCGGCCAAAGTTGTATTGCCCGCGCCGCGCCGGATGCTCGCTCGCCCAGTAATCGGTGCGGCGCTGGTAGGTGATGCTACGCCCCAGGTCAAAGCCGGCAATCGCATACGGTCCACTGGCAATGGGCGGCTCCAGCACAATCTGGTCGAGCGGCTTGCCGCCGCCCCATTTGCGCGAGAACACCGGCAGGCTGGCCACGGTCAGCGGCAATTCCGGATTGGCGCGGCGAAAGCGGTAGCGCACCGTACGCGCATCCACGATCTCAGTACCGGCAACTTCGGTCAGCGCGGAGCGATAGGCCGGGCTCGCCGCCTTGCTGGTAAGCATGTCAAAGCTGTGTTTCACATCCGCAGCCAGCACCGCATCACCATTATTGAAGCGCGCCGCAGGGTTGAGCCGGAACGTGGCCGACAGACCATCCGCCGCTACCTGCATGTCTTCGGCCAGCAGGCCATAGGCGCTCGCTGGCTCGTCCAGGCTGGACACCGCCAGCGATTCGAACATCAGGGGCGCCAAATTCGGCACTGCGGTGCCCTTGATCACGAATGGATTGAATGAATCGAAACTGGTGCGTCGGTCCGGATTGGGCAACACCAGCTCTCCTCCTTTGGGTGCCTGTGGATTCACATACTCGAAATGGCTGAAATTAACCGGGTATTTCGGCGTATAGCCGAGCGCCAGCGCGTGGCCGGCCAGCGCCAACCGGGAAACCAGCAACAGAATGGATAACAGCAATAGTCGGGTTTTCATATCCGCATGATAAACCAGCACGCCGAAGATTCGGGTGCCCGTTACCAGCCGGGGCGCATTCAAGCCGGCATGGTAGAATCGGGCATCGCTCAACATCCTGCCGCCATGCCCTACCTAGCCCTTGATACTTCCACCGAACACCTCTCGATCGCCGTCAGCACCCCCGATGGCATCATCGGTCGCGATTGGCTTCTCGGCCAGAAACATGCCGAGCAGACCCTGCCGCGACTGGGCGAACTGCTCGCAGATTGCGGCCTGGGCATGGTCGATATCGAAGGCATTGCGTTCGGCAACGGACCGGGATCGTTCACCGGTTTGCGCATCGGCTGCGGCATTGCCCAGGGGCTGGCTTTTGCGCGCGATATTCCGCTGATCGGCATTTCCACGCTGAAAGCACTGGCGCAAGGCGCGCAGGCCGACAAGATTGTGGCCTGCCTCGATGCACGCATGAATCAGGTCTATGCCGCGGCCTACCAGCGCGAAGGGCAAGGCTGGCGCGAGATCACCCCCGCCACCGTGTGCGACCCGCACGTCCTGCCGCTACCGCCGGGCGAAGGATGGACCGGCGCCGGCAGTGGTTTTGCCGCCTATGGCCCGGCACTGGCAGAACGGTTCGGCCCCTGCCTCGCCGCAACGCTGCCGGCGCTGTTTCCCAAAGCCGCCGACATGCTGGCACTGGCATTGCCACGGTTTGCCGCAAAACAGGGACGCCCCGCGCACGAAGCGGAACTCGTCTACCTGCGCGACAAGGTCGCCCTGAAAACCAGCGAGCGAGCCAAGCCGTGATCGTCCGCCCGCTGGTTTCCGCCGATCTGGATGCCTTGCTCACGCTCGATGCCGCGACCAATCCGCACCCATGGACAGCCGCGCAGTGGCAGGATTCACTGGCGCAGCATCTCAGTCTCGGACTGGAAGACAATGGCACATTGACCGGCTTGGCCGTGGCGATGCCGTTGCCGGACGAGGCTGAATTGCTGCTGATCGCCGTTGACCCTGCACGGCAAGGGCATGGCCTGGGGCGGGAACTGCTGGCCGCCCTGCAAACGGAACTGGCCGCCAGCAACCGGAAGAAACTCTTTCTGGAAGTACGGGCCTCGAACCAGCGCGCCCTGGGTTTCTACACTGCTGCAGGTCTGACCGAAATCGGGCGGCGAAAGAATTACTACCCCACGGCCGATGGCCGTGAAGATGCCCTGCTGCTGGCCGGAGAGTTGCCATGAACCGCCGCGCCCTGATCCTGGAAGAATTGCAACTTGCGCCTTTGTGGGTGCGGCGTGAACTGTTGCAGACCGCAGCCCCCGAGCCGGAAAAAACCGCTCCCCAAGCCGCCGACGAGAAACCCGTTCCCGGAATGGAAACGCCGGCACGCCACCCGCTGCCCGCCGTCGCGCGCGCAGCCAACAAGGCACTGGCGCCGCTGATCAATTCCCAGGAAAAACCACTCGCAGCGACACCGGCCACACCCAAGACCGGAGAAACGCCGGAGCAGGACGATACTCGCGCGCGCGCCATTGCCGGCATGGACTGGAACGTCCTGCAATCCGCGGTCAGCGAGTGTACGGCTTGCGCTCTGTGCAAAACCCGCCAACAGGTGGTATTCGGCGTGGGCAACCCGCATCCGGAGCTGGTCGTGGTTGGCGAAGCGCCGGGCGAGGAGGAAGACCGCCAGGGCGAACCGTTCGTGGGCCGCGCCGGCAAGCTGCTCGACAACATGCTCGCGGCCATTGGCGAAAAGCGCGGCGAACGTGTCTATATCGCCAACGTGCTCAAATGCCGCCCGCCCTCCAACCGCAACCCGTTACCCGCGGAAATCGCCCTGTGCGCACCCTTCCTGCAACGTCAGCTGGAACTGCTCGCGCCCAAGGCCATTCTCGCCGCAGGGCGCTTCGCGGCCCAACTGCTGCTGGGCACGGAAGCGCCGCTTTCCGCGTTGCGAGGCAAACCTCATCAGTGGCATGGCATTCCGGTGGTCGTGACCTACCATCCGGCTTATTTGCTGCGCAACCTGCCGGACAAATCCAAGAGCTGGGATGACTTGCTCCGCGTGCGGCAGATACTGGACAGCATCCCCACTACCAAACCCGGCAATAACGAATAGACTGCAATTAACCGCAGAGAAAATTCGAGCCCCCATGGACGACAACTTCCACCTCGGTCGTCAGCCGATACTTGATCGCAACGGCGAACTCGTCGCCTATGAGTTGCTATTCCGCTCTGGCAGCCAGAGCAACCATGCCGAATTCACCGATGACCTTCTCGCCACAGCGCATGTCATCCAGAATGCCTTCACCCAATTTGGATTAGAGCAGGTTCTGGGCACCCGGCTGGGTTTCATCAACTTCAGCGCCGACTTGCTGCTGTCCGATGTCCTGGAATTGCTGCCCAGCCAGCAGGTTGTGCTGGAAATACTGGAAACCGTTGAGATCACGCCGCAGGTACTCGAGCGCTGCATCGAGCTGCGCAGCAAGGGCTTCCAGCTGGCGCTGGACGATGTGATCGAGCTGAACGACCAGCACCGGATGCTGCTGCCGCATGTCCAGTTCGTAAAAATTGATGTTCTCGCCGCCACGCCAGAGCAAATTCATCGCGCCGTCTATGAACTCGCCGTTTATCCCGTCCAATTGCTCGCGGAAAAGGTTGATTCTCCCGAACAACGTGATGCCTGCCTGGAAATCGGTTTTGATTTGTTTCAGGGCTATTTTTTTGCCAAGCCCGTTATTCTGAGCGGACGAAAACCCACACCATCCCAAACAGCGCTGTTGTACCTGCTGAGCCTGGTTCATGGCGATGCCGAAACCCGGGAAATAGAAACGGTCTTCAAGCGCTCACCGGACTTGACCGTCAATCTGCTTAAGCTGGTCAATTCGGTGGCATCCGGCTTCCCGTCGAAGATAGACAGCGTGGCCCACGCAATCACCGTGCTGGGCAGGCGCCAGCTTGAACGCTGGATTCAACTCCTGGCATTCACCCAGCAAGGCGGAATACACGGTGTCGCGGCGCCCTTGGCGCAAACTGCGGCGATTCGCGGCAAGCTGATGGAACTCGTTGCCCAGCAACGCTATCCGCTCGACATCAACCTGCGTGACAAAGCCTTCATGGTCGGCATGTTTTCATTGCTCGATGCGCTGTTCAACCAGGATTTGTGCGAGCTGATTTCGCAACTCAATCTGAGCGATGATGTTCGCGACGCACTATTGCGGCGTAAAGGACTACTCGGCCAGATGCTGGCCTACGCCGAAGCCGTGGAAAGTGAGTATCCAAAAGACGCTGAAGCCTATCCCGAATGCACCCTTCTGGTACTGGAAGCCATGGCTTGGGCCACGAGTCTGGAAAGCAAACACTGATGCCACCCACGGCAAATCAAGAACAGATCAATACAGCCATTTGCGACCGATCTGCCTGGATGGCTTCCTCCCTCACCCTTATGTTTCAGAAATTCCGACCAGCGCCGTGGTTTTTTCATGCGGCAGCGCCAGATACTCTTGGGTCTGCATTTCCTGCAAGCGACTTACCGTGCGCAGAAACTCCGCAGCCTGTTCGCCTTCGGTATAGAGCAAGGCCGGCGCAGCGGCCGCGCTCACAATCAGCTTGACGCGGTAATCGTAGAATACGTCCACCAGCCAGGTCAGTCGGCGTGCTTCAGCGGCTTGCGAAACACCCAGTACCGGAATTCCCGAAATCAGCACCGTTTCAAAGCTGCGCGCGATATAGAGGTAATCCACCTGGCTGCGCTGATCGCCGCATAGCACCGCAAACTCAAACCAAACCACATTAGGGGCACATTGCCGGGACTGCAAGCGATACCCCCCGACATCAAAAATCCTGGATTGCTCGCGGCCAGCCGCCAACTCGGCAAAAATCCGGGCCAGACGGGTTTCATTTTCCTCGCACAAGGGAACCAGATAGAGCGGCGCAAGCGTCAGCAGCCGTTGGCGATGATCCTGTCCACCGTCCAGGTTAAGCACCTCCAGCGTTCGCTGCAGCAAAGCAATAGTGGGCAAAAAACTGGTGCGTTGCAGCCCATTGGGATAAAGATCTTCCGGAGGATAATTGGAGGTCAGCACCATCACTACGCCACGATTGAACAGGAAACCGAATAGGCGACCCAAAATCATGGCATCGGCAATATCCGAAACATGAAATTCGTCAAAACACAGTACCCGGGTTCGGGATGCAATTTCCCGTGCGACGGCAGCCAGCGGGTCGACCTCTCCCTTATGCTCGGCCAACTGACGATGCACATCCTGCATAAAGGCATGAAAATGCATCCTGGATTTGCGCCGATAAGGCAATCCGGCAAAAAAAACATCCATCAGCAAACTTTTGCCGCGGCCCACTCCACCCCACAGATACAGCCCGCGCGGCAGCGGGGGTTGCGGCAATACCGCATGCCCGAGTATTTCCGTCTTGCCGAAGGGACGGCCACGTATTTTTTTAAACTTGACCAACGCCTGATGCAGGTTTTCCAGGCGCGCAATGGCGGTAGCCTGCGCAGAGTCAAATTCAAAACCCGGCATTGTCCGGGCCATCGAGTACCAATTCAAGGGACTGCAACCTTCTTCAGGCAGCGGAACCATATGTTTAGCCATGCAGAATCACCATGCCATCTGATTCAAAAAAAACGCCGCACAAGGCGGCGCTTATTATCGATGGTTCTTGATCAGAGTTCGGCGGCATTCTTGGCCAAGTATTCAGCCACGCCTTGCGTGGAAGCCTTCATGCCAGCCTTGCCTTTGTTCCAACCTGCCGGGCAGACCTCACCGTGTTCCTCGGTAAACTGCAGGGCTTCGACCAGGCGCAAGGTTTCATCGATATTGCGGCCCAGCGGCAGATTGTTCACATATTGATGCTGAACCACGCCGGACTTGTCGATCAGGAAGGTGCCGCGATATGCCACTCCGCCTTCTGCCTCGACATCATAGGCCTTGCAGATTTCATGCTTGATATCAGCCACCAGGGTGTAACCAACTTGGCCAATACCACCTTGGTTAATTGCAGTATTGCGCCAGGCATTGTGCGTAAAGTGGCTATCAATCGAAACGCCAATAACCTCAACATTATGTTTCTTGAACTCTTCCAGACGATGGTCAAAAGCAATGAGCTCGGATGGGCAGACAAAAGTAAAGTCCAGCGGGTAAAAAAATACCACTGCATACTTGCCTTTGGTGGCTTCCTTGAAGTTGAAGCTATCTACGATCTGGCCATTACCCAAAACTGCTGCAGCGGTAAAGTCCGGAGCTTGCTTGCCGACGAGAACTGCCATGATTGGATCTCCAGTGGATTATGAGTTAACAGTGCAACATGCCTAGTTTAGGCCCCATGCCACGAGAGTCAAATGAAGAGTTTCGATGCTTGTCATAGTCGATGACTATCACACTACAAACTGCATGCAGGAATATAAAACGGACGCACAAAAAAACACCCGATTCGGTTGCTTCTGGCAAACAACCGTAAATCGGGCCGAGGAGGAGGAGAAGAGGGTTCGATCTGCGGAAGCCGCAAAACAAACCTGCAGTACAATCACTCGTGCAGCCGAGCGATGGATGTAATGTATCAAACCACCCTCCTCGCCTCAAGTAAAAATGTAGAAAAACTACTTGTATTTGACAGTAAATTTTCACAAAACTACACAACCAGTACGGTCTTCATACGCCCAATAATCACCACCGACCCTTAATACACAAAGCCCCCGTTTCCGGGGGCTTTGTAATGAAGTCAAACCGGTGCAAAGCACCAAGTTCCAGCGTAAATCAATACACTGCCATACCCTTCAACAGGCTTGGAACCCAAGTCGAGAAAGCAGGAACATAAGTAACCACCGCCATCACGGCAAACAGGGCTCCGTAGAACGGAACAATACTTTTCATGACTTGTTCAACCGACACTTCACCGATCGCACAACCCACAAATTGCGTCGTACCAACAGGCGGTGTATTCAGGCCCAGGGCACAGTTGAGCAACATGACCATACCGAACTGAACCGGTCCCATGCCCATCTTGATAGCCAGCGGCAGGAACAGCGGGGTGCAGATCAGGATCGTGGAAGCCATATCCATGAACGTGCCCAGCAGGAACAGGATCAGATTGATCAGGAAGAACATGACCCAAGGATTGCTGGTTGCGCTCAACAGCAATTCGGCGGTTTTGTCAGGAATCTCCAGAATGGTCATGATGTACTGGAACATGGTGGAAACACCAATCAGCAGCAGCACCACGCCCGTGGTTTTGGCCGCTTTGGCAGCAGACACCATCAGCTTGTGCCAATTCATGGTGCGATAACCAAAGAAGGTCAACAACAGGGAGTAAGTCACGGCGATACCGGCAGCTTCTGTTGCCGTGGTTACGCCCATGATGATGCAGCCCAAGATAATCGCAACCACAAACATGCCTGGCAGTGCCGCCACACAAGAGATCAGCACTGCATTCCAGCCAGCGAATTTCTCAAGACCGACAGAGCCATCAGGACGGCGCGGATAGCCTTCCTTCTTGGCAACCCAGTACGCTGCAGACAGCATGCAGATCATCAATACGATGACAGGCAACAACCCGGCGAACATCAGATCACCAATCGAAACACCCTTGATCATCAGATCGGTGCCGCCCAGCAGGCCACTGGAGCTGGAAGCCGCGAAGGCATAAATGATCAGATTGTGGGAGGTAGGCATCAGCGCACCAGCCAGGGAAGCGTGCGTTGTCACGTTCACGGCGTAATCAGCGCTATAACCTTCCTTCTTCATCATCGGGATCATCACGCCACCCATGGCAGACACGTCTGCCACCGGGGAGCCGGATACGCCACCGAACAGGGTACAAGCCACCACGTTGGCCATGCCCAGGCCACCACGCCAGTGTCCGACCAGGTTACGGGCGAAATTGACGATCTTGTCGGCAATGCCGCCATGCAGCATCAATTCACCGGAGAACACGAAGAACGGAATCGCCAGGAAGGAGAATACGTTCATGCCGGAAATCATGTTCTGGAACGCAAGTTCCAGAGGAAAACCTTCAACCCAGTAGGTTGCAAGACAGCTCAGGGCGATCGAGAATGCGACCGGCACACCAAGCAACAGGAAGAGCGTGAAGCTCAAGCAAAGAACTGTCAGTGCCATGATGGAACCACTTCCTTGTCGGTAAACATTGCAATCAGGTGCTCAATCGAAAACAGAATGATCAGCACACCGGAAATCGTGCAGGGGAGATAGCGATAAGCCTCGGAAATACCCAGCGTAGGCATAGTATTGGTCCAAACCGCTACAGCCATCGTTGCGGTACCCCAACTCAGGAGCAACCCGAAAACAATCGTGATCACACCAACAATGCTTCCGATCCAGAATTGTGCTTTTTTCGGCAACAACCCGGTCAGCGATTCCATCCCGATATGGCCTTCATCCCGCACACCAGCGGCAGCACCAAACATAGCCACATTAATGACCAAAAGCAGTGCTACTTGTTCAGACCAAGCCGGTGCATCATTCAGGATATAACGCCAAATCACTGAACCCACCACAACGCCAACAATGCCCAACAGGCATGCAACAGCGACATACATCGCCCAGCGAGACAGCCGGGCATTGATGCAAGTTAACAAACTCATTGTTTCCTCCCAGAAACAACCCGAAGGCGCGAAACCACGCCTTCGGGGGTTCAAACAATATCAAACCAGAAGCAGGTGCTTACTTGGTGTTCACAATATCCTGAACCAGTGCCTTCAGCTCAGGAGTCGGGGAGAACTTGTCCCATACCGGCTTCATAGCAGCAACGAATTCAGCCTTGTGTACACCGTCAACAAAGGTAGCGCCGGCCTTCTTGGCGGCTTCCTTGGATGCCAGCTCTTTCTTGCTCCACAGATCTACGTAGTAAGGAATGGTTTCCTTGGCTGCATCACGGATGATCTTTTGCTCTTCCTTGCTCAGGGTGTCCCAAATCTTCTTGGAGAAGACCAGAATTTCCGGGGACATCACGTGCTGGGTTTCGCTGTAAACCGGAGCAGCTTCATAGTGCTTGGCGGTTTCGTAGGACGGGTAGTTGTTTTCAGCAGCATCCACCAGACCGGTCTTCAGTGCGGTATACACTTCAGCCATGGGAATCGGGGTCGGGTTTGCGCCCATGGCTTGCACCAGGCTCACCCACAGATCGGACTGCTGAACACGGATCTTCATGCCCTTCACGTCGGCCAGGGTCTTGACCGGCTTCTTGGCATAGATCGAACGAGCGCCGGATTCCCACAGAGCCAAACCGACAAAACCAGCCTTCTCGACAGAAGCCAGAATCTTGTCGCCAGGAGCACCATACATGGACTTGCGGAAGTGATTGATGTCACGGAAGATGAACGGGAAAGACGGTACCATGGTTTCCGGAACAATGCCGTGGAAGGCAGCGGTGCTTACACGCACCATATCCAGAGCACCAATCTTCACTTGTTCAACGGTATCTTTTTCGGAACCCAGCGCGCTATTGCCGAACACCTTGACATTGTATTTGCCATTGGTTTTCTTGCTCACGATTTCGCCGATCTTCTTGACGGTCATCACGGTCGGGTAATCGAGCGGATGCACGTCGGCGGAGCGGAAATCGCGTGCCTGAACGGCAGTCATGGCAAATGCAGAAGCCAGAACGGCACCAGAGATCATCTTCAATTTTTGCTGCATAGTTTCCTCCTCGATAGGAACAAATAGGCAAAACGCCTCAGGTCAAATCAGCCAAGGATGGACAACCTGGTATCCACCCCAGCCTGACATAGTATGCACCAGTGATTATCACCACACCACCTTAATGGCCCACTGGTCTGACCGGCGCGCATAGTGTAGCGTCATCTGGAAAGCTCACAAGTATTTTTTTCAACTTGATGAAACAAACGTCGGCTTGAATAAGAAGTTTTTGACCTTTCTCAAACCGCCTGATCGCGATTCTGACGGCAAAATCACCTTTCGGACTGACCATGAAACCAGTTTATCGCACAAGGCCACATTGATGTACCTGGGCGCAGACTGAAGAATGCCATGCCGGCATAATCACCGCCATAAGCAGTTGCCCGTTAGTAATCGAATTACACTTCACCGTTCTTGACATCGCCATCCACATAAAACCAGCGTCCTGACTCGCGAACAAACCGGCTAACCTCCTCCATCCGCCCTGCTCGTCCATTGGCCTTGTAACGCGCGATAAAAGCCACCTCGGCACAGTCGACATCCTCAACCATAGACAAAACTTCCAACCCCAGCCACCTGAGATTGGCATCCGCCGCCAAATCCAATACTCCGGGACAGGTACTCGCATGCCAAGTGGCAAGCAGGTATGCTTCCAAACCAAGGACATACGCACTGTAGCGCGAGCGCATCAGCCTTGCTGCATCAGGAGCGAATTCACCGCCATGATAGCGCCCGCAACAATCCGCGAGCAGCTCGCCGCTGCCGCAAGGGCACATCGCCGGCGATATTGCATTCATTTTCTTTTTTTTCATGGTCATAACCGGTACGCCCCGGCAGGAATCAATACAAATTGAGTATATTGCACCAAACCCAGAATCAAACTGAAAGCGCTTCAGGCAAGATTCAGGCAACGATTTTTGACATGGATGGGTTGATGCTCGACAGCGAGCGCCTGGCACTCGCATGCTGGCGAGACGCGGCAAAACAGATCGGCGCCCCTATTCATGAAGAAGCCATCCTTGGCATGGTGGGTATGCATACCAGCAAAACCCGCCAGTGGCTGCTTGAGCAATTCGGCCCAAATTACCCTGCCGAAGCCATGCAAGCCACTTGCCACGAAATATACATGCTGCGCACCCGGGATGAAGCCATTCCCCTGCGCCCGGGCATCCTGGAAATGCTCGATTGGCTGGAAGTGCAAGGCATTCCCAAGGCAGTAGCCACCTCCACGCGTCGGAGTATTGCATTGCACCATCTGGAGATGGCCGGTTTGCTGTCTAGATTTCAGTTTGCTGTATGCGGCGATGATGTCGCACACCCCAAACCAGCGCCAGACATCTACCATGCAGTTTTAAACCGCTTCGCCCTGCCAGCAACGGCATGCGTGGTATTCGAGGATTCCGACTTTGGAGCGCAAGCAGCCCATGCCGCCGGTTGCAGACTGGTGATCGTGCCCGATTTACGCCAACCTTCCGACAAAACCCGGGCATTGGGCGCCCCCATTGTCGCCTCACTGCACGAGGCACGTGAACTGATCAAGAATTGGTAATACCAACAAGTCATGACGCGCTTGGATCTCTTGCATGACCAATTGGCCACGCCCGACCTGCCACTACTGATCCAGCGCAGCCGGATCGAACTGAATATGGCATTCCGTTATCTCAACCCTAATCAGCTAAGCAGACGCACCAGCAAACGCGCCCGGCAACTGGATTCCGCGATCAAGCAGCAAATCAGTACACTTGCCATGAATCCCCCCCCCCGCAAGCCTGGCACTTACTGCGTCTGGAGGTTAAACGGCTACGCTACCTGATCGAGCACTGTGGCAACTGGTTGCCGAATGCCTGGCGAAAAAATACTTGCCTCTCAAGCGCAGCCAGGTCGCATTGGGCGAATTACATGACATGGATTTACTGATTTTGCTCACGGCTTGTCCATTGGACGAAGCTCGCCAGATCAGGCTGGATAGTGCCCATGCGTCAGTAATTGCACTTGGCAATATGCTGGATTGATCGGAACAAACAGAACCTAGAACTTCCTCGTGCCTGTTCACAGTATTTCCGCAAGAAGAAATGCCGTGAATGCGCCCAAGGACTGACTCAATCCTAACGATAAGCCTCGCAAGAGCTGACATCAGCAATGGACAGTCATTCCAATAACCGATTTAATCGCCATCGACTCTTTCCGACCAGCAAGAATATGCCGCAAGAATATTTTGTCCCTGCGCTTTCAACACAACCCTCCGCCCATGCTCCGGACCAAAACCTCTACAATGCTGCAACGGCATTGTCCATGCTTGATGGAGACATGGGACTACTTCAGGAACTGGCATTGCTTTTCCTGGCAGAAACACCTGCACGTATGAAGCAACTTCGCCAGGGGATCGCCACACAAGACAGTGAACGCATTCACCACAACGCCCATGCGATCAAGGGCTCGTTGGGCGCAATTGGCGCGCTGCAGGTCATGCTGAGCGCCCAAGCATTGGAAAAAGCTGCCCGGGCAGCCAACTGGCAACTCCTCCTCCCGCTGACGCAGCGTTTCGAGTCTGAATACAACCAGCTATGCACCCAATTGCATCAGACCTTCAGCGAATAACCAACCCATTGAAAAGCCAGTTAATGTTTGCCGGTACTGCCAAATCCACCTTCGCCCCGTTCGGACCCCTCAAAACTATCCACCACATTGAATATCGCTTGCACCACAGGCACGATTACAAGCTGGGCAATCCGCTCCAACGGTTGGATGGTGAACGGCGTATGGCTACGATTCCAGACCGAGACAAAAATTTGGCCCTGATAATCCGAATCGATCAGCCCTACCAGATTACCCAACACAATCCCCTGCTTATGCCCAAGTCCGGAACGCGGCAGAATCATCGCCGCCAGCCCCGGATCGGCAATATGCAAGGCAATGCCAGTAGGGACCAAGGTAGTGGCACCGGGTGCCAACTCCACCGAGGAAGCCAGACAGGCACGCAGGTCAAGGCCGGCTGCGCCAGTCGTCGCGTAGGCGGGAAGATTGTTCTTGAGTCGATCGTCGAGGATACGCAGGTCGATAGTGGCCATGAGGCACTCCATTGAATTAAATCAGTTTTTCTTTTGTAGGTAGAGACGCGCTGCATGCGCAACCAGTTTTCGCGCCAGCTCCAGCTTTCCGGCGCGCGGCAGGCGATGCTGACCGGCATCGTCCAGCAGGGTAATTTCGTTGTCGTCGGCACCGATGGCGGTCTGCACCAGATTGGCCGCCAACAGCGGCAATTGCTTGCGCCGACGCTTGGCTTCGGCGTACTCGAGCAGGTTTTCCGACTCCGCAGCAAAACCGACACAGAACGGCGGATTGGGCCGGGCAGTCACATTGGCCAGAATATCGGGGTTGGGCGCCAATTCCAGCGTCAGGATATGTGCATCCTTCTTGATCTTCTGTTCCGACTGGTTAAGCACATAATAGTCAGCCACGGCGGCAACACTGATGAAGAAATCCGCTTCGTCCACTTCGGCATTCACGGCATTGAGCATGTCCTGGGCCGAGAGCACGTCGATCCTGCGACAGCCGGGCGGCGGCTCAAGACTGACCGGACCGGAAACCAGCGTCACTGCAGCACCCGCCTCCCACGCCGCACGGGCAATCGCGTAACCCATCTTGCCCGAGCTCGGATTGGTCACGCCACGCACCGCATCGATGCGCTCGAACGTGGGGCCCGCGGTGATCAGTACTTTTTTCCCGGCGAGCAACTTGGGCTGGAACGCGGCTTCGACATGCAGGGCAATCTCTTCCGGCTCCAGCATGCGGCCTTCGCCCACCTCGCCACAGGCCTGCACGCCAGCCGCCGGCCCAAGGATCGTGACGCCATCCACCTTCAACTGTTCGATATTGCGCAGGTTGGCCGGATTGGCCCACATCTGCTTGTTCATGGCCGGTGCCACCAGCAGCGGACACTCGCGCGCGGCAGCCAGCGTGGAAAGCAGGTCGTCGGCGATTCCGTTCGCCAGTTTGGCCAGGAAGTTGGCCGTAGCCGGCGCTACCAGAAAAAGATCGGCCCAGCGCGTGAGGCTGATATGCGCCATGCTGTCGCCGCGCTGCTTGTCCCACATCTCGACAAACACCTCGCGCCCGGTCAAGGCCTGAAAGGTCACCGGCCCAACAAACTCGGTGGCTGAACGCGTCATCACCACCTGAACCTCGTGCCCCGCCTTGGTCAGCAAACGCACCAACTCCGCAGACTTATACGAAGCTATCCCGCCACTGACTCCTAGTAAAATTTTTCTTTGGATCATTAGTAAGTTCCAGCTATCCTTAACCAGACAAGTTTACCCGGAAATGCACCCACCATGCCCATCACTGATTGGCCCGCCGAATCCCGCCCGCGTGAAAAACTGCTTGAACATGGCGCACAGGCCCTGACCGATGCCGAACTA
This sequence comes from Pseudomonadota bacterium, assembly GCA_018261735.1. Taxonomy (GTDB): domain Bacteria; phylum Pseudomonadota; class Gammaproteobacteria; order Burkholderiales; family Chitinibacteraceae; genus Formivibrio. Next base: position 100,443 of record JAGTRM010000005.1, read on the forward strand.
CTCGCCATTTTCCTGCGCGTGGGCTTGCCGGGCAAAAGCGCCGTGGATCTGGCGCGCGATCTGCTTGAACACTTCACTTCGCTCGAAGCCCTGTTCCATGCACCACTGGATCAGTTTTCCGCGATCCCCGGCATGGGGCAGGCCAAATATGCCCAGTTGCAGGCGGTGCAGGAAATGGCCCGCCGGGCGCTGGCCGAGGAACTGAAAGAGCGCGATGCCTTCACCTCACCCGAATCAGTACGCCACTACCTGCAACTGCGCTTGCGCGGGCTCGTCACGGAAGAATTCCACGCACTGTTTCTGGATAGCGGCCATCGCCTGATCGTGGCGGAAGTTCTCGCGCGCGGCAGCCTGAACGAGGCACGCGTTTATCCGCGCGAACTGGCCCGACGCGCACTGCAACACAATGCGGCCGCCGTGATCGTGGCACACAACCACCCATCTGGCCGTGCGGACGCTTCGGCAGCCGATCTAGCCTTGACGCGGCAACTTCAAAGCGCACTGGCCTTACTTGAAGTCAAACTGCTCGATCACTTTATTGTCGCGGCGCACCGGGTCGTTTCGCTGGCCGAAACCGGCGCCCTCTGACGATCGGACAGCAATTCCTCTCCAACCCGCTAAGCCAGTGCCGCGCGCAACTGCTCTTCAGTCCAGATCGTGATGCCCAGCTCTTGCGCCTTGGCGAGCTTGCTGCCGGCCTCTTCCCCCGCCACCACCACGCTCGTTTTTTTCGAGACACTGCCCGCGACCTTGCCACCGGCCGCTTCGATCATGGCCTTGGCTTCGTCGCGTCCCAGGGTTGGCAACGTGCCGGTCAGCACAAAGGTCTTGCCGGTGAACGGCCCTTCCCTCGCCGCATTGACTTCGATCGCCGGCCAGTACACGCCAGCCGCTAGTAATGCCGCCACCACATCGCGATTGTGCGCTTCAGCGAAGAAATCAACGATCGATTGCGCCACGACCGGTCCGACATCAGGAACTTGGGTCAGCAGATCGAGCCGGCGAGCAATGACCTGTTTGCACTCCGCCTCGTCGGCCGGCAGATCAGACATCAGTTCGCCGAACTCAGCAAAATATTTAGCAACCTCTTCAGCAATAACCTTTTCGTCTTTCTGAATGCCTGGAGTCCCAAAATGACTAGCCAGATCGCGTGCCGTGGCCTCGCCGACATTGCGGATACCCAGCGCATAGATAAAGCGCGGCAGCGTGGTGTTTTTGCTGACGGCGATGCCTGCCAACAGATTCTGCGCCGACTTCTCGCCCATGCGCTCCAACCCGGCCAGTTGCTCCGGATTCAGCAAATAAATATCCGCCGGTGTTTTCACCAGTCCGATATCAACCAGTTGCTCGATGATCTTGTCGCCCAGCCCGTCGATATCCAGCGCCTTACGGCTGGCAAAGTGCCAGAGCGCCTGCTTGCGCTGCGCGGCACAGTACAGCCCCCCCGTGCAACGCGTTACCGCCTCGTCCACGCCCTTCACCGCGTGCGAGCCGCATACCGGACAGGTCTTGGGCATTTCAAACGGCGGATTGACCGGCTCCTGCGCCGCGCTGAACAGGTCTGCGCCCGGCACATCGCGCATAGGGCGCTTTTCCAGCACCACGCCGACCACTTCCGGAATCACGTCACCGGCACGGCGCACGATCACGGTATCGCCAACGCGCACATCTTTGCGGCGCACTTCATCCTCGTTATGCAGCGTGGCATTGGTAACCGTCACACCGCCGACAAAAACCGGTTTGAGCCGTGCCACCGGTGTCAGCGCCCCGGTGCGACCGACCTGGATATCGATGGCCTCTACCGTGGTGAGCTCTTCCTGCGCCGGATACTTGTGGGCAATCGCCCAGCGCGGCGCGCGCGAGACAAACCCCAGCTCAGCCTGCTGCGCAAGGCTGTCGACCTTGTAAACCACACCGTCGATGTCATACGGCAGCGTGCCGCGTTTTTCGCCGATGGCGCGGTAGTAATCCAGCAAGCCTTGCGCTCCAGCCACGCGCGAGCGCTCGTGACAGACCGGAAAACCCTGCGCTGCGAGAAAATCCATGATCGCCGACTGCTCGCCCGGCAGAGCGACGCCATCGCACTGCGCTACGCCATAGGCGAAGAAAGTCAGCCGGCGCGTGGCGGTAATGCGCGAATCGAGTTGACGCAAGCTGCCGGCAGCCGCATTGCGCGGATTGGCAAACGTTTTCTGTCCGCGGGTGACCTGGTCTTCGTTCAGGCGGGCAAAATCCTTCTTCAGCATCAGCACTTCACCGCGGACTTCCAGCAAGGCAGGAACGGCGGTGCCTGAAAGGCGTAATGGAATCGCCCGGATCGTGCGCACATTCTGCGTGACATCCTCGCCGGTCGCACCATCGCCACGCGTGGCCGCCTGCGTCAGCACGCCATCGGCATAGGTCAGTGAAATCGCCAACCCATCGAATTTGGGACCCACGTCATACACCACCTCGGCCACACCCAAGCCTTCACGGACACGTTTGTCGAAGGCCGCGATGTCCTCATCCTCGAACGCATTGTTGAGCGAGAGCATCGGCACCTTGTGGGTGATCTCGGAAAATTCGGGCAAAGGCTTGCCGCCAACCCGCTGCGTGGGAGAATCCACCGTAGCCAGTTCCGGATGCGCGATTTCCAGCGCCTGCAACTCGGCAAATAGCCGGTCGTATTCGGCATCGGGCACTGTCGGCGTATCGAGCACGTAGTATTCGTGGGCATAGCGATGCAAAAGCGCACGCAAGTCGCAAGCACGTTCAAGGTCTGAAGGCATGATTTTCAATCACCAAAGGCAAAAACGCCCGGTGGGCAGCCGCACACCGGGCGATGGAACAATCTAAACGAACTCAGGCAAACAGGCGCAGCGCCGCCACCGACCCCGCAGCAATGCCGCGATCATCCATGCGGGCATAGATGCCGGAAAGCTGCTGACGGATGTTCGACAAGCTCTTTTCAGTCAGTGCCTTGCCATTGTCATCGGCCAACACACCGCCTAGTGCGGTAGCCAGGCTCTGGGCAAAATCGGCCAGATAATCAAACACCGCCACGCCGCCGGCCACACGCGGCACGTCAAACAACAGGGTCAGCCCTTCGGAAGTCGTGCCAAACGGCACTTCGTCCTGATTGCACAAGGTAAACAGGGTTTTTCCGGAATCGCTGCGGTAATGGAAGTTGCCATCCTGCCCCCGCACCAGACCCGCGCTCTCTGCCAGCACGCGCACTTTTTCCATCGGGAACGGCTTTTCGCTAGGCATGATATTCAGCCCGATCAGCACATCGACACTTGCGCAGAATTCATCCAGATTGCGTGCGGCATTCAGCTTGGACGCGCGCTGCGGGAAGGTCACCACCGCATCGAATTCATCGGCGAATTGCTGCACGCCCATACAGAACGCGTTGAGCTGCTCCTGAGTCAGTGCACCCTGCCGATCGGCCAACTGCAAACCCACCTGCAATTCCACATAACGGCTGCGATTGGTATGCAGTACCACTTCCCACTGGTCATCGTTGTTCAGGCCCAGGGTAACAATCCGTTTGGCACCAGGAAAGGTCGGCACGTTGGCGGCGGGAATCTGTTCACCGGCATGAATTTCAGCAATGAAGTCCAGAACGGGATCGAGCAAGCTGGTGGTCACCACCGCGTCTTCCTGCTCGGGTTCTGGTTGCGGTTCGGGTGCAGTCTGGACCGGTGCCGACGAAACAAGCGCGGCCTGGCGCGCGGCAAGGGCGGCTTGCGGATCGACAAAATCATCCAGATCATCGTCATCGACAAAAAAAGAGGGCGTAGTTTTTTCTTCCGAATCCACAGCACGCATTGGCGGGATTTCGAGTGCAGCGACGGGTTCCCGCGCCTGGATGATTGGTTCTAGCCGATGGGATTCGCCGGTGCGCACCATGTTCTTGGGCGTTTCCAGCAACACGTCGGGCTGGTTGCGAGAAAAGGCTTTCTGGGCCTGCTGCCGGTAGCGATGCTCTTGCCACCAATTGTAGGCATAGACAACAACGACAATCGCGCCACCGATTACCAGCGATCCCAATTGCAAGTCAGTCATGATCAATTACCCGTAATGAATTCTTTTCCGTACTCAAACCGGCACCGCTTCGCGCATGGAAAGTGCTTGTTCAATATCCACCGCAACCACGCGTGACACCCCTTGTTCCTGCATGGTCACGCCAACCAGCTGTTGCGCCATCTCCATTGCCAGCCGGTTGTGACTGATGAAAAGGAATTGTGTCCGCTCAGCCATTTTCTTCACCAGATCGCAGTAACGCAAGGTATTGGCATCATCGAGCGGGGCATCGACCTCGTCCAGCAGACAGAAAGGCGCGGGATTGAGCCGGAACAGCGAGAATACCAGACTTAGCGCGGTCAGTGCTTTCTCGCCCCCGGAAAGCAGATGGATCGTACTGTTCTTCTTCCCGGGCGGCTGGGCCATGATTTGCAGGCCGGCATCCAGAATTTCTTCCCCGGTCAAGCTCAATTCGGCATGCCCACCACCGAAAAGTGCCGGGAAAAGTTCTTGTAAACTGGCGTTGACCGCATGGAACGTTTCGGAAAGCAACGCCCGGGTTTCACGGTCGATGCGCCGAATGGCGCTCTCCAGTGTTTCCATTGCCGTGCGCAGATCCGCCTCTTGCCGGTCCAGATAATCTTTCCGTTCACGCGCAGCGGTCAACTCTTCCAGTGCCGCCAGGTTCACCGCGCCCAGCCCGTTCACAGCCTGGGTCAATCGGCCAATCTCGGCCACCAGAGTCGAGATTTTCAATCCGGTTCCCAGCTTGTGGCGCAATGCTTCCTCGTCCACCTCTGCCTCGGCCAGCTCCTGCGCAAAGCGCTCGACCGCCAGACGCGCTTCCTGCTCTTTCAGCCGCAGCACATTCACCGACTCACGCGCCGGTTCAAGCGTGGCGTCCAGCACCTGCTTGGTCGCCTCGCGCTCACGCAGCCCGTTCTGGGCACCATTCAGGGCATCGCGCGCCACTGCCAGCAAGCGCTCTTTTTCCGAACGCCGATCCACGGCATCCTGAAAACCGATATCGAAATCGCCCTCATCCACGCTGTCGAGATCCAGTATGGCATTTTCCAGGCGCTCGGCCAGCAAATCGCGCCGCTCGGCAAGCTCACACGTGCGCCGTTCCAGCTCCAACAGACGCGCCTCGGCATTTTGCACAGCGAAGCGCGCTTCCTGTGCCGCTCGTTCACGCTGGCGCAGACGAGTACGCTGCAATTCGCAATCCTGCTCGGCACTCTGGCGCTGGCGCTGCGCTGAATCCAGCGCAGCCGCCAAGGGCGCATACTCTTCTTGCGCCTGTGACAAAGCGGCTTGGCACTCCTCACGCCCCAGCGTTTCATCGCTGATCTGCTCATCCAGCAACACCAGCTCTTCCTGTGCTTCGTTCCTGCGGCGCGCGGCCTGTCCGGCAGCTTCCTGCTTGCGCGCAAGTTCTTTTTCCTGCTGCGCCAACTGCTCGCGCGCCTGTTGCAAGGACATGCGTGCCACACGTAACACGGCTTCTCGGGATTCCCGGGCGCTGCGCGTTTGCATTACCTGTGCTTCGGCAATTTCCAGTTGCGGCGCAAGGATTTCCAGCCGGGTGCGCACATCGGCAAGCTCCTGCTGGCGCTCCAAGACGCCGGAAAGTGCGCTGCCCGCAGCGTGATAATGCACGCCGTGACGGCCAAGCAGCACACCGGCCTGCGTAACCAGCCAACCGCCCGCCGGCAAGGCATTACTGGCCGCAGCAAGATCCGTTCCCTCCGGGGCACACCACACCAGCGCCAGCCAGTCCTGCAGCGCAGGCAAGAAGCCTGGCTCGCGGCAACGCAGTTGCACCAGCAGCGGTGGGCAACCGGCGATTTCTCCCGGCACGGGCGCGGCCAAAACACCCGCCAGTGCCAGCGCGGCCGGCCCCGGCGCATTTTCTTGCGGCAATCCCTGCGCCAGTCGCGCCTGCAAACGCTGTCCAAGCGCGGCCTCCACGGCAGCTGCCCATCCCGGCTCGATGCTGAGACTTTCCAGCAAACGCGGCATATCGCGCAAACCCTGCGCGACGAACCAATCCTGCAGGGCTTGCTCATCATGCGGCGCAGCGAGCCGCGCCAGTGCCTGTTCTCGAGCAAGTAGCCCGGCCTGCTCCAGCCGCAAGGCTTCGCGAGCCGTTTGCGCATCGGCCTGCACCGCACGAGCCATTTCAAGCGCCGCTTCGTCATCAGCCAAAGCCAGCGTCCGCTCCTCGGCGAGCAAGCGGTTTTCTTCCACCTGCTCCGCGAACATCTGCAATGCCGTGTCATCCGCGCCCGCCGTTTCGCGCAGTTCGGCTTCCAGCCGGCCCCGGCGCAGCTGCAGCGCGGTTAGGGTGCGTTCATGGTGCTGCAATTGCTGCGCGGCCAACTCGGCCGCCTTGCGTGCGCCCGCCTGCCGATCACGCAAATCCTGGCTGGCGCCATCCGCTGCTTTCAGCAACGCCTCCAGTTCAGGCAAGCGATCCGATTCTTCAGAAAGCTGCAGCGCAGCGTCTTCGTTCAGAATGGCCGCCTCTTCGCGCCGGGCCAGCCAGTCGTACCGATCGCCCGTGGCATTGGCCAGCTCCTGATCCACGCGCCCCATCTCGGCTTTGATCTCCGCCACCTGAGCTCCCAGGCGCTCACGGGTCTGGCGCAGATGCAAGAGTTGCTGCTCCAGTCGCGCCACGGCAGCATTGGCTTCGTACAATTCGCCCTGTGCGCTGTGCACGGTATCGCTGGCGGCGTAATGCGCTTCGCGCAGCGCCTCGATTTCTGCTTCCAGACTCCGCAATTCGCTAATCTTGCCTTCCAGTGCGTTTTGCGCAGCTTCGATTTCGCGCTTGGCCTGCTCGGCGTCTTTGGCCGCATCCAACTTGCGTTGCAACGCCAGCAGATTCTGTTTTTCCGTAACCGCTTCTTTCAGCCGATGGAATTCGGCAGCGACTTCAGCCTGCGTGGACAATCGCTCGATCTGGCCATCCAGCTCCAGGCGGATATCATCGACACGGGAAAGGTTGTCGCGGGTGTCGGCCAGGCGGTTCTCGGTTTCACGGCGGCGCTCCTTGTATTTGGAAACACCGGCGGCCTCTTCCAGGTAATGGCGCAGCTCTTCCGGCTTGGCCTCGATGATGCGCGAAATCATGCCCTGTTCGATGATCGCGTAACCGCCCTTGCCCACGCCGGTACCGAGGAAAAGGTCGGTGATATCGCGCCGGCGCACTTGCAGGTTGTTGATGTAGTAGGAAGATTCACCCTGGCGCGTGAGCACGCGCTTGATCGAGATTTCGGCGTACTGCGACCATTGCCCGGCAGCCAGGCCGGCATCGTTGTTGAACACCAGTTCGACCGAAGCACGGCTGACCGACTTGCGGCTGGTCGAACCATTGAAGATCACGTCCTGCATCGATTCGCCGCGCAACTGCTTGGCGGACGATTCGCCCAGCACCCAGCGCACCGCATCGATCACGTTCGACTTACCGCAGCCGTTCGGCCCGCACACCGCCACCAGTTGCCCGGACGTGACAATGGTCGTCGGATCAACGAACGATTTGAAACCGGCAAGTTTGATGTGGGTAAGGCGCACGGCAATCTATCAAAGCAGGAAAGCAGCGATTTTAACCGAGATTGTTGCAGGACATTCATGTGCTTCAGGCCCGCGTTATCCAGCAAAAATCTGCCAGGATGCCTGCTATATTGAAATCAACCACGCAATTGCGACCCGCACTACTCCGAGATCCAGCAACACCAACCAATCCGTACCGGACCAGACTGCCGCCAATTGCAATATTTCATTCATGTTGTACAGGGAGGGTGTCATGAAAAAAACGCTGGTTCCCTATGATGGTTCCGTTTTTTCCGTACATGCCTTGTCATGGGCAATTGAGCACCGCAGCGCGCCCGAAGACGAGATTCACTTGGTCTATGTCGAACAGGAACCTCAAGCCTGGCAAACCCACGGCATGGAAGCACAAGCAGTCGAGGCACAACTGCGCCTGCATGCCAAGGAAGTTCTTGCGCCTGGCCGTGAAATTCTGGCGCAACAAAAAATCCCGCACATCAGCCATGAAATGATCGGTGACCCGCCTCGCAAAATTGTTGAACTTGCCATCAAGCTGGGCTGCACGCAAATTGTCATGGGTACCCACGGGCACGGCGCATTTCTTGATTTGATGCTGGGATCGGTAGCGACACGGGTTCTGCACTTGGCACAAATACCTGTCACCCTGATCAAGTAAACCGTTCACACCCAACAAAAAACCGGCCATACAGGCCGGTTTTTTTCAAGGGAAAGGTATTAATGCTGTTGCACGACAGCGGGCACGGTACCTTGTGGCGCATCCTTGTGCTGTGCGTGTGGTTCCCATCCCCAAATGGCCAGCATCACGAAGAAACCAATCACATAGGCCACAGGTACAAACCAGCCATGCTTGACCCATTGCACGGCGGAGCGTGCTTCCGGATACATATTGGACAACGCCACCCCAGCGGACGAACCGAACCACAGCATCGAACCACCGAACCCCACCGCATAGGCCAGCACACCCCAGTCGAAACCACCCTGCTTCAGCGCCAGCGCAGTCAACGGAATATTGTCGAAAACCGCAGAAACAAAACCGAGACCGAATGCAGAAGCCCAGGATGCAGGCGGCAAGGCCTCAACCGGCATCATTGAAGCAATGGTCACCAAAGACAGCAGGAAGATCGATCCCTTGAAGGTTTCCGGCATGATTTCCCAGTCATGGCGACGCACCGGGATGGTGAGAATAATTGCGGCCCACACGGCAGCCCCCAGAAACGGGAAGCTGTTGGAAATATCAGCAAACTGGGTATTCACGACCACATTGGTCACAATCGCCAGTACAAGGATCGCGCCCACAATGCCAACCCGCGCCCAATCGATATGGGTGTGTTGATTGGCATTCTTGATGATCGGAGAATAGGCATGCTGCTTTTTCGCAGCAAAGTAGCTCAGAATCAGAAGGCTGGTCACGGCTGCAATATATGCATGAAGTACATCCAACGGCGAAACACCGTCAATCCACATCATCGTCGTCGTCGTATCGCCCACCACCGAGCCGGAACCCCCGGCATTCGATGCAGCCACAATCGCAGCAAGATAGCCCACATGAACCTTGCCACGGAACAACTGGTGCGCCATCGCACCACCGATCATGGCGGCAGCGATGTTGTCGAGGAAACTGGACAGCACGAACACCATGATCAGCATCACAAAGCCGCCCTTCCAGTCATCCGGTAGATACTTGGGCAACACAACCGGGACGTGGCTCTTTTCAAAATGACGGGAGAGAATGGCGAAACCCATCAGCAAGCCCAGCAGGTTGGTTAGCGTAACCAACTCATGCCCCATATGGGCAGCCAAGCCGGCAAAGCCCGCACCGAACTTGAAGCCAGTGAAAATCAACTTGTAGAGGGTGACCGTCACCAGACCGGTCAGTGCCACTTGCAGGGTGTAGTGGTGGAACAATGCCACCCCCAGCAGGGTAAGCGCGAAGAGAATGAAATCAACCGGGATGCCGGCTACGGAAGGGCCAGCGGCAAACGCTTGCGCGCTTAGCAGAGCGAGCAAACCGCCACTCAGCCATCCTTTGAATACGGGTTTCATGATTAGTCCTGTCCTGTTGAATTGAACTGCAAAGCCTTCTCCCTCGGCAGCGTGCAATCCTACCGGCATCACATTGAAGTGGCCAGACCAATGCGCCCGGCTGTTGCGCAAAACGCTACGCATTTTGCGCTCGCGCAAAAAAACAGCCGGGTCACCCCGGCCGTTTTGAGTTCATGCTGCGCGTGTTGTCAGCTACGCTCGACCAGCATCGCCACCCCCATCCCGCCGCCGATGCACAGCGTTGCCAAGCCCTTCTTCGCATCGCGCCGAACCATTTCATGCAACAGCGTCACCAGAATACGGCAGCCCGAGGAGCCGATCGGATGTCCCAAGGCAATCGCGCCACCGTTGACATTGACCTTGTTCAGATCCCACTTCATTTCACGCGCCACTCCCAGCGCCTGTGCAGCGAAAGCTTCGTTGGCTTCGATCAGGTCGATCTCATCCAGCGTCCAGCCCGCTCGAGCCAAAACTTTTTGCGTTGCCGGCACCGGGCCGATACCCATGATGCTCGGATCGACGCCTGCGGAAGCAGCAGCCTTGATCGTCGCCATCGGTTTGAGCCCCAATTCCTTGGCCTTTTTCGCTGTCATCAGCATCACGGCGGCGGCACCATCGTTGATACCCGAGGCATTGCCCGCGGTAACGGTACCTTCCTTGTCGAAAGCTGCGCGCAACTTGGCTAGCCCTTCCGCAGTGGCATCGGCCTTGATGAATTCATCGCTATCGAACACCAGCGGATCGCCTTTCTTCTGCGGGATCAATACCGGAACGATTTCGTCCTTGAACTTGCCCGCCGCCCGCGCTGCAGCGGCTTTTTGCTGGGAGGCAAGAGAAAGCGCATCCTGTTCCTGGCGGGTGATGCCGTATTTTTGGGCGACATTTTCGGCTGTCACCCCCATGTGGTACTGGTTGTAGACATCGGTCAGACCGTCGTAAACCATGCTGTCCACCAGCGTGCCATTACCCATGCGGATGCCGTCGCGACTGTTCTGCAACAGATGCGGCGCCGCACTCATGTTTTCCTGGCCGCCGGCGATCACGATTTCGCTTTCGCCCGACAAAATGGCCTGCATGCCAAGCGCCACTGCCTTGAGCCCGGAGCCGCACACCTGGTTGATCGTCAAACCCGGGGTAGCGTCCGGCAAGCCGGCCTTGCGCAACGCCTGACGTGCAGGATTCTGGCCCAGGCCTGCGGTCAGCACATTACCGAGAATCACCTCACTGACCGCTTCCGGTGCCACACCGGTTTTGGCCAGCAACGCCTTGATCACCGTTGCACCCAGTTCGGGAGCCGGTACTTTGGTCAGGGAACCGCCAAAACTGCCAAGTGCCGTACGGCAAGCTGCAACAATCACAATTTCTGTCATGCCAAGTCTCCTGGTTTTTTATAATCACTACAGTTTTCTAAGAAATCCAACAGCAAAAGGCAAGGAATACCTCGTTGCCTTTTGCTTACATCAGGCCAGCCGCTCTTTCACATAGCGCCCCGGTGCCGGCTCAATCGGCTTGAACGTGGCATTGCCGTGCGCCTTGGGCGCAGCCATTTCCTTGCCGGATTGCGGCGCAAGCCAGGCCGCCCAATCCTGCCACCAGCTACCCGGCCGCGATTCGGCCGTTTCATACCAGCTGTCGGCATCGAGTGACACATCGTCATTCACCCAGTAATTGCGCTTGTTGGCAGAGACCGGATTGATCGCGCCGGCAATATGGCCGGAGGCACCCAGAGCAAAGCGTACGGGTCCACTAAAAATCTTGGTGGTCAGGAAGGCCGATTTCCAGGGCACGATATGATCTTCGCGTGCGGCAAAAATATAGGTTGGCAGATCAACTTTCGTGAGGTCGATCGGCACACCGCAGAGCGAGAACGAGTTTGGCTTGGTGAGGTTGTTCTCCAGGTACATGTTGCGCAGGAAGAAGGTATGCATCGGCAGCGCCAGATTGGCCGGGTCGTTGTTCCAGTACAAGAGATCGAACGGTGCGGGCGTCTTGCCCTTGAGGTAATTGTTGACCACGTAGTTCCAGATCAGGTCGTTGGAGCGCAGCGCGGCAAACACCCGGGCCAGCTCCTTGCCCGACACGATGCCCCCCTCGTGTACCTTGGCTTCGCGCTCCATCACGACTTTCGGATCGATGAAATGCTTGATATCGCCCGGATCGGAGTGATCGAGCATCACCGTCATCAAGGTGATGGATTCAAACCAGTCCAACCCTCGCGCCTGCATGACCGGGATCGTGGTCGAAACGATTTCACCGCCGATGCAGAAGGAAAGCACGTTCATTTTTTCGGTCTTGCGGATCTTGCGCACCACATCGGCTGCCACCAGCACGCCCTGCTCGATGTAATCATCCCACTCCAGCTTGCTGATTTCCGGCGTGACCGATTTCCACGAAATCAGGAAGGTGGTGAATCCCTGACTGACGATGTAGGCCATCATCGAGTTGTTCGGCTGTAAATCCATGATGTAGTACTTGTTCACGCAGGGCGGTACAACCAGCAACGGGCGTTCATAAACCTTGTCCGTTGAAGGTGTGTACTGGACCAGTTGGAATAGATCGTTCTCGAACACCACTTGCCCTGGCGTGATGGCCAGATTCTTGCCCACTTCGAATTGCGTTTCGTCCGTCATGGTGATGGTGCCGCGCTGCAAATCTTCGGCCAGTTTTTTCATGCCTTCGGTCAGGCTCTCGCCCTTGGTTTCCACCGCCAGCTTCATGACTTCCGGATTGGTGAAGGCAAAATTGGCCGGGCTGAGCGCATCGATAAACTGCCGGGCAAAGAAAGCCGTTTTTTCTTTGGTCGCAGCATCGGTGTTCGTACCATCCACCAGCTTCATCAGCCAGTTGGAGGTCAGCAGGTAATTCTGGCGAATATAGTCGAACAGCGGCTCTTCCCATTCCGGCGCATTGAAACGCCGATCGCTCTTGTCCGGCACCACCACCGGCGCTTTTTCCTTGGCACCGATGAAACTCATCCATAGCTCCAGGTGCTGGCGATAGTATTCCCCGTGATGTGCAAACAACTCGTTCTGGTTCTGGGAAAGATGACCAAATGCCTCATGCAGTGCAGACATGTGGGGAGTGGGAAGATTGACCGGTGAGAATGAATTGACCCAACCCTGCGTCCACTGACGGTTGGCTTCGGTTAATTGTTGAAAAAACGAATCAATTGTGGGGTTTTGCAGCACGTTATCGCTCCAGAATAAAAACTCTAATTGATGTCCGGCAAATCATTCTAGCAATGGCTTTTACAATTTGCTGGGCAGCTCAGCGCAATTTTTACCTTCTTAAATATGCAAGTTGCTCGCAAGCCGTTGGAAAAATCTAAAGTTATATATTGAAATTATTACCGTACTTGTTGATTTGCATGACTTTTCACATATCCATGCGTAAAATTAGACTATTCTGATGTTGTTCAGCGTCCACGCTGAGGGCAATGCCATGCGCAAACCTTTGATTTTTTTATGTTCCGTGCTTGCCGCGTTTAGCTTTGCTGCCGCGCCGCTTGCTGCTGCCGCCACAGCCAAACACCCCGCAACCAACGCCAAGCAAACCAGCAAACCCAAAGTCAAGTCCCTTGCTGCAGCGAAGAAGACCGTGCACAAGGTCCATGCCAAGAAAAATGGCAAAACGGTTTCCAGCCGCGCAATTGCCAACGCCCGCCGTGATGTCCGTGTTGCCCGGGCCTCTGCCCGCCCTTCAACGCTGGAACACCCGGGCGTTCAGTCGGCCGGCGCCTTGGTCATCAACCAATTGACGGGCGAAGTCATTTACGAAAAAAACGCGGACTCCATCACCCCCATTGCCTCGATCACCAAACTGATGACTGCAATGGTGGTTCTGGATGCAAAGCTGCCGCTCAACGAACTGATCTCGATTTCGGAAGAGGATGTCGACAAACTCAAAGGCACCGGCTCGCGGCTGTCGCCCGGGCTGACACTGACACGCGGAGAGATGTTGCTGCTGGCATTGATGTCATCGGAAAACCGCGCAGCTTCCGCACTCAGTCGCCACTATCCAGGCGGCCGTGAAGCCTTTGTCCAGGCCATGAACAACAAGGCCGCCAGCCTGGGAATGCACCGCAGCCGCTTCCTCGACTCTAGCGGACTTAATCCGAACAATGTTTCCACCGCACGCGAACTGGCATTGATGGTCAAGGCAGCAAGGGACTATCCGGAAATCCACCAGTTTTCCACCTCGAGCGAATACAGCCTGACTTCCAGCCGCAATGGCCGCACCCTGGCATTCCACAATACCAATCCGCTGGTGAAAAACGACTCTTGGGAAATCGGCCTTTCCAAGACCGGCTACATCAACGAAGCCGGGCACTGCATTGTCATGCAAGCCAAGATCAACGACACACCGGTGGTCATGGTTTTGATGGACTCCACTGGAAAATACACACGTATCGGCGATGCGCAGCGCGTGCGCAGATGGCTGGAAACCAGCCCCGTCGCAAAGTTGCGCGCCGGTTGATCGGTGAACTTATAAATAATGCAAACAGGCCCGGATTTACTCCGGGTCTGTCAGACTGCAGACAAAGTAGCAAGTTTCCAAAAATGGCACGCTCGAGCAAGCTCGACCGATTTAACCATGCGCCGCACCCCGTAGCCTTCTTTAATCGATTCCCCCATCCCCGCCTCCTCCCGCCGGAGGAAGGGCCTCGCTAACGCTTGATTTGCTGCAAAGTGAGGACTTGCCAATAATCAGGTGGCCGGATTTACTCCGGTCCTGTTTTATTTTGTTGTATCAACCTGATCACTTTTTCCCGCATGACACGTACTGATGCCCAACGGCTTGTACAGCGGACAAAAAGCAAATACTGCCGTTGCCAGCGGGACCAGCCCAAGCCATCCCCATGCCCCGATCACGCCCGTCGCCATCAGGCCAAGCAGAATGATGCCGACGATGACTCGAGCGACACGGTCAAATCCGCCGATATTTTTGCCACACATGTTGACCTCCTCCTGTCCAGGGCAGCCAAAACCAACCTCTACTGTTTTTACGTTATGATTCAATATAATATAAATCAATCAAGATCATGACGGATGGAGCCATCCATGACTGAAATCCAGATCCCGGCCATGCGTCGCGCGGCGGGCGAGGCCACCGCGCTCCTCAAGGCCATGGCCAATGAAGATCGCTTGCTGCTGCTCTGCCAAATGGTGGCCGGAGAGAAATGTGTTTCTGATTTTGAAACCTTGCTCGACATTCGCCAGCCCACCTTGTCGCAACAACTGGGGGTGCTGCGCAATGAAGGGCTGGTCAACACGCGCCGCGAAGGCAAACGCATTTTTTACCGGCTGGCCAGCGAGGAAGCGCTGCAAGTGCTGAGCGTTATTTACGGCCTGTACTGCCCGAAACTGGACGATGCGGAATCGCCAGCCGATCAACCGGCTTGAAAAAGTTCTCTGTGGGCGAATGCCAGCAACGCCCTCCCGAGCTTTGTCTCGGCGCTTGATTGCCGGGCCAGGTACTGCCAATACAGCGGCACCGCGATCTGACCATCCTCAACCAGCGCAACCAGTTCACCCTGCGCCAGCGCCCGGGCGCATTGATGTCGCGGCACGATGGCACACCCCATGCCGGAAAGCGCAGCGGCAAACAGCGCGTGGCTTTCCGGAATCACATGGCAAGGATAGGTTCCTGCCTCCAGATTGAAACGCTCGCGCAACCAGCGGCGATGCAGGCTGTCCGGACGGCCGGAAACCACCGCCGGCGCCGCAGACAACGTTTCCCGATCCACGCCTGCGGAAAACCAGCGTGCGGCAAAATCCGGACTCGCCACAAACACGTAGGGCATTGCACCCAAGCTGTCGACACGGCATCCCGGCAGTGCTTCGGCCTGCGTGCTGATGCAGCCCACCACCTCGCCAGCTTTCAACAAGCCCAGCGTATACGATTCGTCGTCGACCACGCATTCCAGCAACAGTCGTTCGGCCACCAGCGTCGGAGCCAGCGCGGGTACCAGCCCCATTGCCAAACTGTCGGCATTGATGCCGATCCGCACCGGCAACCAGCCTGTGCGTTCAGCCTCTCCCGCCTCGATTTCTGCCTCCAGTCGCCGCACCTGGCGCACGTGCGCCAGCAGGCGCTCACCCGCCGGGGTCGGCCGTACTGGATTTTCGCGTACCAGCAGCACGCCACCGAAGCGCTCTTCCAGTTGCTTGATACGCTGCGAGATCGCCGATTGGGTGAGATGCAGCCGGCGTGCCGCACCGTCGAAACTGCCGGCCAGCACGATCATTTCCAGGGCTTCGAGCTGTTTGTAATCGAACATAAGCGGGGGTGATCACGCATAAGAAAAGATCGTTTTACCACAGCATGCAAGTTTGGTTGAATAGCATTCAACTATTCCGACACGAGAAACCGCATGAAGCCCGTCGACGCGCCGCAAATCACCACCCTTGCAGAACAATTCGGCACCCCGTTCTGGCTCTACGATGCCGCGGTGATTCGCGAACGCATCGGCCAGCTCAAGGCTTTCGATGTGATCCGCTTTGCCCAGAAAGCCTGCTCCAACACCCATATCCTGCGCCTGATGCGCGAGGCGGGTGTAGCCGTTGATGCGGTATCGTTGGGCGAGCTGGAGCGCGCGCTCGCAGCGGGTTACCAGGTCGATGGTCCGGAAGGCGGCGTCGTGTTGACCACCGACCTGCTCGACCGCGCCACGCTGGCCCGCGTGTCCGAACTGAAAGTGCCGGTCAATGCCGGATCGCCGCAGATGCTGGAACAACTTGGCAAGATCAGCCCGGGTCATCGCGTCTGGCTACGCATCAACCCCGGCTTCGGTCACGGTCACAGCCAGAAAACCAACACCGGCGGCGAGCAGAGCAAGCACGGCATCTGGCATGAACACCTTGACGAGGCCCTGGCCCTCATCGACCGCTACCAGTTGAAGCTGGTCGGTCTGCACATGCATATCGGCTCCGGCGTGGATTACAGCCACCTGCAGGAAGTGTGCGCTGCCATGGTCGCGCTGGTGAAGCGCGCCAATCGCGATATCGAAGCCATTTCTGCGGGCGGCGGCCTGTCGATCCCGTACCTCATCGAGGGCGAACGCATCGACACCGCGCATTACTTCGGTCTCTGGGACTCCGCGCGCAAGCAGATCGAGGCGCATCTGGGCCATCCGATAAAACTGGAAATCGAACCGGGCCGCTTTCTCGTGGCCGAATCCGGCAAGCTGGTCGCCGAAGTGCGGGCAAAAAAGGATGCCGGCAAGAATCACTTTGTCCTGGTCGATGCCGGTTTCAACGACCTGATGCGCCCGGCCATGTACGGCAGCCACCATGAAGTCTCGCTGGTACGCGCCGCGGCTGCGGTAGGGGGAACAACCCGGCCGACCGTGATTGCCGGCCCGCTGTGCGAATCGGGTGACGTATTCACCCAGGTGGAAGGCGGCGAAGTCGCCCCGCGCGAATTGCCCACCGCCGAAATCGGCGACCTGGCTGTATTCCACGATACCGGCGCGTATGGCGCGAGCATGTCGTCGAACTACAACAGCCGTCCGCTGATACCGGAAGTGCTGGTCGATGGCGCCAAAGTACAACTCATCCGCCGCCGCCAGACCATCACCGAACTGCTCGCACTGGAAGATATCTGATCTTCCCCAATCACGGTTAACCCGTGACGATTCAACGAACGCAGGGCTGTACAGTCCCAGCCCTGCGCCAACATCACCAGCTGTAATACCCGCTGACCGCCACACCGCCCGTCAGCGTGAAGTCGCTCGCCAACGTTGCATCCCGACCTATACTGTGAACTTGCCTTGCGCGCCAACTACCACAGGAGTCCATCATGGCCCTTGCCCACATCTATGTTGCTGAAGGTTTTGAAGAAGTTGAAATGATCAGCGTGGCCGATATCCTGCGCCGCGCCGGGGTGGAAACCCGATTGGTTTCACTGACAGAAAAGCTGGCAGTTGCCGGCGCACATGCCATTACCGTGCAGGCCGATATGCCCTTCTCTGCCGCGACCAGTCTGGCCGACGCGATCATCCTGCCCGGCGGCGGGCCTGGCACGCAGAATCTGCTGGCGAGCACCGCGCTGCACGAACGGCTGCACGAGCACCTGGCTGCCGGCAAGCACGTGGCGGCAATCTGCGCGGCGCCCATAGTACTGGCCAAAGCCGGCATCCTGAAGGACCGCAACGCCTGCTGCTTCCCCGGCTGCGAGGAGGCATTGACGCAAGGCGGCGCAACGATCACCGCGTACAACGTGGTCACGGACGGCAAGGTCACCACCTCGCGCGGACCAGGCACGGCCGCGTTGTTTGGGCTGGAACTCGCACGACTCCTGGCGGGAGATGCCAAGGCAACCGAAGTCGGGCGCGCCATGCTGTTCATCTGAAAACGCCCTACCAATAAAGCACAAAGACCGCAAATTGCGGCCTTTGTTGCTTCAGAGAAACGCCATTATCACGGCTTGACGGGTTTCACCAACCCAGCGGCATGGCGTGCTCGTTCGCGAGCCACATCGGTATCCATCCCGGCCGCCAAGGCCACGCCCATGCGCCGACGCTCGAAAGCCTCCGGCTTGCCGAACAGGCGCAAATCGGCACGCGGCACCGCCAGCGCTTCGGCCACGCCGTCATATGCGATGCCCGTTTCTTCCATGCCGCCGTAAATCACGGCGCTGGCAGCCGGTTCGCGCAAGGAAGCATCGACCGGCAAGCCCAGGATTGCGCGGGCATGCAGTTCGAACTCGGAAAAGCGCTGGCTCATCAGCGTGACGAGGCCGGTATCGTGCGGACGCGGGCTCACTTCAGAGAACCACACTTCGTCGCCCTTGACGAACAATTCCACGCCGAACAGGCCGCAGCCGCCGAGCGCGTCGGTCACTTCTTTCGCCACGATGCTCGCACGCTCCAGCGCAATCGGGCTCATCGGTTGCGGCTGCCAGCTTTCCACGTAATCACCGTTTTTCTGCAAATGACCGATCGGCTCGCAGAAACTGGTTTCAATCTCCCCGGCCGAATTTTTGGCCCGGACAGTGAGCAGGGTGATTTCATAATCGAAATCGATAAAGCCTTCGACAATCACCCGCTCCTGGTTGACCCGGCCGGCGCTGGCCGCATAGTCCCAGGCGGCATCGACATCGGCCTCGCTTCTGAGCAACGATTGCCCCTTGCCCGAGGACGACATGGTCGGCTTGACCAGGCACGGAAAACCGATCTGCGCCGTCGCGGCGCGCAATTCGTCCAGACTGCCGGCGAAACGATAGGGCGAGGTCGGCAGCTCCAGCTCTTCCGCAGCCAGGCGGCGGATGCCCTCACGGTTCATGGTCAGATTGATCGCGCGCGCGTTGGGCACGATCTGCGCCAAGCCTTCTTCCTCGATCCGGGTCAGCTCGGCCGTGGCAATCGCTTCGATTTCGGGAACGATCAGATGCGGCTTTTCGCGCAGAACAAGCTCGCGCAGCGCAGCACCATCGGTCATGTCGATCACGTGGGAACGATGGGCCACATGCATAGCCGGTGCATTGGGATAGCGGTCGACAGCGATCACCTCCACGCCAAAACGTTGCAGGGCAATCGTCACCTCCTTGCCCAGTTCACCGCTGCCCAGCAGCATGACGCGCGTGGCCGAAGCCGAAAGCGGGGTACCAATACGCATGGGGTTCTCCAATCAATCCGCCTGGTAGGGATAGGCTTTGGGCTTCACGCTGGATGCTTCTTCGCGCCGGCGCTCATCCATATCCAATGGCGCCTTGTCCCACAGCAGCGCGCGGCCTTCCATCTGCCCTTGCGCCACGTCGGGATTCTTCTCGAGAAACGCATTGATAAACTTGGTAAATTCGGATTCGTAGCGAACTTGCTGGCCAAACATCGGTATCTCTCCTGTTTCTTGTTTTGGAACTTCACGCCATATCGGTTCAGAACAACTTCTTCGCCATGCGAAAACTCGCCGGCAGACTGAATGGCTCCAGCATCGGCACCCGCGTCGCTGTGACGATTTCAAAGCCGTGCGACTGGTAAAACCGCAAAGCACTGGGGTTGGCGCTATCCACATCGGTATGCAACTCAAGTGCGCCATGCGCGCGCGCGGCGGATTCGATGTCGGCCAGTACTTGCGAACCCAACCCGCAACCACGCCGTTCCGCGCTCACAGCAAAAGTCTGCAAGTACCAGACATCGGCAGGAAGATGCGGAAACAGCCAGGCCAGCATGGCTTCACGCTGCTGCAACTGCGCCAGATCACCGCGCAGCAGACCTTGCGCCTGGGTATCGGCCTCCGCCAGCCGGGCTTCGTCGCCTGCCGGGTAGTGGCAGACCAGCACCGCGAGCCGGCCATCTTCGCGCCAGACATTGGTCTGGGCATGGCTCAGGCTGCCGGCCGGCGCCAGCCACAGCTTTTCCAGGCAGGACAACGCCGCTTGGGCCGAGCCGAACCAGAAATCATAATAAGCCGGATCGGAATCGTGGATAAGCCGGGCCGCGGCTTGCGCATCGGCCGGGGAACCAGACTGGAAAAATTGCAGCATCAGCTTCTCTCCCACTCTCCCCTGACGGGCTGTGGCGCCTTCGCCAGTGCATCCAGCATAGCAGCAGCCGTTCCCGCCACTTGCAGAAAAGCGCTTTCACGCTCGCCAACAAAGCCATCCGAAATCGCTTGCGAGACAAAATCGAGCAGGCTGCCATAGTAATTGGAGGTATTGAGCAACCCGATCGGCTTGCCGTGCAAGCCCACCTGGCGCCAGGTCAAGATCTCGAACAACTCGTCGAGCGTGCCGAAGCCGCCGGGCAAGGCAATGAAAGCATCGGCCCGCGATGCCATCAGTGCCTTGCGCGTATGCATGGAGTCGGTCACATGAAGCTCCGTCAGGTTCTGCATCGCGAGTTCGCGCGCCACCATGAAGTCCGGAATCACGCCGGTGACCTTGCCGCCCGCGGCTAGACAAGCATCGGCCACTTCGCCCATCAGCCCGACATGGCCACCGCCGTAGACCAGCGTCATGCCGCGCTTGGCGATCTCTGTGCCCAATTCACGCGCGGCCACGGTGTATTCCGGCCGCGCACCGTGCCGCGCTCCGCAAAAAACGGCGACCGACTTCATAGTACGGCCACCGGATAGGAACCCAGCACTTTCACGAAAGCGGCGACGCCTCGCAGCTCATCCAGCGCAGCCTGCACCGTGGCATCACCGACATGGCCTTCGACGTCGACAAAAAACAGGTATTCCCACAGGCCGGTGCGGCTGGGGCGCGATTCGAACTTGGTCATGGAAACGCCATGGCGCGCCAGCGGTTCGACCACGGCATGCAAGGCGCCGGGCTTGTTCGGCGCGGAAATCACCAACGAAGTCTTGTCCTTGCCGCTGACGCCCACATCCTGGTGACCCAGCACCAGGAAGCGCGTGGTGTTGTTGGGCTCGTCCTCGATCGAATCGGCCAGCTTCACCAGAGCGAAGCGCTCCGCCGCCGCATCGCCGGCCAGCGCAGCGCAGGTGGGATCGAGACTCGCCAACCGCGCTGCTTCGGCGTTGCTGGCGACGGAAATACGTTCGGCTCCCGGCAGGTTCTTGTTCAGCCATTCATGGCATTGCGCCAGGCTCTGGGCATGCGAATAAACGCGCAGGATGCCTTCGCGTCCGTCGGTGGCACGCAGCAAATGCTGGTGGATACGCAGCACCACTTCGCCGCAAACCTTGAGCGGTGTATTGACCATCAGATCGAGCGTGCGACCGATCGCGCCCTCTGTCGAATTTTCCACCGGCGCAACCACGTAATCGGCATTGCGCGCTTCCACCATGCGGAACGCTTCGTCGATCGACGCACAGGCCAGTGTTTTGGCCGCATGGCCAAAATGCTTGATGGCTGCCGCTTGGGTAAAAGTCCCTTCCGGGCCAAGGAAAGCGATGGTCAGCGGGCGCTCCAGCGCGAGGCACGCCGACATGATTTCGCGAAATAGCCGTGCCACGGTTTCATCCGCCAGCGGGCCTTCGTTGAGCGACTTGATCCGGGTCAGCACCTGCGCCTCGCGCTCGGGCCGGTAAACCACGCCTTCGCCCTTGATCACGCCAATCTCATGGGCGTGGCTGGCGCGGGAGTTGAGCAGCTTGAGCACTTCGGCATCAATTGCATCAATCGCATCGCGGTGAATCTTGAGTTGTTCGTCGCTCATGTTCAAACTCTTGCAAGGTTTAGGTTATGGCATCACGCCAGCAAATAGTGCGCACGTGCGGTCGCGACCGGGCGTGCAGGATCTTCCTGCCAGGCACTCAACAACACATTGGCCACCCGCTTGCCCTGGCGCACGATCTCGCAGCGGGCAAACAGATCCTGCGGCCCGGCGGAACGCAGATAATCTATCGAAAAATCAATGATCTTGGGGATCTCTTGCGCCTCGCGCGCCCAGATCAAATGCAAGACTGCCGCATTTTCCAGGAAACCGCCAATCACGCCGCCGTGAATCGCAGGCAACAGGGTATTACCGATATTCTGTTCGCGATAAGGCAGGACAAAAAGAGGCTCCCCTTGTTCTTCACGACATTCGACACCCAAAAACTGCGCATACGGAACCGCGGTATTAGCCGCTTGCAGATCGGCAAATGTGTTGATGGCAAATGACATCAGCGCCCTCCCCCTTTCGGTGCCGCAGAGCGCATATAGGTGGCCACGGCCTGGGCAACAGGAGTATCCGGGTTTTGTTGGTAGAGAATGCTGCGGGTGAAAGCAATCTGGCTGGTCAGCCGATAGCATTCGGCCTGGCAATATAAAGGCAGATCCGCCAAGCCCAGGCGCAGGTAATCGATGCGCAGATCCAGTGTTGCTACCGATTCAGGTTCGGTCAGCAAGGTGTAGATAGCCAGGGCGCCGGCCGAATCGGCCAAAGTGGTCACCACCCCGCCGTGCAGCACGCGGGTTAAGGGGTTGCCGACCCAATCGGGCTTGAACGGCAAAACCAGTGTGGTTTTGCCATGGCTGGCGGCCTGGAGCTGCAGACCCAGCGCATGACAATGCGGCAGGGCCAGCCCCCGTGTTACGACCTGTTCAAAGAAGGCCGGCGCGGCGACCGGCAGCCAGCCAGGCTCCATGTTATTCTGCCGTCGGCTCGGTGGGCGCTTCGCCTTCTGCAGCGTTGCCTTCAACAACACCCGCTTCTGCGTCGATCATTTCATCGTCATCAGAATCGACTTCGCACACCCGTTCCAGCCCGGAAAGCGTTTCGCCCTCGTCCAGGTTGATCAGGCGCACGCCTTGCGCGGCGCGGCCGGTTTCACGGATCTGCTCGACCGGGGTGCGGATCAGTACGCCGCCGGTGGTGATCAGCATCACGTCATCGGTCGGTGCAACCAGTGTCGCGGCGACCAGTTTGCCGTTGCGCTCGCCGGTATCAATGGCGATCACGCCTTGTGTGCCGCGGCCGGTCAGACGGTAATCACCGACCGGGGTGCGCTTGCCGTAACCGTGCTCGGTGGCAGTCAACACTTGCTGGTCATCGCGCTCGGCGACCAGCAGCGAAATCAGCTTCTGGCCTTCAAGCAGACGCATGCCGCGCACGCCCTTCGAATTGCGGCCCATCGGACGGACCTTGCTCTGGTTGAAGCGCACCGATTTGCCGGCATCGGAGAACAGCATGACCTGATCGCCTTCTTCGGTTTGACCGCTTTCTTCCAGTTGATCTTCATCCTGGACCTGATCTTCATCCGCCTGATCATCATCAGAGACCGGAGCGCCAGGCGCACCGCGCGTCAGCGCCACGCCGATCAGGTAATTGCCTTCCTCCAGATTGATGGCAATGATGCCGCGCTTCATTGGGCGCGAGAACGCGGTCAGCGGCGTCTTCTTGACCGTGCCGTCGGCGGTGGCCATGAAAATGTACTGGTCTTCGGTGAATTCCTTCACCGGCAGGATGGCGTTGATCTTTTCGCCATCTTCCAGCGGCAACAGGTTCACGATCGGCTTGCCACGGCTGGTGCGCCCGCCCTGCGGTAGTTCGTACACCTTGATCCAGTACACGCGACCGCGCGAGCTGAAGCAGAGTATGTAATCGTGGGTATTTGCCACGAACAGGTTGTCGATGAAATCGTCTTCCTTGGTTGCCGCAGCCTGCTTGCCGCGACCGCCTCGACGCTGGGCGCGGTATTCCTCGGCCGGCGTGGCTTTCATGTAACCAGTGTGGGTGAGCGTGACCACCATGTCTTGCGGGGTGATCAGGTCTTCCAGGCTGATGTCTTCGCCGTAGGCAATGATTTCGGACTTGCGCACATCGCCGTAGGCAGCCTTCACTTCGTTCATTTCGTCGGAAATGATCTGGGTCACGCGTTCCGGCTTGGCCAGGATATCGAGCAGATCGATGATCTTCTCCATCACTTCCCTGTACTCGCCGACGATCTTGTCCTGCTCGAGGCCGGTCAGGCGTTGCAGGCGCAATTCCAGGATCGCTTGCGCTTGCACTTCGGACAAACGATAACCCTCGGCATGGAAACCAAATTCTTCTGCGAGACCGTCCGGACGCGAAGCGGTGGCATCGGTGCGCGCCAGCATTTCGCCGACCAGACCCGAGCTCCAGGTGCGATCCATCAGCGCGGCCTTGGCTTCGGGCGGCGTGGCCGCAGCCTTGATCAGCGCGATGATTTCATCGACGTTTGACAGCGCTACCGCCAAGCCCTCGAGGATATGGCCACGTTCGCGCGCTTTGCGCAGTTCGAACACGGTACGGCGGGTGACCACTTCGCGGCGGTGGCGCAGGAAGCATTCGAGCACCTGCTTCAGGTTCAACAAGCGCGGTTGGCCGTCGACCAGTGCCACCATGTTGATGCCGAAGCTGTCCTGCAGCTGGGTTTGCTTGTAGAGGTTGTTGAGCACCACGTCCGGCATTTCGTTGCGCTTCAACTCGATCACCACGCGCATGCCGGATTTGTCCGATTCGTCGCGCAGTTCGGAAATGCCCTCGATCGACTTCTCGCGCACCAGCTCAGCCATGCGCTCCAGAAGGCGCGCCTTGTTGACCTGGTACGGCAGCTCGTCGACGATGATCGCTTCGCGGTCACCATTCTTGCCGCAAGGCTCGATATGGGTGCGCGCACGCATCACCACGCGGCCACGACCGGTGCGGTAGCCTTCGCGCACGCCGCCGATGCCGTAGATGATGCCGGCCGTGGGGAAATCCGGCGCCGGGATGATGTCGATCAGCTCGTCGACCGTCATTTCCGGATTGGCCAAGAGGGCCAGCGCAGCGTCGATCACTTCATTGAGATTGTGCGGCGGAATATTGGTCGCCATGCCCACGGCGATACCGGACGAGCCGTTGATCAAGAGGTTCGGCACGCGGGTCGGCAGAACGGTCGGTTCGAGTTCTTTTTCGTCGTAGTTCGGCGTGAAATCGACGGTTTCCTTGTCGATATCGGCCAAGAGTTCGCTTGATATCTTGCGCAGACGACACTCGGTGTAACGGTAGGCGGCAGCGGAATCGCCGTCGATTGAGCCGAAGTTGCCCTGGCCGTCGATCAGCGTGTAGCGCAGCGAGAAATCCTGCGCCATGCGCACCAGCGCTTCATAAGCGGCCGAATCGCCGTGCGGATGGTACTTACCCAGCACGTCACCGATCACGCGGGCGCACTTCACATAGGCACGGTTCCAGACGTTGTTGCTCTCGTGCATCGCGAACAGGATGCGGCGATGCACGGGCTTCAGGCCATCGCGCACATCGGGCAAGGCGCGGCCGACGATCACGCTCATGGCGTAATCGAGGTAGGAGCGACGCATTTCCTCTTCAAGGCTGACGGGGATGGTTTCTTTGGCGAAACTTTGTTGCTGTTCTGACATCGTAGGGACCGGTGATATGCGCGAAAATTTCCGGTCGAGCACCTCTACAGGGGAAACACCCTGCAAGCAAGCCGGAAGCATCCAACAAAGGGGCAAGTTTACCACGCCAGCCCCCCTCATCCAATTCCAAACAAGAATGGCGCACAATGAGAGCCCACGGCGGCTTGCCGCACCGCAAGCAGGCCAACTGGATGTAAAAACTAGCCAGCATCCCTATTGCCTGGATGCATATTCACATCAATAACTGTTTGTAACCTTTCAAATTGGCTTCTACAATTCTGTCTCGAAGCCATGATTTTTTCCCAAAAACGTGAAACATGTTTCCTGTTTGAATGTTTTGCGCAGACACGGCTCCAGCTTTTCGATAACAAATACTGATCGGAGAACAACCATGAAGAAACAAGCTCTGAAGCACTTCGCACTCGTTGCGGCCCTCGCTGCAATCAGCACCGCAGCTCAAGCCGATGTTGGCAAAACTGCTGCTTACGCAGAAGGCGCAACTGCCACTTCGGTGTGGAAAAACAGCTTTGGCGAATGCTGGCGCACCGGCACCTGGACCAAGGAACAAGCCGTGGTTGAAGGTTGTGATGGCTACGTGAAACCGGCCCCGACTCCTGCCCCGGTCGCAGCGATGCCAGCCCCGGCCCCCGCACCGGCCCCTGCTGCAGCCCCCGCACCGGCACCCGCACCGGCCAAGCCGCAAGTTTTCACCCTGAAGGGCGACGTGCTGTTTGATCTGAACAAATCCAACCTGAAACCCGCGGGCAAGGATGCACTGGACAAGCTCTTCAGCGACATCAAGGCACAAAACGCCAAGTACGCCACCCTGAACGTCAAGGGCCATACCGACCGCCTAGGCAACGACAAGTACAACCAGAAACTGTCCGAAGCACGCGCCAAGACTGTCGCCGACTACCTGATCAGCAAGGGTGCCGACAAGAATGCGGTTACTGCCGTCGGCCTGGGCGAAACCGCCTCGGTAACCGGCAACACCTGCGACAAGATCAAAGTGAAAGCCAAGCTGGTTTCCTGCCTGGCTCCAGATCGCCGCGTAGAAATCGAAGTCGACGGCACCAAGTAAGCTGCCCGGCCAAAGCCCCGTGCGAACGCGGGGACAAGCACCAGCAATCTGGCCCCGCATTATTTGCGGGGCTTTTTATTGATTGTCCCTTCAGGTTGCTGCGAATAAAATCCGCTTTTGCCCCGCAGGAATCTCCCCATGCGTCTTCTTACCCGACTGTCTGCCTCCCTGCTGTTGCTTGCCTGCACTTTTCCGGCCCGGGCGGATGTCGTCGCCGAGCTGCAATCCACGTTATCCGCCATGCGCACGATGCAAGGCGAATTCATCCAGACGGTCACGGCACGCTCTGGCAAAGTTCAGGTTTCCCAGGGCAGTTTCGCCATCCAGCGCCCCGGCAAATTTCGCTGGCACTACCGCAAACCGTATGAACAATTGATCGTGGGCGATGGCAAGGAAGTCTGGCTGCACGATCCGGATCTTGATCAAGTCACGGTCAAATCGATGAACCAGGCACTCGACGCCAGCCCCGCCGCGCTGCTGGCCGGGGAGAACAATCTCGACAATCGCTATGCGCTCAAGCCCTTGCAGGCACGCGAAGGATTGTCGTGGGTGGATGCGGCACCCAAACAGAGCGACAGCAACTTCAACCGCGTCCGGCTCGGCTTTGCCCACAATGAAATCCGCAAGATGGAACTGGAAGACAGCTTTGGCCAGACAACCCGCATTGAATTTCGCAATATTGTGATCAATGGCAAGCCGGAAGCCGGCCTGTTCCGTTTCACGCCACCCAAGGGTGCCGATGTCATCCGCCAGTGATCTTTTCGGGGCGCCCCCCGCACATGAACCGCTGGCGGAACTGCTGCGTCCAAAAACCCTAGAAGACGTTGTCGGCCAGCGCCAATTGCTGGGCCCCGGCAAACCGCTGCAACTGGCGCTTGCCAGCGGCCAGCCGCATTCGATGATCCTGTGGGGGCCGCCCGGCGTGGGCAAGACCACGCTGGCGCGCCTGTTTGCCAATACGTTTGAGGCCGAATTCATCCCGCTCTCGGCAGTGTTTTCCGGCGTGAAGGATATCCGCGCGGCGATGGACGAGGCCGAGCACAACCGCCAGCGCGGCCGGCGCACGATCCTGTTCGTCGATGAAGTGCACCGCTTCAACAAGGCGCAGCAGGATGCCTTCCTGCCATTCGTCGAATCCGGGCTGGTGACCTTTATCGGCGCCACGACCGAGAACCCATCGTTCGAATGCAATGCGGCGCTGCTGTCCCGCGCCCAGGTGTATGTGCTGCAGCCGATCGCGGCCGATGACCTGAAAAGCCTGATCGATCGCGCTCGCACGCAGCGCTATCCCGATCTCGACTTCGACGAGGCAGCGATCGATACACTGGTCGGCTATGCCGATGGCGACGCGCGCCGCTTGCTGAATCTGGTCGAGCAGGCGGCCAACGCCGCCGAAGCCGCCGGCATTACAACGCTCGACGCCGCCTTCCTTTCCGATGCGCTCACGCTCAACGCGCGCCGTTTTGATAAGGGCGGCGATGCGTTCTACGACCAGATCTCGGCGCTGCACAAATCAGTACGTGGTTCCAGCCCGGATGGCGCGTTGTACTGGCTGTGCCGCATGCTCGACGGCGGCGCCGATCCGCGTTACCTCGCGCGCCGCATCGTGCGCATGGCCTGGGAAGACATCGGCCTTGCCGACCCGCGTGCGATGCAGATCACCAACGACGCCGCCGAAACCTTTGAGCGACTGGGCAGCCCGGAAGGCGAACTCGCGCTGGCACAGGCAGTGATCTACCTTGCCGTCGCGCCCAAATCGAACGCTGGCTACAACGCCTACAACGCCGCCCGCGCGTTTGTCGCCAAGGAACAATCCCGCACCGTGCCCGTGCATCTACGCAACGCGCCGACCAAGCTGATGAAGGAACTCGGTTACGGCAAGGCCTACCGCTACGCGCACGACGAACCCGAAGCCTATGCCGCTGGCGAGACCTATCTGCCCGACGGTTTGGAGAATCTGAAATTCTACGATCCCACTCCGCGCGGACTGGAAGGCAAGATCGGCGAAAAACTCAGGCATCTTGCCGATCTCGACCGCGCATGGCGCAATGACGCCACAAGGAAAAAAACATGACCGACCCTATCACCATCCTCGACGGCGGCACCGGTCGCGAACTCAAGCGCATCGGTGCACCTTTCCGCCAGCCGGAATGGTCCGCACTTGCACTGATCGAAGCCCCGGAATATGTCACCCGCGCTCACGAGAATTTCATCCGGGCCGGCGCCAATATCATCACCAGCAACAGCTACGCCGTGGTGCCGTTTCACATCGGCGAGGAACGCTTTGCCAGCGACGGCCTGCGTCTGGTCGATCTCGCCGGCAAGCTGGCCCGCCAGGCAGCCGATGCAGCGCCACACTCGGTCAAGGTCGCCGGTTCGCTGCCGCCGGTATTCGGCTCCTATCGCGCCGATCTTTTCGATGCCAGCCGGGTTCAAAGCATTTTGTCGGTACTGGTGCAGGGGCTGCGCCCATACGTCGATCATTGGCAAGCGGAAACGCTCAGCTCGATTGCCGAAGCACAAGCCGTCCGCACCGCCATCGGCAATGACGGCAAGCCACTCTGGATTTCCTTCACACTGGACGATGAGGCTGCCGATCCGTCCATGCCGCGCCTGCGTTCGGGAGAGGCCGTGGCGGATGCCGTTCGCGCCGTGGCCGGCCTTGACGCTGCGGCCATCCTCTTCAATTGCAGCCAGCCGGAAGTCATGGCCGCCGCCGTGGATACCGCACACCAAACGCTGCTTGAAATCGGCGCCAACCTGCAAATCGGTGTCTACGCCAACGCCTTCCCGCCGCAACGCAAGGATGCGGAAGCCAATGCCGATCTGGACGAAATCCGCGCCGACCTGACCGCGCCGGGTTACCTGGCATTCGCCCGGGACTGGGTTGCGCGTGGCGCCAGCATCGTCGGCGGCTGCTGCGGCATCGGACCCGAACATATCCAAGCCTTGAGCGTTGCACTCAAACCATAAGCGAAATTGTTTTTATGTCTTTCACGCGCCACATCACCCCGTCCACGCTAACCGCCGGCTTCATCACCGTGCTGGTGGGCTATACCAGCTCCGCCGCCATCGTTTTCGAGGCGGCACGTGCCGCCGGCGGTTCGCAGGCACAGATTGCCTCGTGGCTGATCGTGCTGGGGCTGGCCATGGGCATGACCTGCATCGGCCTTTCCTTGCGCTACCGCATCCCGGTGGTCACGGCCTGGTCGACACCGGGCGCGGCGCTGCTGGCAACCAGCCTTGCCGGGCATTCGATGAACGTGGCCGTAGGTTGCTTCATTTTCGCCGCCGCGCTGATCCTGTTGTGCGGGGTCACCGGCTGGTTTGAACGCATCATGAGCCGCGTACCGATGTCGCTGTGCGCTGCCCTGCTCGCCGGGGTGCTGGTGAGGTTTGGCATGAATGCCTTCGTGTCGATGCAGACCGCCTTGCTGCTAGTGTTGCCGATGTTCGGGGTTTATCTGGTCTGCAAACGCTTCAAGCCGCGCTACGTGATGCTCCTGGTGCTACTGACCGGCATTGCGCTGGCGCAGACGCAAGGTTTGCTGCATCTGGATGCCAGCCGCTTTGCGTTGGCCACGCCGGTGTGGATCGCGCCTGAATTCAACTGGCAGGCATTGATCGGCATCGGTCTGCCGCTCTTCATCGTGACCATGGCCTCACAGAACATCCCCGGTGTTGCGGTACTGCGCTCGGCCGGCTACACGCCACCGGTATCGGCGCTGATCAGTTGGACCGGCTTCGTCAATTTGGTCCTGGCCCCGTTTGGCTGCTTTGCCGTGAATCTCGCTGCGATCACGGCCGCGTTATGCATGGGCAAGGAAGTGCATGACGACCCGGCCAAACGCTATCAGGCCAGCGTGGCTGCGGGCGGTTTTTACCTGATTCTGGGTGTGCTTGGCGCGGCGGTCGGTGCCTTTCTCAACGCCTTTCCGCGCGAGCTGATCTTTGCCATCGCCGGTTTTGCGCTGCTGGGCACCATCGGCAACGGCTTGACCCTGGCACTGCGTGAGGAAGAGCAGCGCGAACCGGCGCTGATCACTTTCTTGGTGACCGCCTCGGGGCTGACCCTGTTCGGCATCGGTTCGGCTTTCTGGGGGCTGGTGGCCGGGGTGCTTGCCTTGCTGGTTCTTGGCGGCACGCACGGGAAAAAATAGCCTTTCCTCGTTCAGGCGATCTCAGAATTGCATTGCCACTTCTTCTTGCCGGATTCCGCCATATTGCATGGCTTCTTTCAGCTGAAGGCCATCCTGTGAAGAATGGCCTTCGCCGGACCCAACCGTCAGGCAGCCGACTACTTCAAGACGCCCACGGTTTTCATCCATTCCGCGGCCATGTTCGGCCAGCCTGACACGGGCATCTGTCGGGCATCGCGAATGCCGAAGCCATGCTCGCCATCCTTGAAGATGTGCAACTCGGCCGGCACGCCGGCGCGGCGCAAGGCCGCGTAGTAGCGCAGGCCATTTTCGCTCGATACTGCGGAATCGTTGTCGGCCAGCACCAGGAAGGTTTTTGGCGTGTCCTTGTTGACGTGCACATCAGCCGAATACGCCTGGATCAGCTCGGCTGAGGGATTCTTTCCGATCAGGTTGGTGCGCGAATCGCCGTGCGTGACACCGTTTTCCATCGAGACCACCGGGTAGAGCAGTATCTGGAAATCCGGCCGCGCCGACAACTGGTCGGCCGCATCCACCGGCTCGTATGCCTTCTGCGCAAACTTGCCGCCCAGGCTCGCCGCCATGTGGCCGGCAGCCGATGCGCCCAGGAAACCGATGCGGTTCGGATCCAGCCCCCATTCCCTGGCATGCTGACGCACCACGCGCACCGCCCGTTGCGCGTCCTGCAGGGGGACATCCTTGCCATTCGCGTGCCCCTCTGCCGGCAGCCGGTATTGCATCAGCAGCACGGTGACCCCGTAGGGATTGAGCCAGCGCGCCATTTCCGCGGCTTCCTTGTCGAGCACGATGCGCGCATATGCACCACCGGGCGCCACGATTACCGCCGTGCCATTGGGTTTGTCCGGCACGAATGCGGTCAGGTTAGGCCGGGTGATACCGGTGACGACCCGGTCCGGCCAGTAGGCAACCTTGCTGCGCTCGGTGACGGTGAGCTGGGCCGGTGATTTTTCCGAACCCGGGCCGACACCCGGCCACAAGTCGATCACGTCGCGGGTCTTGAGCGGCGCGGCACAGGTCGCACCCGCCACCATCAATCCTGCGGCCAGCAGGCCGGCTCTCCATACTTTCTGCATATTCATCTCCTTGCCTGCTTACGGGTTCATGCCGAGGGTGGCCATCCAGTCCAGCATCAGCTTGGGCCATTGCTTGGCGGCGCCCTGCGCCAGGCGAATGCCGAAGCCGTGGCCGCTTTGCGGGAACACATGCATTTCGGCCGGTATGCCGGATTGCTTCAGGCTGCGATAGAACAGGATACTGTTCATCGGATTGACACCGTTGTCGTCGTCGGCGAGTGCGATGAAGGCTGGTGGCACGGCTTTGGAAACCTGCCGCTCGGCAGAAAAGGCTTCGATCTGCGCGTCGGACGGCGCATCGCCGAGCAGCATCTTGCGCGAATCGGCGTGAGTCCATTGCACATTCATGCTGATTACCGGATAGAGCAAGGCCAGGAAATCCGGACGGGCATTGAGCGTATCGGCGGCATCAACGGGCTCATAGGTTTTCTTGTCAAAACGCGTGCCGAGCGTGGCCATCAGATGCCCTCCGGCTGACAGGCCCAGCACCCCCACCCTTGCTGGATTCAGCCCCCAATCTGCTGCGTTCTTGCGAATCGTGCGAATCGCGCGCTGCGCATCCTGCAGCGGCACATCCTGCCGGTTGGCATGCCCCTCGCCGGGCAAACGGTACTTGAGCACGAACACGGTCACGCCGGCCTGATTGAAAACTGTGCCGATGTCGGCACCTTCCTTGTCGGCCACTACGCGCATGTAGGCGCCGCCTGGCGCCACCAGCAGCGCCGTACCATTGGGTTTGGTCGGTACATAGGCGGTCAGCGTCGGCTTGGTGATGCCGGTATAGGCCCGGTCGAGAATCGCCGGATCCTTGCTGCGCTCGGTCACGGTTTCCTTGATGGTCAAACCGGACGAGCCCGGCGCCGTCGCCGGCCAGAGGTTAACTTCGTCGCCAGTTTTCAATGGCGCAGCCAGCGCCCCGGCACCGCACAGAGCCCCGAGCAACACCGTACCGCAAGCGATTGTTTTTGCTTGTATTTCCATCACTCCACAACCTCCCATAACTTGTTCGTATCAATGAAAAATTGCATTAGAAAAACATACCGTATCGAAACCGCTCCGTCTGGTCTTATTTTCAGGCCAGCATGGAAATGCTAGGGCGACCCACGGTATTACACAACCGAAAAGTTGCGCGCGAACCAAAAGAAAAGCATCAATCGTGACTTTGTCAGCATCCGGGATTGTTGTTGAAAATTCGGTGGCATGGCGGCGCAGAACTTTGCGCTCAGCGTCACCAATGCGCCATAACCGGGACGGGTGTTGCCGCAGGCCCGCAAGGCGGTATCCAGCAAAAACTAGTTGTCGTTGCCTGAACGGTTGAAAGATCGTGAAAGCTCGGTCTGAACGTCCTGCGGTGCAGGTTCGTAACCGCCGGCTTCCATGACAAACTCGCTCTCACCGGCACAGATTGCCTTCAGGCGGCTTTCGAAACCATCCATCTCCGACACCGGCACCCGGGCCGAGATCACCGTCCAGCCGGCTGCCGGACTGTCGGTATTGGTGAGCCGGCCACGGCGTGCGGAGAGCTCGCCGCTGACTTCACCGAACAACGCGTCCGCCACCTTCACCTGAAGGTCGAGCATGGGTTCGAGCACCTGTGGCTGTGCCGCGAGAACGGCCTCGACCAAGGCATGGCGCGCGGCAGTGGCAAAGGACACTTCATTCGAATCCACGGCATGGTGCTTGCCGTCGGTCAGCACCACGCGCAGGTCGTGGATCGGGAAACCGGCAAACGCGCCTTCGGCCAGCGCCTGTCGCACGCCCTTTTCCACCGCGGGCATGAAGTTGGTGGGAATCGCGCCGCCCTTGACCTCATTGCCAAGCTGCAGGCCCATGCCGCGTTCCAGCGGCTCGACGCGCAAGGCCACTTCGCCAAACTGCCCGGCGCCGCCGCTCTGCTTCTTGTGCCGATAGCGCGCCTCGGCAACCTCGGTGATCGTCTCGCGATAAGGAATGGCCGGCGGCTCAGTATCGAGCTGCAGGTTCCAGCGCGAGGCAAGCTCTTCCAGCACGATCTTCAGGTGCTGTTCGCCCAATCCGCGCACCACGGGATGACGACCGCGCACGTCGTAGCTGACCTCAAGACAGGGGTCTTCATCGGCAAGACGTGCCAGCGCTTCCGACAGCTTCTGTTCGTCGACCGGTTTCCTGGCGATCAGCGCCAGACCAAATATCGGCTGCGGGTAGACCTGCGGCGCGAGGTGGAAGTAATCCTCGTCATGCGAATCGTGCAGCACGGCATCGCGACATATCTCATCCACACGCGCCACCGCGCACAGATCGCCCGGCACGCCGAGCGCCGTCTCCACCGAATTGCGCCCCTGCATGCGCAAGAGATGAGCCACCTTGAACGACTTGCGGCCATCGCCAATATAAAGCTGCGAACTTGGCGTAACCGTACCCTGATGGATGCGGAACAAGCCGAGCTTGCCACGATAGGGATCATTGGCCACCTGAAACACGTGGCCAACGACATGGCGCCCGGGATCGAGCACCACATTGATCGGCACTGCCGCCGCGCCCTCGCCCTTCAGAAACACCGGCGCATTGCCTTCAGTCGGATCGGGAGCGAGCTTGCCGAGGATATCCAGCAGCTCGCGCACGCCCGCACCGTTGCGGGCGGAAACGAAACAGACCGGGATCAGATGGCCTTCGCGCAAGGCCTGCTCGAACGGCGCATGCAGTTGTCCTGGGTCGAGCGATTCGCCTTGTTCCAGGTACTGCGCCATCATCGCTTCGTCGAGCTCGACGATCTGGTCGACGATGGCATCGTGCGCCGCGCGCACGCTGGAAAACGCGGTCGCCACCGCAAGGTCGGGGGTGAAGAAGCAGTCAATCACCTTGCCGCCACCGGGCGCGGGCAGGTTGAGCGGCAGGCATTCGCGCCCGAACTCGGCAACGATACTGTCCATCAACGCTGCGTAATCAACTCCAGCAGCATCGATCTTGTTGACGACGATCATGCGACACTTGCCCTTCGCCGCCGCCATCATCCGCCGCGTGCCGCTTTCCACGCCGGCCGCGGCACCGATGACCACCACAGCGGTTTCCACTGCAGCCAGCGTCGCCAGCGCACGGCCGGCCAAGTCAGGCAGGCCCGGGGCATCGAGCAGGTTGATCCAGTGCCCGGCCCATTCCAGATGCACGAGCGCGGCGTGCAGCGAGTGGCCCATCGCCTTTTCCTGCGGATCGTAGTCCGAAACGGTGTCGCCGCGCTCGACGCTGCCGGCGGCGCCGATCTCGCCGGAGGCCGCAAGCAGCGCCTCGACCAGCGTCGTCTTGCCGCTGCCGGCGTGGCCGAGCAGGCTCAGATTGCGGATGTCGTGAACCGAGCTGGGTGTCATTGTTGTTCTCCCTGTATATGTATCGGTAACCGGCCATGCATTTGTCTTATTTGCATTGTAGGCAATGCATTAGCTTGGCGATCTACTCGCAATGCGCACAGCTTGAGTTTGAGTCGGGCGAAGGTGAAGCGTCTTGAACCGGGGTGCAATCACTCAACTTGCAAGCTGAAGAAACAGGCGGCAACGCCCATGGATTGGGCAGCCATCGAAGTAGTAACTTAGAAAATAACGGCAGAACAACCAAAGCCTAGTTCAGTGTTGATTCGCGCTGCCAGAGCGCCAATATCAAGCGCCAAGCTTGGCGGAACAGGCTCTCCCGCTGCATGCCAAGATGCGCCGTTCCCGCCAATTCACGGGAAGTGCCAGGCCATCCGCTGCAATCGTCCAAGCGCACGCGAAACACGTTCTTGAGCGGCAGCAGTTGTTCGTTATATTCCCGCCTGGCCGGGATTGGGCCGCCAAAGGGAGAAGCCAGCACCGCATGCTCAAGATGCACCAGGTTGATCGGATCCTGAACAATTCGACGACATTGTATGGTGGACAATCCGGATTCATCGGCCACAAAAAGACCAGTCTGGGCGAGGCTCAGCAGTGCGTCTTCCTCTACATAGGCTTCGACCTTGATTCCCTTGGGATTGACCACGGTCAGAAGTTCTTCCCCGCGGGTGAACCACATGCCTGGCACCCAGCTACGGCTGTCGCTGGTAACAATGCCGTCGAATGGCGCACGCAGGATAAGCTGCGCTTCCAGCGCCTGGAGTCCGCCCACTTCCTGTTGCGCGGCTTGCCAGTGGGTGCGCAATGCTTCGCCGCTTTCCTGCAAGCGGGTATCGAAGCTTTGCTGTTCAAGTTGCCAACGCAGTTGCTGCTCGCGGGCAACCGCTTTGGCTAACTGGTAACGCAGCTCCGGCGAATGCAGTTCGAGCAGCACCTGCCCCTGTTTTACAGCCTGCCCGGCCCGGATATTGACCTGCTTGAGCTGCGAAGCAGCCGGTGTGTATAAGGATTGCGCCTGGCTGGCCATCACAATCGCCGGTGCACGCAGGCTGCCCTTCCAGGGAAAGACAACAACAATGAATCCGACCAACACCAGCGCCAGACTG
This sequence comes from Pseudomonadota bacterium, assembly GCA_018261735.1. Lineage (GTDB taxonomy): Bacteria > Pseudomonadota > Gammaproteobacteria > Burkholderiales > Chitinibacteraceae > Formivibrio. The sequence goes on from JAGTRM010000005.1 coordinate 136,617, forward strand.
CGGCGAGTAGCCAGATTCCACTGCAGTCGTTTGCGCAGCAACCACCATTGCCGCATTTCCCGCCAGACTGGCAGTGCAATGAAGAAACCCAGCTCCACGGCCAGTAGCACGATGCCGAGCAGTTTGAAAAAGAAGTGATAAACCAGCAGCGCGATGGACAAGAACAAGATCAACCGGTAGAGCCAGGTAGCAAAGGCAAACAGGATCAGGAAACGCTGGCGCGCCGGAGGGAAGTATTCCGGCGCCTCTGCCCCCAGCCCGAACAGCCATTCGCGCAAGCGCCAGCGACCCAGTGCGAAGCTGCGCTCATGCAGGTTGGGCAGATTGAGCAGGTCCGACAGCAGGAAATAGCCATCGAAGCGCATGAACGGGCTGAGATTGAGTGTGAGCGTCACCAACCAGGTGCTGGTGGCGAGCAGGAATACGCCGGCCCGCACCGGGCCATCCGGCAGGAAATTCCACAGCAACGTGGCAAATGCTGCCAGCGCCATTTCCGCGCCGATGCCGGCCGCGCCGATCTGCAGGCGAGCCTGCCGCGAATCCAGCTTCCAGGCTTCGTTGGTATCGGTGTAGAGCACAGGCCACATCACGAGAAAGGCAATGCCCATGGACGGGACCCGACACCCGTGCCGGTAAGCGGCAAAAGCATGGCCAAGTTCATGCAGCCCCTTGGCAAAACTGAGCGCGATGCCGATGCCGAGAGCGCCTTGCCAATCGGCATAGCCGGCAAACGTGTGAACGAATTGCTCCCATTGCTGGCTGACCAGATACAAACCGTACAGTGCCACGCCCAGGATCAGATAAAGAAAGCGCCTGCTGAACAAACCGTCGACATAGGGTGAAAAGCGCTGCAAAAATGGCATGGGGCGCAGCAGCGGGATGCGAAAAAACAGGTAGTGATGAACCAGCCACATGAGTGGACTGTGCCGGTGCGCCTTGGCGGCCCGGCTCAGCCGCTCGCTATCCGCCGCGCCATTAGCCTGAACCAGGTGATATTGCAGCAGGAATTGCACCACGCCTTGGAGGTCTTCCGGACCAATGTGCAAGGTGGTTTCGCGATTGACGGCTTCGATCAACAGCGCCGGATCGGCCAGCTGCCAGCGCGACAGGATTTCGAAGGCGGGCCAGGAAAGCTGGTAAAACCGGTTATCGCCAGGATCGTGCAGCGTCCAGGAGGGTGAGCCATCCGGCGCCACTGGGCCCGGCGTCAATGCCAGATCCTGACGCAAAGGGGGCAGCGCGACTTCCCCGGCCATGCTTACCAACCCAGCCACTGACGCAAGCCCGTGATGGGCCGGCGCAGGATATGGTAGATCAAGGGAACGCGTGCGCCGGAAAGTTTGGCGGTTCCCATCAGCCCGATCCGGGGCGGGTGCGTATCCTTTTCGAAATCTGCCGTGATGCGGTAGGCCAGCACCCCATCGCGGGCAGGTTCCGCCTGGTAGGCAAGGAGGGAAACATGCGCCGGATAGGAAGACAACGCATCGGCATTGGGATGGAAGATGACTTGCGCGCCGGGCTCGACTTCAATGCTGTTGCCCACGGGCAGATCAATGCGCAATTCGATTCGGGCGGGATCGGCCAGCGTCATCACACGCTCGCCGGTGACCACGGTTTTCCCTTGCCAATCATTGGCATCGGCAAACACCGCCACCCCGCCGCGTTCGGCTTTTACCTGCACCCGCCCAAGTTGCTCGGTGGAGTAATCCAGATCAATGGTTTTTTCTTCCAGTTCACCGCGGCGCTGCGCCATCTGTAGCTTGCTCTTGTCATCCGTGACCGCTTGCTGGGCAGACTGGCGATATTCTTCCCGGGCCGCATCGTAGGCTTTGCGCGCCACCGCATTGCGAGCCTGCAAGGCCGTGACATCCAGACCGAACAAGGGTGTTCCGGCCTGGACTATCTGGTTGGGTTTGACCAACACCCGGTCAACAACACCATCCAGGGGGGCGCGCACCAGGAAAGCATCGCGTGGCGTGACTTCCGCAGGGGCCTGCACCGAAAGCCGCACCGGCAGACAGGCGATCAGCAGCAATCCGGCCGCGATGCCCGCCAAGCGCTTGGGAGAACGGATGCGGGCAAACCACCGCCGTCGGGGTGCGAACAGGGCCAGCGCATGCGCATAGGCATGGGCCAGCTCCCCCGCGAATGCGATCTCGTGTTGCGCCAACGGCTGTTCGGTTGCCAACAGCAAAGCACCTTGCCGGGTATCACCGTATTGCAGCGGCAGCCAGACCGCATGCGGCGGAAACCAATCAGCCCACTCGGCCGCCATGGCTTCCGGCAAATCCTTTGCAGTAATCTCCCATATCCCGTCTGCGCCATCCAGTTTGGGTATGGTGCGAAACAGGCGTTCCAGCCATTGTGTATAGGGGGCAGTTGCATTGGGTTGCGGCAACCCGGATACCGCGGCGACACGGGCAAGAGGACTTCCCAACCCGGCTTCCTGCCAGAGGGAGGCCTGACGGTAAGGCAAGAGCTGCAAGCTCTCGTTTACCATCACAAAACCCAGGTTTTCGAGGCTTGCCGCATCGCGGGCACGCCGCATGAGCTGCAACAAGGTTAAAAGCGGAGCGAATGGTTCGGCCATCGAATCTGCCTGGTTATTTGGCGGGTGCGGCAAACTGCGCCCATCCGCTCATGCCAGGCAAGATCTGCGCGGCACTTTCTTCCGCATTACCGATCAGGTTGACCGACTGGCTGATCGGATCAATACGGGCACCGATGCGGACCACGCGGGCGTTGATGCTTTTTCCGAGCTCGTCGACGAGTACGGTGAACCGCGTGCCGGGCTTGAGCCAGGGCAGCCAGCGCGAGGGCACGATAAGCTGCAGATCGAGGGCGCCAGCATCCTGGATATCCAGCAGCGGTGTTCCCGGCGTCACGTATTGATGCGCCGCGACCATGCGTTTAACCATGCGTCCGGCAAAGGGGGCGGCGATGCTGCATTTTTTTACCATGGCCTGATTGAACGCCACTTCGGCGCCGCTTTCCTTCACCTTGGCTTCGGCCTGCTGCAATTCCAAAGTGCCAATGGAGTTGAGTTCCCGCAGCCGCTGATTGACTGTCAGTGTTTGCTGCGCGGCTTCAAAGATGGCTCTGGATTTGTTCAACTGCGACTGGAACAAGGAACAGTCGAACTCCACCAGTGTCTGCCCGGCCCGGAAGGATTCGCCTTCGCGCAATGGCAAGCGGGCGATTTTGGCCGACAACTCGCTGGAAAGCACCACTTGGTTATGCGCGGCAAACTGCGTGCGAATGCGCCCTTCCTTATCGGTAAGTGCATTGGTTTCCTGGGGGGAGATTGCCTGCGGTCCAGCAACGGAATTGGGTGTCGCACCGATGGCTGGCATGGCCAGAACCAAGACTGCGCTCAACATCACGTTACGCATCATGGCTTCTCCGTTCCACGCAGTTCTGCCGCCCAACGCGCATCCATTCCCTGCAAGGCTTGGCGCACGGCGGAGAGATCATGGCTCGCCATGGTATCCGGCAACGGGTCCAGCCCCATGCTGGAAAGCACTTGCCCGTAAGCGCCCTGCAGTGCGCCATAGCTTTGGTACAGGCGCAATTCAGACATCAGCGCACTGGCCGCAGCGCGGATTTCCTGCAACTTGCCTTGCGCATCGCTGCGCACGGCATTGCGGGAGTGGCCCAGAATCCGTTGCTCGACTTGATCCATCTCGCTGCTCAACTCATATTGCCGAAGCCGGCCGGTATAGTCCCGATACGCGACATGGGCCTGGGTCAGCACCGCCATGGAAACGGCCAGGCGTTGGCGGGCGGCGATTTCATGCTGCGCTTCGGCCGTGGCACGGATATCCGAGGCGTTAAGCAGATTGAGCAGATTCCAGCTCACCCGGATCCCGGCATCGCGCCAAGCGTTGTTCACCAGGAAGCTATTGCTGTCGTAATGCGCACCCAATGAAAACTCCAGGCCCGGTAACAGCTTGGCAACGGCCTTGCGGGTTTCCAGCAGGCTGATCCGCTCGTTGTAGCGTGCTTCCATCAACTCGGGGCGATGCAGCAACGCGGTTTCTTCCATCTTGTCGAGCGGAAGCTGCAGTTGCGGTATTTCCAGTTTGGCAGGCTGCGCCAGCATGAGCGATTTGCCGGGTTCGAGGTTCATCAGTGATGCCAGCCGGGGCTTGGCCTGCGACAACTCGGAATGAATCGCTTCGAGCTGGCGGATGATGTCGAGCAATTGGCGCTGATAGTTCAATGTTTCCAGCGGTGCCTGCAGTTTTTCGGCTTCGATCTTGCGGGAATCGTTCAGCGCCTGGCGCGCTTGCTCAAGTATCGGGCTGATTTTCGCTTCCAGCTCCTGAGCCCCGACCGCCTGCCAGTAGGCTTGGCGCACCTGCTGGATGACCAGATGCACGGTTTTGCGGCGGCGCTCCTGCGCCACGAGCGTGCGATCCGCCTGTTGCTGCGCCTGGTAATAACTGACACCGAAATCGAGCACGTTCCAGGCCAGCGTCAAATCGGCCGTGCGATGCCCTTTGTCTTGCGAGGTGGAAGGAACCAGCGATTGATTGCCGGTAGCCAGATCGCGCGACGATGCGCCATTTTCGTTATCGCGCACGTTATAGCCAGCGGCAGCGGTGAGGCGCGGCAAGAGATCCGCCCGGCTCAGATCGAGCTGTTTTTGCGCCAGCGCCTCTTCCATCAGCTTGAGGCGATAATCCAGGTTGTACTTGATTGCGCGAGCCAGTGCCTCATCGAGCGTAATCGGCCCGTTGACGGGCTCCTGGTCCAGGAACAAGTTGGCGCGCTCTTCCGGCAAGGCAGAGCGGCGCGCATCCACACTGATGGGCTGGGGCGTGATCGCACAGCCTGTGACAAACAGGACGGCGAGCAATGCACCGATTGGCTTGAATGGAAATGTCGCAGACAACTTGGCTGGTCTGGCGTTCATCATGGGTTCCTTCGGCAAGGTGATGGTTGGACGAAGCATCGGTTTATGGAGCATGGTCAGGATTCCGTATGCGGGACTGGTTTGGCGCTCTGCGCTGCGGCCTGCAGATGTGCTTGTAGTTTTGCCCGCTCAGCCGCGAGTGCCGTTGAGCCATGGCGGGCGAACTGCGCATTCAACCCGGCACGCCCTTCGAGTGGCTTGGTTGGCGCCCCCCGATCCAGAGTGCCGCGTTCAGAAGATGGCACTTGCGAACGTGCGCGCTCAGCGTTGCCAAAATTGAGTTCAATGGCGCTGGATGCCTGATTTCCCTTGGCATCGCGCGCGGTAATTCTCACTTCCACCGGGCGATTCCAGTCAGCCGGAGGTTTACCGCTGAACACGCCTGTGTTCGGATCAAATTTAAGCCAGGCGGGAAGTGGCTGGCCATTGGCTTGCCGCGCTTCAAACGAAATACTGGCCGCAGGATCGGACGAAACGAAAGTCGCTCTGGGCAGAGTGAAATTGAATGCTTGGTCATTACGCAGGGTTTGTACGCCCAAGTCCGGAACCGCCATCAAACCGGCAGCCGTGCTGGACGGAGTCACACTGAGATAAGGCACCGTATTGGCCGATATTGGCGAGCCATCCACTGCAGCCAGACGGGTATTGGCGGCAACATCAGCGGTACTGCCGGTATCGGTCAGGCTGCTGGTTTGCAGGATCGTACTGATGCTTATCGGTGCCACGAGTGGTGGCGTTTCACTGGTCGTTGCGGAAGTAACAATCATAGTGACCGTGGTCGTTGTCTCTGTGCCAGTCAAGGGGGCCAACGCAGTGGTCACAATCAGGGGAGTGGAAACCTCCACGGGGGTTTCCGGATCGGTAGGCGGAGTCGAAGGAAGTTGTGGCTCCGTGACCAGAATAACCACGCTGGTATCTACCTGATGGATATCACCGTCACCCCCGCTGGAAAGCGCATTTCCGGCCAGATCGCCGATACCCGTTCCATTGCCAGCCAGATGCAGCTGCACGCTGCCGACACCACTGAGGCCGCTGACTGTTACCTGGTAGCTATGGCCATCCAGCGAAGTCACAGAATCAATCCTGCCCGTTACGCCGCCAGTGGTAAGCAAGCTGAAATCACTGGCATCCACGCCGCTAACGTCTTCCGAGAAGCTGACTGTATAACTCAAGCTGGTGGATTTTTGATTTGCCGTACCCACCAGCGTGATGGCGGAAGCTATAGGCTCGGTGGTATCCACAATGACACTGCTGGTGCTGCCCACACTATTCATGGCGAGGTTGAGATCGTTGCCAGCCGCATCGCGCAGCGTTGCGCCATTGAGGCTGACCGCGGCGGGCAAGGCAATGCCGTTGCCATCGGTATCGCCCGCCTGCACGGTATAGCTGAATACCAGCGCCGTACTGCCGGAGCCTGAAACATAACTGGCATAACGGGTGATGCCCCCTACATCCAGCGCCAACCGCGGGGCGCCGCCGGCAGTGTCCACCACCAACGCGTCACTGAGATTGACCGTGAAGCTCAACACATCGCCGGCATTGTAATGATCACTACCCGGCACACTGACCGAGGCAATGGTTGGGGCAAGGGTATCGATGGCGTAGCTGTTGGAATCCGTCGTGCCGCTGCCGGCGTTGCCGGCCGCATCGGCCACGCCCGTGTTATCCAACGTGATGACGTTGCTGGTATCGGTGAGGCTCGCCGTCGGGGTAAAGGTCGCGGTCCAGGTAATGCCACCATCGCTGGAGCTGACCGAACTCAGCGTGCCATTGGCGATCGTCAAGTCGGCATTGGTGAAGCCAGTCACCGCCTCATTGAAGGTGATCGTGACGGCGGAAGTTTCGCCGACGGCAAGCGCGGTATCGGCCACGACAATACTGGCGGTCGGGCGAACCGTATCGATGGCGTAGTTGTTGGAATCGGTGGTGCCGGTGCCGGCGTTGCCCGCCGCATCGGCCACGCCAGTGTTATCCAGGGTGATGACGTTGCTGGTATCGATCAGGCTGGCGGTCGGGGTGAAGGTCGCGCTCCAGGTGATGCCGCCGTCGCTGGAGCTGACTGCAGAGAGCGTGCCATTGGCAATGGTCAGATCGGCATTGCTGAAGCCGGTCACCGCCTCGCTGAAGG
>JAGTRM010000041.1 GCA_018261735.1 Pseudomonadota bacterium
ACCCGGGCAGACGGCAACGCCGTTGAGATCATCTACGATGCTCTGGATAAACGGCTGTTGCACGTGTTGCGGGTTGGGAATGTCGGCTTCCTGCATGCCATCGGCGGTAATCAGGCGCAGTGGCTTGTCCGAGAAGAATTCCATCTCGATGCGGCCATTGGAACCGATGATTTCGACATGATCCTGATCATCGCCGCAGACATAGCACCAGGAACCGAAACCCTGTACGCCGCTGGCGTGGCGCCAGGTGGCGGTGACGGTGTCTTCCACGTCGTACAGGCCGCCCTTGTTCGAGGCGATGCCATGCACTTCTTCGATGGCACCGAACCAGAAGTCGAAAATGTCGAGGGTATGCACGCCCATGTCGAGGAACTTGCCGGCACCTGCAACTTGCGGCAGCAGGCGCCAAGGCAGAGTGGCGCGGGACAAGTCTTCCTGCGCCGGCGGCTGGTGTTGCACGGCCTTTACGCAACGCACCTCACCGATGGCGTTGTCGTCGAGCCAGCGCTTGACCTGCAGGAAGCGCTCCATCGCGCGGCGATAGAAGGCGACATACAGGTGGACATCGTGGCGCTGGCATTCGTCGATGATTTCCTGGCATTCGGCAAAGCGCATGGCCATCGGCTTTTCTACATACACATGCTTGCCGGCGCGCGCGGCGAGCAAGGAAAGGCTCTTGTGTACGACCGGTGGCGTGGCGATGTAAACCGCATCGATTTCCGGATCCTGAACCAGTTCTTCGGCCGAGGCGTAAACCTTGGCCACATTGTGCCGCTGTGCATACGAGCGGCTCAGTGCGAGATCCGAACTGGTGACGGCAACCAGAGTGGAATTGTTCGATTTATACAGACCCGGGCCGCTTTTCACTTCGGTGACGGCGCCGCAGCCGATCATGCCCCAACGAATGGTTTTCACTGGGCAGCTCCTTCTGTCAGCAAGGAAAGGCGCACCTTGATCACGATTTTGCGAATGGCCTCCGGACCATCGAACTGGCAAGCCGGACGATGCACATCGCTCGGGAAGAACACGGCAAAGTTGCCGGGTTTCATGGACAGGGTCGATTCGTTTTCCATGCCGGAATAAAACAGCAGATCGCGCTCGGCGAGCAGATCGTTGGCGATCTGATTGTTGCCGGTATCGTTGGCCACGCCGATTTTTTCCTGGCCTTTCCACAGAAACTGCACATCAATGTACTGGCGATGCACTTCCGGCTTGGTAAAGGCAAATTCGTTGGTGTTCATGTCGATCACCTGCACATAGATATCCTTGCCTTGCAGATCATAGTTGCCGGCTGGCAGTGCGCCGAAATCCGTGGTTTGCAGGTGGCGCAGGGCGGTCTGCAATGCTGCAGGCAGCGCAGGCAGCATGTCGTTCATGTTGTGTACATTGCCAAAAATCATCGCGGGTCTCCATGGGTTCGTGCAGGTGATATGGTATACCAAAAGTAAAGCTAGTATACCAGATTTTTAAATCGGACGATAAAAGCTGCAAGATTGTTCAATATAGATCAGATGGAAATCTTGTGATTCCAATGCAAATTGACATGTGCGGCCGCGCATCTGATGGATGGTGGATCGGGTCTTTATCGGGATCGATTTGTTGGCGTGATTGAAGGCGGTCTGTGGCGACGGCAGGAATAGGCCGGCCGGCAAGAAAGGCGGCAAGAGGGGCAGGATGAGCGGAAATCCTGGACGGCTGTAACGGCCGAAAATCGGCCAAGCAGGATTTAGGAGGCGGATCCTGTGGAGTTTTCTCCGGCCAGTCCGTGCTCAACCGCGTAGACCGCGGCCTGTACCCGGCTGTTCAGGCGCAGTTTTTTCAGGATGTTCTGCACATGGATCTTGACCGTGCTTTCGGCTAGATCGAGCTTGCGGGCAATTTCCTTGTTGCTCTCGCCCCGGGCCAGAGCCTGGACGATCTCGCGTTCGCGCGGGGTGAGTTTCTCGCGCTCGTCCGCAGGCGGCGGGGTGGCGGTGGTCGGGCGGATGCGCATCCGGGCAACCAGCTTTGCGGTCATCGCTTCCGCAATCACATCCTCGCCTTGCGCGGCCTTGCGGATGGCAGCGGTCAGGGCGTCGGCATCAATGTTTTTCAACAGATAACCGCGGGCACCGGTTTGCAGGGCGGTGACCAGCTCGTCGGCATCTTCGGAGACGGTCAGCATCAGTACCGCGCATTGCGGAAGATCTTCGCCGATCAGTTGCAGTGCCTCCAGGCCGGAGAGCCCCGGCATGTTCAGATCGAGCAGGATCACATCGGGGCGCAACTGGCGCGCGCGCTTGACGCCTTCCAGTCCGTCGGCGGCTTCGCCCACGATCTCGAAATCGGGCTGGGTTTGCAGCAGCAGGCGCAAGCCGGAGCGGAACAGTGTGTGATCGTCGACCAGCAACAGCCGGATCGGTGCAGTGCTCATGGTTTTCCTCGGGTTTCATCCGGGCTCTTGCGCGGCACGATCAAAGAGATGCGCGTGCCCTCGCCGGGCGCCGAATCCACGCTCAGCCTGGCGGCAAGGCGCGCAGCGCGTTCCTGCATGATGGCAAGACCGACGTGTTTTTCATTTTGCAGGGTCAGGAGCGCGGGGTCAAAGCCTTGCCCGTCATCGCGGATATCGAGCGTGTAATCCTGCCGGTTGTCGATCTGCAGAACCACCGCGCTGGCCTGGGCATGCTTGCGGATATTGGATAGCGCTTCCTGCACGATGAACAGTACCTGCAACTGCTGCTCCGGTGACAGCGGCGCGCCGTTGCCGGTGCAGCTCATCCGGGTCTGGATGCCGGTCTGCGTGTTGAACTTGTTCAGGGTGTGCTGCAGCGATTCTTCCAGTTGCCCGGTTTCCAGCCTGCTGCGGAAGTTGAGCAGCAGTTCGCGCACATCGTTGTAGCTTTCCTCGACACCGGCATGAAGCAGCGGGACGATCTGGCGGGCATCGGGCAGGCTGCCTTTGGAGAGGGCGTTTTCAAGCATCTGCACCTGCAGGTTGAGGAAATTCAGGCTCTGGGCAATGCTGTCATGCAGACCCTGGGCGACCAGGTTGCGCTCTTCCAGGATCGCCAGTTGCCGTTCCTTGGCGCTGAGCTGGATGTTTTCCAGAGCCAGCCCCAGATGCTGGCCCAGCGTTTCCAACAACTGCTTTTCTGCCGGCTGCAGGGTGTGGTCGTGGCGAAAATGCAGGGCAAAGGTGCCCAGTGTGCTTTGGGGCGAGGCGACGGGGAAGATGCTGATGCCGCAGAATCCGGCTTCCTCGCAGCGGAAAACCTGCGGGTGCGGCAGATGGCGGAAATCGCGGATTTCCACCACGCCTTCGCGGATTGCCTGGCCGCACAGGCATTCGTGCGCTTTCAGGCATTGTTCTTCATTCACCAGCCTGGACGGCAATCCTTCGGAAACCACCAACCGGATATTTTCACCGTCCGGGTCGATGATGCGTACGCTGCAGCCTTCGGCGCCAAACAGTTGCACCAGACGGGAGAGAAAGCCCTGGCACAGCTTTTCGGTGGAGGCGGGAATGCTCAGAAAGGCCGTGATGTCGTACAGGGCCGAGAGTTCGCGGTTTTGTGCGGCGAGCAGGGCGGTTTTTTCGTGAACCCGAGCTTCCAGTCCGCGATAGAGGCTGGCGAGCTCGGCCGCCATGCCATTGAAGCCTTCGGTCAATACGCCGAATTCATCCTGCGTTTCCACGGGCAGGCGCACATCGAATTCGCGGGCGGCCATGCGCTGAATACCGCTGCGCAAGCGCAAAACCGGGCGGATGATCCACAGGTAGAGCAGGTAGATCATGGCAACCGTGCCCACGGTGGAGATGGCGATCAGCACCCCTTGCGAGAGGCGCAGCAGCGTGGTCTTGCGCGCATTGTCGTGCTCGATCAGGAAAACCAGCCGGTTTATCTCGGCCACGAAGGCATCGGCCGCCTGGCGGTAGGCGCGGATCGCGCCAAGATCGCCGGCCAGCGTCGCTTGTGCAAACGGGCGCATCTGCTGCTGCCAGATGGCGGTCACGGTCTGGTGTTGGGCGCGAATTTCCGCTTTCTCCGGCAGGAGCAAGGGGCGAGATGGATCGCCGCGTCGCAGGCCCTCCAGCGTGGCATCGAGCAGGCGCAAATCTTCACGGGCAGTGGCCGGGCCGGATTGCGCAATGGCATCGAGCGCGAGGGCGAGCTTGTACGAACGCATGCGCAGGCTGCCGGCATCGTTGATCGCCGCAGCCCCCCCTTCCAGCTGCCAGGAAAGCCAGAGCGTGCCGCCGACCATGGTCAACACCACGGCGAGCGCAATGACGGATGCCGCGACAATCCGTGTGGAAATGCGCTGGTGCGCGGGAATTTCCGGGAATTCTGCATTCATGGGGGCATCTGCGGGCGAAGGAATCCTGTGCAGTATCGGACTAACCGCCTGTTTGCGCCATGAAACGCACGATTTTTTGCGGGGCTTCGTTGAATTCGTGTCGCTCCGGCTTGCTGGCGATGCCGGCCTGAATTGCGGCGATCAGTTCGGCATCGCTCGCTCCTGCACGCAGCAGCGGGCCAAGTTCGATCCGGGCTTCCTGGCCCAGGCAAAGCAGCAAGGTGCCATCGACGGTGAGGCGTACCCGGTTGCAGCTTTCGCAAAAATGCTGCGACATGGGCGTGATCACGCCGATGCTGGCGCTGCCGGCCGGGTCGGTCCAGTAGCGCGCCGGGCCTGCGTCATGCGGCATGATGCGCGGCAAGAGATCAAAGCGTGCGGCCAGGGTTTCGCCGAGGCGAGTCAGGTCGATGGCCGGCATGCGCTGGCCGGTATGGCCCAGCGGCATAGGTTCGATCAGACGCAGCACGAAGCCTTCGCGCAGCGCGAATTCGACCATCGGCTCGATCTGGTCGAGATTCTGCCCCGCGAGCACGACCATATTGAGCTTGATCGGCGCAAAGCCGGCGGCCTTGGCCGCCGCCAGCCCGGCAATTACCTGGTGCAGGCCGTCGCGCCCGGTGATGCGGGCGAAGCAATCCGGATTGAGACTATCGAGGCTGATATTCAGCCGGGTGACGCCCGCGGTTTTGAGCGCCTGGGCGTGGCGCGCAAGCTGGGTGCCATTGCTGGAGAGCGACAGATCGCGCAGACCTGGCAGCGGAGCGATGCGGCTGACCAGATCGGTGAGGCCGCGCCGCAGCAGCGGCTCGCCCCCGGTCAGCCTGACCTTGCCCACGCCCAGTTGCACGAACAGGCCGATCAGCCGCGCCATTTCGGCATGATCGAGCCAGTGGGCGGGTTCCTCGAAATCCTTGAAGCCTTCCGGCAGGCAATAGGTACAGCGCAGATCGCAGCGGTCGGTCACCGATACGCGCAGGTAGTCGATGCGACGGTTGAACGGGTCGATCAGCTCGGCAGACATGGCCGCGCGATCAGTGTGCGCCGCAGCCACAAGTTCGGCCGCGCGCGATCTTGTCGCTGTCGGCGGTCTTGTGGATGCGCACGCGCCAGAGCGGGCCGCGTTCCAGGTATTCCCAGGCGTAGACGCCGGCAAGTTCTTCTTCGAACAGCCTGTGCAGCGGCTTGGGATCGTGATCGTTGACAATCTGCAGCGCCTGGCCGCGTTTCAGGATGGCGAAGGTCTGGAAAATGGCCGGATGCCGGTCGTAGGGCTCCAGCGTGCGTACGTCGATGACGGGGTCTTGCATGATCGCTCCGGCCAGTGGGATGCCTCATTCTGTGACCGGCACCGGGGCTTGCCAATCCGTCTGCCGGACTAGTCCGGATGAACTAGGTTTTGTTGATGCTGGTTGCTGCTTCGCAACCCGCGTCAACAGAATCAGACCAGCAATCCAGCAGTTGCCGGATCAGGGCATCGTCCTGATCGGCGCGAAGGCTCACCACGGATAGATGGTAATCGGGCAGATCCTGCTCGATCGGCAGGATGGTAAAGCCCGGGTCCATTTCCCCGGTTTCCGTTTCGGGTACCACGGCAATGCCCGCGAATCCTTGCCGTAGCCGATCCAGCAACAGCTCGACATCGGAACTGTAGAGCGCGATATGCGGGTTCAGGTTCGCATCGTGCAGCAACTGAATCAGCCGCTCGTAACTGCCCACGCCGACCGAGCGCCGCAGCAGCAAGAGCGGATGCCGGGCCAGTTCGGCGAGGGATAGGCTGTGGAGCGCATCCGGCAGCAACCCGGCAGGCGCCACGGCCACCGTCTTGCAGCTGGCGATGCGATGAATGGTGAAATGCTGCGCCTGGGCGGGCGGCTGCATCAGGGCAACATCCAGTTGCCGGTTCAGCAGCAGTGATTCCAGATAACCCGAGTCGCCTACGACCAGCCCGATCTGGCGTTCGGGGAAACTGGCGTGCAAGGCGGGAAAACGCGACATCCAGTAGCTTTTGCAGGTCGGCGAGAGGCCAATGCGCAGCGCCGGTCCGATCTGTGCCGCGGCACGGATGACCTCGTCGCGGGCTTCTTCCACCGCGTTCAGGATTTCCCGCGCGCGCCGGTAAAACAGCTTGCCGGCTTCGGTCAGCTGCAAGCCGCGCCCCTTGCGCGTAAAGAGATCGCAGCCGAATTCGGTTTCCAGCTCCCGCAGGCGCTGGCTCAGTGGTGGTTGTGCAATATGCAGCAGCCGGGCGGCGCGGCTGATCTGGCCTTGCTCTGCAATCGTGCAGAAATAACGCATGCGTTTTAGATCCATCCGCTGCTCCTATATCAATAAAGTAATTTTTTAAATCAAAATGATATTTTTAACTGGGTAAATAGCAGTTTAGCATTCCAGTTTCATATCAAATTGATCATGTTCCGATCTGCAGTTTCTGCCGGCCCGGCCGGGCAGAAAGCGGTGAGGGGGCATGTTTGCGGAGAAACCGGCATGTTGGGTCCATGGATAAACAGTGCGGCATTGCTGATTGGCGGGGGCGCGGGTTCGATGCTGAGTGCCAGGCTTCCCCGGCAGGTGCGGGAGGCCTTGCCGCTGACCTGCGGCATTATCTCGGCTGGCATCGGCACGGTGATGGTCAACAAGGTTCATACCATCCCGGCCTTGGCGCTGGCCTTGCTGGCCGGCGCCTTCATCGGCGAGATGCTGTTTCTCGAACGCGGGCTGGAAACGATGCTTGGTTGGCTGCAATCGCGCGCGAAGCGGTTTATCCATTTTGAAGAGGGCGACGCACACGCACAGGGTTTCGTGCGCCGCTATGTCACCATCCTGGTCTTGTTTTGCGTCAGCGGCATGGGGATATTCGGTTCCATGCAGGAGGGCATGACCGGCGATGCCAGCATCCTGATGACCAAAGCGGTGCTCGATCTCTTTACCGCCCTGATCTTTGCTGCGGACATGGGGGCTTCGGTCGCGTTGATTGCCTTGCCGCAGATACTGATCCAGAGCCTGCTTTTCTGCAGTGCCTACTTGCTGATCCCGCTGTTGTCGCCGGCGATGCAGGCCGATTTTTCCGCTTGCGGCGGCATCATCATGCTGGCCACGGGCCTGCGGATCTGCGGGATCAAGATCTTTCCCATCGTCAACATGCTGCCTGCGCTGTTGCTGATCATGCCTGTCTCGGCATTGTGGGTGTATTGGTTCCCGTGATGTTCCGCGTGAACTAAATGCTCAGGGTGGCAGGCAGGGAAAAGAACTTGCGGTCTTCAATCAGCATATGCTGCGCGACGACTTCATAGGCCAGGTAGTGAAACAGCTCGCCCGCGCCGACCTGGCCTTTTTCGAAACGCTCGGTCAGTTGAATTCCACGCGTCACCAGATGGTGGTGCAGCTCGCAATGGCGCTCGCTATCCGGATACTCGGCCGCACGAAATAGTTGCTCTTCCTCTTCGAAATGTTGCCGGATTTCTGCCACCAGCGCGCCGATCAACTGGGCAAGTTCCTGTTTCGGGCGATTGTCCTTGATCGAATTGAGCAGGGTGTTGACGTTCTCGAACAGGGCGCGATGCTGGGTGTCGATGTGCCCATTGTCGGATGCGTACGCCTTGCGCCAGACCAACGGGACCAAATGGGTATCCGGATGATCGGCTGTGTTGGCGTCGGGTTGCAAAGACTCCGTCTCGACCCGGTTGCGCCCTGCGGATTTGGCCCGATACAGTGCCTTGTCGGCACGATCGAGCCACGAATCCCAGGTATCGGTCGATTGGCATACGGCAAAGCCGAAACTGGCCGTTATCCTGAGTCCTTCGGCGAGTTCATATTGTTCCAGTGTGCTGCGGATACGTTCCGCGATCCGGGCCGTGCTGGAAAACCCGCTATTGGGCAACAGCACCAGGAATTCCTCGCCGCCCCAGCGCCCCAGCAGATCGGTTGTGCGGATACAGCTTTGCGTAACCGCGCAGAATTCCTTCAGGATCTGATCGCCCGTGGCATGGCCGAAGTGGTCGTTGATCTCCTTGAAATGGTCGATATCGGCCATGATCAGCGAAACCGGGTGCCCGTATCGATCCAGGCGGGCCATTTCCATCAGGGCTGCTTCTTCCAGGCGGATGCGGTTCCAGGTGCCGGTCAGCCTGTCTTTCATTGCTATCAGCCGGATATGTTCATCGGCACGCTCCTTGCTCATCAATACGAAGCCATTCGAAACCAGGATCAAGCTTCCGAAAGCGACAAGAAATGCCAGGGCTTGCACCGGGTTTTGTTCCATCATGCTGAGGGTGGTGTCTGGCAGCATGACCATGCTCAGGGTGCGCACTGTCAACGTCGCGACCATGATGCCCAGTCCACAAACCATCAGGTGTTTGCCCCGGCCAGTAATAGCGTATTCACGGCTCATAAGGATGATTAACGCCATCAATACCTGGAAAATATTGATCACGCCGCTAACAACGACGCGGGCGGCAAAATCGTGCATCAGCCAGCTGAAGGTGAAGGCGAGCACCAGTGGCGGCCCCCAAAACAGTACGGACGGGATGCGGCGCTGCTGAAACTGGGCGATGGCGGCAATAAAAAGTGAGCGACTGGCTGAAAGCGCCGTATTGGCCACCAGGATGGAGAAGAAGTCCGGTATCTGGTAGCGCAGCGAAAGCAGAACGAAACCCAGGGTTTGCAGGGAAAGTGCCGCTGTCCAGGTGTACAGCCCTTCCTTGTCTTTTGAACGCGCCACCCACCCCACTGAAAGCGCCAAGGTTCCGCTTGCAGTGATGATCATCAACAGCATGGTGGGTAGATGGATAGCCATGCTTGCATTGTCAGTGCGGGGTGAGGCTTTGGCAAGGCGCCGGTGCAAGATACGGCGTTGATTGAACAGATAAAGTTACGGAAAGGCTGCTATTTACTGCGGATCAGTCGATATTGCTGCAACATCCTGTGCTTCTGTTGCAGATGCGGAGTCGACGCCCCATTCAAACCAGTCTTCCCCGAACATCTCGACCGGGTGTTGCGTACGGTCCGATCCGTTGCCGCAGCGCAGGCTATCGGCCGGACAGTATTTATCGCAGCCCCAGCAGATGCGCTCGGGGTGTTTGGGGTTCAGGGGGAATTTCTTGGCCATTTCAATGTGTCCCTCATACCGGTTCGCGATGTCTGGCTTGCGGATTCAAGCGAGGATGCATTAAAGATTCTAATTATTTGCATCTTTAAAGCCAATGCAAAAACATACAATCGTCTGGGGATTATTCCCGCTTGAAGTGCCGAAAATCAGAAAGGCTGGGGTGGAGTTATGCCTATTGCAGCATCAAGTCCTAAAAAATGGCCGCCAGGTTTTACCCCGGCGGCCGTCAAGGAGAACGCGCTCGTTAATGGTTTTTGCAAGCTGTGCGTCGTCTCCGAAATGCTTAGCGAGGCCGCACCAGTTGCCAGGCCCGCGTTACATACCCGGCCGAGCCGAAACCGCTCCACACATGCACCAGGCGGCTGAACGGGAAGATCACGAACAGCGTCATGCCCATGACCATGTGCGCGCGGTAGATCCACGGGATATTCACCAGTTGATCGGCTGCGTTACCACGGAAAGTGACGATGTGTTGCGCCCAGCTGCCGAGCAACACCATCACATGGCCGTCCAGATGCCCGATCGAACTGAAGATGCTGATGAGCCCGAGCACCAGCGTGGCCAGGATCCACAGCATTACCAGCTTGTCGCCGAAGCTTGTCACGGCAGCGATGCGCGGTTCGGTGAAGCGGCGGTGCAGCAGGATGACGAGTCCCACCAGGCACAGCACCCCCAGCAGCGCGCCTCCGACGATCGCCATCATCTGCTTGGCGGCGGTGGTCAGCCCGAAGCTGTGATAGACCTCGACCGGCGTGAGCAGGCCGACCATATGCGTGGCGAACAGGCTGATGATGCCAATATGGAAGCAGATGCTGCCGATGCGCAGGTTGCCGCGTTTCAACAATTGCGTTGATTCGCTGCGCCAGGTGTATTGCTCGCGCTCGAAACGCACCAGGCTGCCGAGCAGGAAGATGGTCAGCGCGATGTAGGGATAAATCCCGAACAGGAAGTGGTGCAGGTAACTCATTTTTTTCTCCCTTTACCGTGCGCTGTGGGCGCGGGGGTGGAACTGAATGGTCTGGGTGGCCGGTTTCAGCAGCGGCTCGGCGCCATCGGGGCTGGGGCCGAACATCTCCATCGCTTCGTCCATGTCTCGCACCGGCGGCTCGGTCAGCGCTTGCGGAACGACATCGCTCAAATCGACCAACACGCGGAAGATCGCGGCATACGGACTTTCGTTGCGGGCAAGACGTGAACCAATGGCTGCGAGGATGTCGATCGCTTCACCGAGCATCTGCTTCGCCTCGTTTGCCGGCAATTCGCCGAGGAATTCGAGGAACAGCGGCACGTAGTCGGGAAGCTCGTTTTCATCCGGTTCGAGTCCGTAACGGCGGTATTCCTCCATCAGGTCGACCATGGCCTGGCCGCGGTCGCGCGATTCACCGTGCACATGCTCGAACAGGTGCAGCGAATGCGCCGGATTGCGATCGAACGTGGCGACGTAGTTTTCCTGCAGTTGAATCAGGCTGTGCTCGTCGATGAAACGGCGCAGCGCCTGCAGGTCCGGATGCAGCGCCAGCCAGGCGCTGAGCGCTTCGTCGATCTCGTCACGCGCGGCGAGCAGGCCGGGTTCCGGGTAGGAGAGCAGCGCGGAGAGCGCACGGTAAAACTGCGGTTCGGGCCACATGATCATTCCTCCCGCTGCTTGCGCGATTTGGGCATGTCGACAAAGATCGTGCTGCCCTGCGGCTTCTTGCCGAAGAGCGAACCTTCGCTGGTTCCCCCCGAGCAGCCGTTGCCAAAGGTGAAGCCGCAACTGCCTTTCTCGTTGAAGCTGTCCTCGACCATTTCCTTGTGGCTGGACGGAATCACGAAGCGGTCTTCATAGTTGGCAATCGCCATCACCTGGTACATCTCTTCGACCTGCGCGGCGGTGAGTCCGACCTGTTGCAGCACCGCCGGATCACCCTTGCCGTGCACCGATTCGCCGCGCTTGAACGCACGCATGGCCAGCATGCGGTCGAGCGCAGAGACGACCGGCGCTTCCTTGCCGGCGGTGAGCAGGTTGGCGAGGTACTTGACCGGAATGCGCAGCTGGCTGGTATCCGGAATGATGCCGTTCATCGACAATTGGCCGGCCTCGGCGCGCGACTGGATCGGCGATAGCGGCGGGATATACCAGACCATCGGCAGCGTGCGGTATTCCGGGTGCAGCGGGAAGGCGACCTTCCATTCCATTGCCATCTTCCATACCGGCGACTTCTGCGCGGCGTCGAGCCAGCTTTCCGGAATGCCCTGCTTGCGCGCTTCCTCAAGGATGGCCGGATCGTTCGGGTCAAGGAACAGTTTGAGCTGTTCTTCGTACAGGTCCTGCGTGTTTTCGACCGAGGCTGCAGCTTCGATCTGGTCGGCGTCGTACAGCATCACGCCCAGATAGCGGATACGCCCGACGCAGGTTTCCGAGCACACGGTCGGCTGGCCGGCTTCGATGCGCGGGAAGCAGAACGTGCACTTTTCGGCCTTGCCCGATTGCCAGTTGAAGTAGATCTTCTTGTACGGGCAGCCGGAGATGCACATGCGCCAGCCGCGGCACTTGTCCTGGTCGACCAGCACGATGCCATCATCCTCGCGCTTGTAGACCGAGCCGGACGGGCAGCTCGCCACGCAGGTCGGGTTCAGGCAGTGCTCGCACAGGCGCGGCAGGTACATCATGAAGGTGTTCTCGAAGGTCGAGTACATCTCCTTCTGGATGTCGTTGAAGAGCTGGTCGCGACTGCGCGATTCGAACTCGCCGCCCAGATCGTCTTCCCAGTTCGGACCCCATTCGATCTTGGGCATCTTCTTGCCGGTGATCACCGAGATGGGCCGCGCGGTCGGCGGCGTCTGCGACAGCGGTGCCTTCTGCAGGTGCTCGTAGTCGTAGGTGAACGGCTCGTAGTAATCGTCGATCTCGGGCATATTCGGGTTGGCGAAGATGTTCGACAGGATCTTCAGCTTGCCGCCCTGCTTGGGTTCGAGCTTGCCCTCAGAAGTGCGAATCCAGCCGCCTTTCCATTTCTCCTGGTTTTCCCATTCCTTGGGAAAGCCGATGCCGGGCTTGGTCTCGACGTTGTTGAACCAAGCGTATTCCACGCCATCGCGGCTGGTCCAGACGTTCTTGCAGGTGACCGAACAGGTGTGGCAACCGATGCACTTGTCCAGGTTCAGCACCATGGCAACTTGGGCGCGAATCTTCATGCTTGTTCTCCTTCTTCGACGAGCGGCCCTTCCAGCCAGTCCACCTTGTTCATCTTGCGCACGATCACGAATTCATCGCGGTTGCTGCCCACGGTGCCGTAATAGTTGAAGCCGTAGGAAAGCTGGGCGTAGCCACCGATCATGTGCGTGGGCTTGGTCACCGCACGCGTCACGCTGTTGTGGATACCGCCGCGCTTGCCGCTGGTTTCCGCGCCGGGCACGTTCACGATCTTTTCCTGCGCGTGGTACATCAGGCACATGCCCTTGGGCACGCGCTGGCTCACCACCACACGCGCAGTCAGCGTGCCGTTGACGTTGAAGACCTCGACCCAGTCGTTGTCGACGAGACCCGCTTGCTTCGCTTCGACCTCGGACACCCACACGTGCGGGCCGCCGCGGCTCAGGGTGAGCATGCGCAGGTTGTCGGAGTAGGTCGAATGGATGCCCCATTTCTGGTGCGGGGTGATCCAGTTCAGCACCAGCTCGTGGTTGCCGTTCGATTTGTTGCCGAGCATCGGGCTCACGGTCTTGGTGTCGATCGCCGGCTTGTAGACGCACAGGCCTTCGCCGAAATCGAGCATCCAGCGGTGATCTTGATAGAACTGCTGGCGGCCGGTCAGCGTGCGCCATGGAATCAGCTCATGCACATTGGTATAACCGGCGTTGTAGCTGACTTCTTCCGATTCGAGCCCGGACCAGGTCGGCGACGAGATGATCTTGCGCGGCTGCGCCTGCACATCTCTAAAACGAATCTTGTCGTGCTCGCGGCCCTCGGCCAGATGGGTGTGGTCGCGCCCGGTGATCTTGCCCAGCGCTTCCCAGGCTTTCACCGCGACATGGCCGTTGGTTTCCGGCGCCAGGCTCAGGATCATCTCGGCCGCGTCGATCGCGGTTTCCAGCTTGGGCCGACCCTGGCTCACGCCTTCGGTGAGCACAGTCTTGTTCAGGTGCGCGAGTTCGGTGATTTCCTCGCCGGTCTTCCAGCCGATGCCCTTGCCGCCGTTGCCGAGCTTGTCGAGCAGCGGGCCGATCGAGGTGAATTTCTTGTACACGTCGCCGTAATTGCGTTCGACCACCGCGATGCTCGGCATGGTCTTGCCCGGAATCGGCTCGCATTCGCCGTGCTTCCAGTCTTTCGGCTCGAACGCCTGGCCGAGTTCGCCCGGGGTGTCGTGCAACAGCGGGGTGAGTACCAGATCCTTCTGCGTGCCGAGATACGGATCGGCCAGTTCGGAGAATTTCTTGGCGATGGCCTTGTAGATTTCCCAGTCGCTCTTCGATTGCCACAGCGGTTGCACGGCCTCCGACAGCGGGTGGATGAACGGGTGCATGTCGGACGTGTTCAGGTCGTCCTTCTCGTACCAGGTGGAGGAGGGCAGCACCACGTCGCCGTAGAGACAGGTGGTTGACATGCGGAAATCCAGCACGGTCAACAGGTCGAGCTTGCCTTCCGGCGCTTCCTCGTGGAATTTCACTTCGGACGGGCGCAGGCAATCGTCCTCGTCGCTGAACAGCGCGTTCTGTGTGCCGAGCAGGTATTTGAGGAAATACTCGTGGCCCTTGCCCGAGCTGCCCAAGATATTCGAGCGCCAGACGAACATGTTGCGCGGGAAGTTCTTCGGATTATCCGGATCGTCGCAGGAGAACTTCAGCCGCCCGGCCTTGATCTCGTTCACCGCGAACGGAATCGGTTCCTGACCGGCCGCCGTTGCAGCAGCGGTGATGTCGAGCGGGTTGGTTTCCAGTTGCGGCGCAGAGGGCAGCCAGCCCATGCGTTCGGACTTGGCGTTGAGATCGAGCAGGGTCTGGTGGCCGTACTTGCCGCTGTCGGCGGTCGGCGCGAGGATTTCGTTCAGCGAGAGCTTTTCGTGGCGCCACTGGCTGGTGTGCGCGTAGAAGAAGCTGGTCGAGTTCATCTGGCGTGGCGGGCGCACCCAGTCGGTGGCGAACGCGAGCGGCACCCAGCCGGTCTGCGGACGCAGCTTTTCCTGGCCCACGTAATGCGCCCAGCCGCCGCCCGATTGGCCGACGCAGCCGCACAGCATCAGCATGTTGATGATGCCGCGGTAGGTCATGTCCATGTGGTACCAGTGATTCAGCGCCGCGCCGACGATCACCATGCTTTTGCCGTGCGTGTCGTGCGCGTTCTGGGCGAATTCGCGCGCGACAGTGATCACGTCGGCCGCCTTCACGCCGGTATGTTTTTCCTGCCAGGCTGGGGTGTACGGGATATCGTCCTCGTAGCTCGCGGCGACATTGCCGCCGCCGAGGCCCCGGTCGACGCCGTAGTTGGCCATGGAGAGATCGAACACGGTGGCGACCAGCGCTTCGCTGCCGTCGGCGAGTGCGATCTTCTTCACCGGCACGTTGCGCACCAAGAGATCGTCGGCGTCCCTGCCGCCGAAGTAGCTGAAGCCGACGCCGACCACGTCGTCGCGGCTGTCTATCAAGGAGAGGCGCGGGTCGATCGCTTGCTGGCTGTTGCCGTCCTTCTGTTCCAGGTTCCAGCGGCCGATTTTCTCGCCCGTTTCGCCCCAGCGAAACCCGATGCTGCCGTTGGGCACAACGAGCTTACCGGTTTTCTCGTCGATCAGCAGCGTCTTCCAGTCCGGGTTGTTGGCTTCACCGAGATTGTCGGCCAGGTGCGAAGCGCGCAGGAAATGATCCGGCACGTACATGCCGTTCTGATGCTTCAGCCGCACCAGCACCGGCATGTCGGTGTACTGCTTCACGTAGGACTGGAAGTAGGCCGATTGCCCGGCGGTGTGGAATTCCTTGAGGATCACGTGGCCCATCGCCATCGCGAGCGCCGCATCGGTGCCTTGCTTCGGTGCGAGCCAGATATCGCCGAACTTGACCATTTCGCCGTAATCGCTCGAAACCGCGACGGTCTTGGTGCCCTTGTAGCGCACCTCGGTATAGAAGTGCGCATCCGGCGTGCGCGTCTGCGGCACGTTCGAGCCCCACACCATCAGGTAGGTCGAGTTGTACCAGTCGGCGCTTTCCGGCACGTCGGTCTGCTCGCCCCAGATCTGCGGGCTGGACGGCGGCAGGTCGCAGTACCAGTCGTAGAAGCTCATGCACACGCCGCCGATGAGCGACAGATAGCGGCTGCCGGCGGCATAGCTGATCATGCTCATCGCCGGAATCGGCGAGAAGCCGATCACGCGGTCCGGGCCGTAGTTCTTGATCGTGTACGCATTGGCGGCGGCGATGATTTCGGTCGCTTCATCCCAGCTCGCGCGCACAAAGCCGCCCAGACCACGCACGCTCTTGTAACGCTTGGCCTTGACCGGGTCCTGGCTGATGCTCTGCCAGGCGGAGATCGGGTCGAGCGTCTTGCGTGCCTCTCGCCACATTTCCATCAGCCGGCCGCGGATCAGCGGGTATTTCACGCGCTGTGCCGAATACACGTACCAGCTGTAGGATGCGCCACGCGGGCAGCCGCGCGGTTCGTGGTTGGGCAGGTCGGGGCGCGTGCGCGGGTAGTCGGTCTGCTGGGTTTCCCAGGTGATCAGCCCGTTCTTCACGTAGATCTTCCACGAGCAGGAGCCGGTGCAGTTCACGCCGTGGGTCGAGCGCACGATCTTGTCGTGCTGCCAGCGGCTACGGTAGGCGTTTTCCCACTGGCGGTCTTCCTCAACGACCGCGCCGTGGCCGTTGGAAAAAGTCTCCTTGGTGCGGGACAGGAATTTCAAGCGATCCAGAAAGTGACTCATTTCATGTTCTCCGATCTATCAGCACGGCATCGGTGCGTGCTTGCGGCTGTAGAAAAACCACGTAACCAGTACGCAACTCACATAGAAAGCCAGGAAGCAATACAGGGCCAGCTCCGGGCCGCCGCTGTATTTCATCGACATGCCGAAACTTTGCGGAATGAAATAGCCGCCGTAGGCACCGATGGCGCTGATGAAGCCCGCTGCGGCAGCCGATTCCTTCACGCCGATCAGCTTGGCCTTGTGGATGGCCTGATCGCCCTGGTTGGCCGCCCGGCGCTGGGCCAGCGTGACAAAAATCGTCGGGATCATTTTGTAGGTGGAACCGTTGCCGATCCCGGCGCAGGTGAAGAGAAGCAGGAAACTGGCAAAGAACACGGGCCAGCTGCCGCCCGCGCCCTGTTGCGGCAAGGCAGACAGCACGCCGAGCGTGCCGATAATCATGCCGACGAAAATGCCCAGGGTGACTTTCGCGCCCCCGATCTTGTCGGAGATGGCGCCACCGACCGGGCGGATCAGCGCGCCGATCAAGGGGCCAAGAAACGCGTATTGCGCGACCGGAATCGCGGGGAACAGGGTTTTGGTCAGCAGTGCGAACGCGCCGGCAAAGCCGATAAAGCTGCCGAAGGTGCCGATATACAGGAAGCACATGATCCAGTTGTCTTTGCGCCGGAAAATGATGGACTGTTCGGCAAACGAGGACTTGGCATCGGCAATGTCGTTCATGCCCAGCCACGCTGCGACGGTGGCCACGGCAATCAGCGGCACCCACATGAAGCCGGCGTTCTGCAGCCACAGGCTTTTTTCCAACCCTTCTTTCATATAGTGCTGTGCTTCACCGCCCAGCCCGCTGAACAGCGGGAGCGTGATGGCTATCGGGATCAGTAACTGGGCCAGCGATACGCCGAGATTGCCCAAGCCGGCGTTCAGGCCATTGGCCGCGCCTTTTTGCGCTGCCGGGAAGAAAAACGCGATATTGGCCATCGAGCTGGCAAAGTTGCCGCTGCCCAGACCGCACAACAGCGCGATCATCAGCATGGTCGGATAGGATGTGGTGGAATCCTGCACGGCAAATCCCAGCCACAGCGCCGGGATCAGCAAGACCGCGGTCGAGAGCGTGGTCCATTTGCGCCCGCCAAACAGCGAAGGCATGAACGAATAAAAGATGCGCAGGGTGGCGCCGGAAAGATGCGGAAGCGCGGCCAGCAGGAACAGTTGATCCTTGCCGAAGGAAAATCCGGCATTGGGCAAATTCAGTACCACCATGCTCCACATCACCGAGATGATGAAGCCGAGCGTCAGGCAGGGAATGGAAATCCACAGGTTGCGTCGGGCGATGTTTTTGCCGCTTTCTTGCCAGAAGACGGCATTTTCTGGCTCCCAGCGGGTAAGGACGTGGGTCATGGTTAATTGCTCCGCGGTTGATTGGGTTAGGTATGTTTGCTGGCGAGTGCGTGCTGGCCTTCGGCAACGCTTTCGGGACGGAAACTGAAATGCATCCAGATGAGCGACACGCATACCGTGCCGTACATCAGCATGAACGAGCTGGAACGGATGCCGGTCAGATCGACCGCCGCGCCGAACATGATCGGCAGGATGAAGCCGCCCATGCCGCCCGCGAGCCCGACCACGCCCGATACCGCGCCGATGTTGTGCGGGAACTCATCCGATATGAACTTGAATACGGAAGCCTTGCCAATGGCCATGCCTATCCCGGCGATGAACAGCAGCAGGGTGAACAGCGTCGGGGAAAGCCCGATATGGAATGCGCGCGGACCGTTGACGGTCTGGATCACGAAATCGGTCTGCGGGTAGGACAGGATGAAGAAAATGCCGCCGCACAGCCACATCACCCACCAAGTCACCTTGTAGGCGCCGTAACGGTCGGAAATCCAGCCGCCCAGCGCGCGCAGTACGCCGCCGGGTAGCGAGAAGCAGGCCGCGAGCAGCGCGGCGGTCTGCATCGAAAAGCCGTATTCGGTCACGTAATACTTGGTCATCCACAGCGCGAGTGCTACGTAGCCGCCGAAGACCACCGAGTAATACTGGCAATAGCGCAGCACGCGCGGGTCTTTGAGTAATTTGAGCTGGTCGACGAAGCGGGTACGCTGATCCACCCGGTGCGCGGGATCGCTGGCGGAAAACATCCAGAACAAGAGTGCGGTCGCCAGCATCGCCACGGCGTAGATGTGCGGCACGGCTTGCCAGCCCCAGGTGGCAATGATCACCGGGGCGACGAACTTGGTCAGCGCCGATCCGGAATTGCCGGCGCCGAAGATGCCCATCGCCAGGCCCTGGCGCTCACGATCGAACCAGCGGGCCACATACGGCGTGCCGACCGAGAAGCTGCCGCCAGCCAGCCCCAGGAACAGGCCCAGTACCAGGAAATGCCAGAATTGGGTGGCGTAACCCACCAGCCAGATCGGAATCACCGTGGCAAGCATCAGGCAGAAAAACACGATGCGCCCGCCGAAACGATCGGTCCAGATACCGAGCGGCACCCGGATCAGCGAGCCGCTCAGCACCGGCATCGCTGCAAGCAGGCCGAATTCGGTTTCGTTCAGCCCGAATTTTTGCTTGATCGGAATGCCGAGTACGGCAAACACCATCCACACCGCGAAACAGATGGTGAAGGCGAAGGTGCTGGCGAGCAGGACGGGAACCGCTTGGCTTTTTTGCGCTGCCATGGCAAGGCTCGGCCGGGTGGTTGTGATACCTGAAGCCTAGACCCCGAAACGAGTATGGGATATTCACCATCCGCAGGGGAGGGCATCGGCCGAAAGAACTAGTTACTTTCGTTTCTGAGTCTGGACTGGGTTGAAGCGAGAGCCTTACCTTCAGTTGGAACCGGCTACAGCCAGTATTCGGCGAGCCGCGCCGCCCATTCCTTGAGCCGCAATTGCATCGGGCGCTGCTTCCAGCTTTTGAGATCGATGGCGTTGGACTGGCTCAGATCCTGGGTAAACATGGTTTCCATTTGCCGTGAAAAATCGCGCCCCAGAATCACGGCATTGAGTTCATCGTTGTGCAGGAAGCTGCGCCAATCCAGATTGGTCGAACCGATCACCGACCAGACCCCATCGATTGATGCGGTCTTGGAATGCATGACTGCGCCGCGTCGCTCGTAGATCTTGACGCCGGCCCGCAACAGCCTGGTGTAGTGCGAGCGCCCTGCGTGGAATACCGCCCAGGAATCGGTATTGCTGGGCAAGATCAATTTCACGTCGACACCGCGCTGTGCCGCATCGGTCAAGGATTTGAGCAACTGCGGATCGGGAACGAAATAGGCGTTGGTAAGGTGAACATGCTGTTCTGCATGGTCGATTGCCGAGAGCAGCGTGAGATAGATCAGGCTGTGCGGCTCAGAGGAAGCGCTGCCGATGGCGCGCACGATCTCGTCGCCCTGTTTGTTGAGTGCAGGAAAGTAGTTTTTTGCAGCGAGCGCTGCGCCCTTTTGTTTGCTCCAGGTATCCATGAACAGCTTCTGGAACTGCGTCACCACCGGCCCTTCTATTTGCAGGTGGGTATCCCGCCAGCCCAAGGTGTTTGCCTCGTTGGTCGCCTTTGTCTTCGAAGACTTGCCGGATGGGCTGCTGGAATACGATGCGCTGATGTTGATGCCGCCGATGAACGCGGTGTGCCCGTCAACGACCAGCAGTTTGCGATGGTCGCGGTTGTTGAGCAGCCATTCTTTTTTGTTTCCGGCCAATGGATTGACCGGATTGAATTCGAGTACCTGGATTCCGCTGGCCTTCAGTCGCTCAAAAAATGCCTGCGGGGTATTCAGGCAGCCGACGCTGTCGTAAATCAGGTTGACCTGAACGCCGGCGGCTTGTCGCTCCAGTAGCAGATCGGCGAACTGCCTGCCGATTTCGTCATCTTCAAAGATATAGGTTTCCAGATTGATGTGGTCCCGGGCTTTGCGCATGGCCGCGAACATGGCCTGGTAGGTCGCAGGCCCGTCTTGCAACAGCACCAGCTTGTTGCCCAGCACCAGCGGGCTATCGGCATTGATCGCCTGCTCGATGGCCAGGTGCTTCTGCAGGATATCGGTCGCGCCCGATTCGCTCTTGAGTTCCTTGATGATGGCGGAGCTTTTGCCCGTGGAGACCGGGCCGCGCGCATTATCGAACTCTACGGCCTGTGCCGTGGGGATTTGCATTTCGCGTGCGGCGTCGGGAAGGCCCGCGCAGCCGGTGGCGGTGAATAGGCATGCCAGCAGCAAAATGTGCTTGCATGCAGTGATGGCGCGAAACCGGGGAGGGGCGTGCGAGGGGGGCGGTTTGTTGCTGCCCGCCGGGAGCGAAGCGGTTGATGCAGTCATGGCGGCCTACTCCGGGTTGTTATTTTGTCTGGACTCGCGCGTCAGTATTTGGTCCAGGAAACGCAGCAGCGCGGCGATAACCGTCAACAGCACGGGGCCGATGATGATGCCGATCATGCCAAAGGCTGCAATGCCGCCAATCACGCCAATGAAGACGGCAAGTATCGATACCGGTTCCTGGCTGGAAATCAGCAGGGGCCGCAGCAGGTTGTCGATGAGCGACACACTCGAGCCCCAGACCAGCATGAAAATTGCCCAGTTCCATTGCGAGGTTGCCGCCAAAAACAGGACAGCCGGTATCCAGACAATAGCCGCACCGCCCACCGGCAGCAGGGCCATGATGCCTGCCAGAACGCCGAATACCACCGCGGAGGGTAGGCCCGCGATAGCGAAGCCGATCCCCACCAGCGCACCTTGGGCCAGCGCGGTCAAGCCGGTGCCGTAGACCACGGCGCGTGTGGTGTTGCCCACCAGTTTGAGCAAATCATCCCTGTGCAAGGGGTCCATCGGCACCAGGCGCACCGCGCGATTGAGCAGTTGGCGACCGTCGCGCAACAAAAAGAACAGCAGGAACAGCATCATGAAAAAGTGAACGAACGTGCTCAGGGCGCTGAGTACGAAGTTGCCCCCCGTGGCAGCCAGCAACTGCAGCAGCATCCGGGCACTGCTGACCATCCAGCCCTGGAGCTGTTCGTTCGTGGCGGTCAGGTTCTGGCGCAGCCATTCGGCAAGGCTACCGATGACGGGATAGCGTTCCAGTTGCGCGAACAGCGTGGCATCAAAGCGCAGCGACTGTTGCTGCAGGAGCGTAATCAGGTATGCGGACTGGTTTGCAAATGCCACGCCAAGGCTGACCAGCGGGCCCGCGAGCACGACCGGCACCAGTACGGTAATGATTCCCGCCGACACACCGGCGCGCCCTCTGAGCTTGCGCGTGAGCCAGCGTTGCAGTGGCGCCAGCAGGAATGCAAGGCAGATACCCCAGGCCAGCGCGCCCCAGAAGGGCGCCAGCATCCAGTACAGGGCAAGAGCGAAGAGCGCCGTGACGACGATCACGAAATCTTTGCGATAGAGATCCAAGATGACTCCTTGCGTAACGCATGTCCAAGCGCTCAAGCATGCGCCCGCTTACGCCTTCACTCGGTACGGTAGCGCACAAACGCCGGCTGGAACGTGCCGGCTGCGTGGCCGCACGAATGTTCCTGTTCACCGTTCTGCCATTCCTGCACATCTTTCAATTTAAGCCGCTAGCCGCGAGCTTGTCATCCACGGAAATTTCCTGCGCCGCCTTGCGCCGGGTGCGATGTGCGGCACAGGCATAAACGCCAGGAAAACACGTATCCCCCTGTTCGGACAGGCACGTTCGCCAGGTTTTTCGCCGGGCAGGAGGGCCGGGCATTGGCCGCGCTATGAGCGCTAGCGCACAGAAACAAATCATGGGATGGCGGACGATCGATCATCGAATCGAGCTGACGTGTGCTTTTGAAGTGACGTACAGCGTCAATCGCCGGTACGCAACCCCGGAAACTTTTGCAGGAGACTTCCCATGAAAACCATGAACAAACTCGGACCCGTACTGGGCGTGATTGCCGTTCTGACACTCGGCGCGTGCGCAAACCCAACCCCCCCGCCCAACGCGCCGAATTACGGTGTGGTCCGGCCAGACAGCAGGAATCCGGAATACGGCGTGGTGCAATCCATCGAGCTTGTACAGCAGGACAGCCGCAATACCGGCAGCACGATCGGCCTGGGCACCGTTGCCGGCGCGGTCGTCGGCGGGATTGTTGGCAACCAGGTGGGATCGGGAGGAGGCAGAACGGCCGCGACGGTGATCGGTGCGGCGGGCGGCGCCTATGTGGGACACGAGCTGGAAAACCGGCCGCAACAGCAGGTGGTCAATATGTACAAGATCACTGTCCGCATGGAAAACGGCTCGTATCAAACGGTGATGCAAAGCACCTCCCCCGATCTGCGCATTGGCGACCATGTGGTGCTGGAGAACGGTGTTTTGCAGCGGGAATGATTGCGAGCCCCCCGCCAAGGCGCGCTGCGCTTCATGTTCGCGGGGATTGCGCGTTGTGTTCGGCAGCGTACAGAACACGGGAAGCATTGGGTGGATGATGGTTGTAATGACCGGTCGTCCCCGGAAATTTTTTCACCGGGAGCGATCAACCAGAAGCACCACTCAAGCCAACACGCTGTGGGGTATTCCGGGATCGGAGACTGGGTTCAGAACGGATAGTAGAGGGCTGTCAGTATCTCGCCGCTTTTGCGGGCAGTCGGCAAAGTAAAGGCAACAGAAGGCGGAGAACGACACAACTCATGAATCGGAAATCACCATGACACATTCATTTACCAAGAAACAAATGGGCCTGGCCATCTCCTGTGCACTGGCACTGGGCGTTTTAGCGGGCATGGCAAGGGCGGAGGATGCCTATCCGGCCGCAAACTTCAATCCGGCTGATACCACCTACGCCACCGACCAGGCCCGCACCGTTGTGCGGGGGGATTTCAGGCAGTGCTGGCACACCAGCACCGGCCCCGCCGTGTATACGGCCGAATGCGATCCGGCACCTGCTGTCGCAGCGGCAGAACCCGTCCCTGTCCCGCAAACCGTTGCCGCAGTTGCACCAGTAGCCGTTGCGCAGCCTGTGGTCGAGAGAGTGACGCTGGATGCCGATGCGCTGTTCGATTTTGACCGATCGACACTTCGTCCTGCCGGACGCAGTGCGCTGGATGATTTCGTCGGCAAGGCCAAGGATCTCAATCCGGAAATGATTGTCGCTGTCGGTCATACCGACCGCTTCGGCTCCGACGCCTATAACCAGCGCCTTTCCGAGCAACGTGTGGCGACAGTCAAGACCTATCTGGTGGACAAGGGTATCGATCCCAATCGCATTCGCACCGAAGGCCGGGGCGAGATGGAACCCGTCACCAAGGCGGGCGAATGTCTCGGCGGCAAGAGCGCCAGCGTGATTGCCTGCCTGCAACCAGATCGCCGCGTCGAAATCGAAGTGACCGGCACTCGAATGGCCAAGTAGGTCATTCCACTACTCGCAGGACTGCGGGCCGGAAAAACCAAGCGTTTGGGACTTATCCGGTCCGTGTACTGCAAATGTGTGCTCTGCCAATGCATCACGCCCAATTTCGTTACATAGAGGAATTTTAAAATGAACAAATTCATTCTCAACATGATCGTCATGGCGTTCGGTTTTGCTTTCAGTGCCGGTGCCATGGCGGAAGACATGTCTAAAGCCAACTACACCGCCGGTAAAGATCGCATTACGGCTGACTACAAAGCGGCCAAAGCGGCTTGTGCCTCGCTGTCCGGCAACACGAAAGATATTTGTGTCGCTGAGGCTCAGGGTAAAGAAAAAGTGGCCAAAGCCGAACTTGAAGCCAGCTACAAGCCCACCATAAAGAACCACTATCAAGTGCGCATCGCCAAGGCTGAATCCGCTTATTCGGTGGCGAAGGAGCGTTGTGACGACATGGCCGGCAATGCGAAGGATGTTTGCTTGAAGGAAGCGAAGGCTGCTCAGACCGCCGCCAAAGCTGACGCCCTGGTGCAGAGGAAAACTGCAGAGGCGAATGCAAAGGCCAACGAGAAGTCCTCCGAAGCACGGGGCGAGGCGAGCGAAAAAGCGAGCGACGCCCGTAAAGATGCTACGGCAGACAAGCTTGAGGCTGAGTACAACTTGGCCAAGGAAAAGTGCGATGCGTTCGCCGGCAGTGCCAAGGATCAATGCCTGAGTCAGGCCAAAGCGCGCTTTGGCAAGTAATTGGACGTGCGCGATCAATGATGAAGTATTGGAAACATAATGTTTTGTGAAAGAGGTAATCCCATGAAAACGCTAAATAAATATGCATTCAGTGCAGTGGCCGCAGTCATGCTGCTTGGCCTGGGTGGTTGTTCCGGCATGTCGCAGCAAGGGCAGAACACGGCTGTCGGCGCCGGTATCGGTGCTGTCGGTGGTGCCATTCTTACAGGTGGCAGTGCGGTCGGAACGGTTGGCGGCGCAGCCGTCGGTGGCGTTGTAGGCCACGAAATCAGCAAGTAAGCGTGTCCTGATCCCGCCGCGAGCTTGTTAGCTTGCGGCGCGGCAGCGGGGCCATCAGGAGATAACCATGATGAAATCCGGAAAATTTCTCGGCACGGCCATGATCGCCAGCGCGTTGCTTGTGGTGCTGTCCGCATGCCCGAAGCCGGAAGGCCCGATGGAACGGGCAGGCAAGGACGTCGACCAAGCGGTTGAAAAGGTCGGCGAGCAGATCGAAAAAGCCGGCGACAATATCCAGGACGCGGCCAAGGACAACAAGAAGTAACCGCGGGGACGTATCAGAAATTTTGTGTGCTGAGATCATAATGCCGGATTTATTTATGCTGTGACTGGATTTGTTTAATAACGCACAATAACCAATTTTTAACTTATTTATATACCGGCAAAAATGGAACTTTATTTTTAGCGCTGCAGACGCAGCAAGTTTTAAACGAGGAAATCATGAACACTATTTCAAAAACAATGGCATGTTTTGCACTCGTTTCATTATTTGGAACTGCGACGGCGGCAAACATTATTTTTACTGATACACAAGACTGGTCCGCCAATCCGCTTACCATTTCCGCTGCAGACCCCTTTACCTGGACTCATGACATCACGGGCCTTAACGGCTACATCCCCAATAGCGAAATGTTTATTGAATCGGCCCATCTGACCATTAATCTGATCGATTTTGAGAACAAAGGCAGGGAAACCATTAGTTTCCTTATCGGTAGCGACGGTTCTTCTCAAGTTTTCAACTTCAAGAATTTGAATAATGGATCACGGGGAAGAGAGTATGAGATGGATCTTGATAGCGCTTTGTTTGATCTGCGTGCCGATGGCGCGATAGATATTTCAGTAAGCGCACCGACGGGAAGTTTTCAGCTTATAAGTTCTACTTTAACGGTTGTCGATCCACCGATCTCAACAATCCCGGAGCCCGCCAGTCTTGCTCTTCTGAGTATTGGGCTGCTCTGTTGCGGGGTGGCGTACAGGCCGCGTATATCCACCAACCGGTCCAATACTGGCCCGTTATAGGTCTCATTTGGGGCAATGGGTGGACGTTTTTACGAGTTGTTGTCAATCAGCCATTGGTCATTTTAATGACTTGGTATGTGCACTGGTGAACAGATCCATGCCATAAAAACAGCATGGATTTTTGTTATGGCTGAACTATTTTCAGGCGCTTCTTTGGTGATGCCATTTTGATCATGTTAGTGGCTTGTCATGGAGAACCTGACCCCCATTCATTCCATTGAATTCAGTATTGGCCTTCAGGCTACCTATGCGCGGCACCGCATATTCGCCGAATTCAGACACAGCAGGCAGACCGGGACAAGACGCATGCATCGCATGAGAGGCTTTGACGGCAGGCCAGCGAATAGCACCCAATTCGCACTGCATCGTAGTGAAATTCTTGTTCTTATGTTTGCCAGCGCACAGAGAGGTATATGACTTTCGCATATCGTGTTCAGCACAAATCACCAAGATTGGTTGTACTTGGCTGCGTAAACGGGTGTCGTCACCTGCGCTTGGCGACCTCGGAAATATATCGTGCGCTCAATTGCTTAGGCGGAGGATTGGCATGTGTTCAAGAGAGCATCTTGAAAAAGAAACCGGGGATTTTTTTGATCTTCACTGGGGGGAGGAGGCCATTCCCGCATGGAATTTCTCCTGGAATTGGTGTGGCTTGATTCCCAATCATGATCTTGATGGCATCTATGCATTGTTCAGTGGGGGAGAGCTGGTTTACGTGGGCCTGGGCGCTGGTCGTGGTCATGGAACACACAAAAATCATGGGCTGCGCAAACGCTTGCTCGCTCATGTTTTGGAGCTTACCCCGGCGGATTCAGATGCCCACTATATTCTTGAGCCGCGGTGGCGTAATGCTGGAGTGGACCAGATTGCAACGCTGGGTTTTCCCTCGGAAAGTTCATATCTGGCCTACGCATTGGAGCACTACCTGATCACAAAACTGGATCCTCCAGAAAACCACAGAAATCACGCCCCCAGAATCCATTGAACGATGAAACGTCATTAACAAGAGCAAATCAAGCGCGGGGAGAAAATAGCCGAAATGGGTAATTCCTACACCGACCAGGTCAAGCTGCATTTTGAAATCCGCAAGTTTGGCAAGCCGGTGAATCCAACAAAATTCATCACGGCAGAGAAATCATGAACGAGCAGAACGAAACACTGGAAGACGACCTCCTGGATGCAGAAGAGGAGGCCGAGCTGGAAGAAGTCGAGGTTGCTGCCGATCTGGAAGTCGAACAGGCACAGACGGAAGAAAGCAGTGCTTACGCGAAGGATTCGACCGGCGATGTGACACAGATTTACCTGAATGAAATTGGCCAGAGTGCCTTGCTGACCCCGGATGAAGAACGCGCGCTGGCGCGGCGCGTGGTGCAGGGGGATTTCCAGGCGCGGCAGAAAATGATCGGGCACAACTTGCGGCTCGTGGTGAATATCGCCAAGCATTACATCAATCGCGGCATGCCCCTGCTGGACTTGATCGAGGAAGGCAATATCGGACTGATACATGCCTTGGAAAAGTTCGATCCCGAGCGCGGTTTCCGCTTTTCCACCTACGCAACCTGGTGGATAAGGCAGGGCATCGAGCGTTCGATCATGAATCAGTCGCGCACCATCCGGCTGCCGGTGCATGTGATCAAGGAACTGAACGTCTACCTGCGTGCCCAGCGCCATCTGGAAGCGCATAACGGGCAGGAGCCGACGGTCGAGGATATTGCCCTCCTGGTGGGCAAGGATGTCGAAGACGTGCGACGGGTGATGAACCTGAATGAGCGCGTGGCGTCCTTGGATGCGCCGCTGGATATCGATCCGATGCTG
>JAGTRM010000042.1 GCA_018261735.1 Pseudomonadota bacterium
TTGCGACGGCCTGTGCCGTAATAGTACTTGCCTACCATGTTGCAATTCCTAGATTAGCGAGGCGCCGCCTCAGAGTTCCAGAACTTTCGGCTGTTGCGCGGTGTGCGGATGTTCTGCACCGGCATAAACCTTCATCTTCTTGATCATCGCATAGCCGAGCGGACCCTTGGGCAGCATGCCCTTGACGGCCTTCTCGAGTACGCGACCCGGGAACTTCTCTTGCATTTCCTTGAAGGTACGCTCGTAGATACCACCCGGATAGGTGGAGTGACGATAGTAAATCTTCGAGTTCGCTTTATCACCGGTCACGCGCAGCTTGTCTGCGTTTACCACGACGATGTAATCGCCACAATCAACGTGCGGGGTGTATTCGGCTTTGTGCTTGCCGCGCAGGCGCTTGGCAAGTTCAGCCGCTACACGGCCGAGCACCTTGTCG
Source organism: Pseudomonadota bacterium (assembly GCA_018261735.1). Classification (GTDB taxonomy): domain Bacteria; phylum Pseudomonadota; class Gammaproteobacteria; order Burkholderiales; family Chitinibacteraceae; genus Formivibrio. The sequence goes on from JAGTRM010000042.1 coordinate 437, forward strand.
GTGGCATCAATAACAAACCACTCGCGCTTTACTTCGTGCGGCTTGGCAGAAAAGGTTTTCATGACTGCTCTTCCACGATTCTGATTTTAAGAAAGTCGGGCATTTTAGCGGAATGATCAAGACAATGTCAAACCAAAACTTCGATCCATCACATTGTTTTGCTCAAACAAAAAAAACGCAACCCGGAGAGGTCGCGTTAATTCCACCAAGAAGGAGGATGGAGGAGACAACACCCAAGCCCGAAGGCTTTGATGTCTTTTTCATTGTGCACCACAACATATCCGATTTCAAGAAATTTGTTGCTGTGCAGCAAATTTTGCTCATGGCATTTTTCACCCTGCCTACGCCTGAAAACACTACAATTCTGGTGCGATACAAACATCAAAAAATGGAGACCACGCATGAAAGTGAACTTGAAGTGGACCGGCGATGCCAGCTTCCAGGCCACATCGGAATCCGGCCATACCGTCACGATGGATGGCCCGCCCGAAGGCGGCGGACGCAACCTCGGACCGCGCCCGATGGAACTGCTACTGATGGGAACGGCGGGCTGCTCGACTTACGATGTGGTCCATATCCTGAAAAAAAGCCGCCAGGACATTCGCGACTGCGCGTTGGAGATCGATGCCGAGCGCGCCAGCGAAGATCCGAAAGTCTTTACCCGGATCCATCTGCACTTCACCGTGACAGGCAATAACCTCAAGATCGAGCAAGTGGCGCGCGCGATCAAGCTCTCGGCCGAAAAATACTGCTCGGCATCGATCATGCTTGGCAAGACCGCCGCCATCACGCACGACTTCGAGATCATCGCAGTCGACTGATCGGCAAAAACCCGGACTGGCGAGCAGTGTGCTACAGCGTACGCTGCGCCACCCAGGCCTGTCCGAGCGCCAAGCCGCCATCGCCCGGCGGCACCAGCCGGGCTTCGAGCATGCCGATTCCCCGGCCTTCCAGCTTCCGGCGCAAACCTCCAGCCAGCAGCGCATTCAGAAAACAACCTCCCCCACAGGCGACCATCCTGATTCCGCTCGAATCCGCCGCGGCTTCAACCCAGCCAGCCAATGCAGGGACAAGCGCGGCATGGAAGACGGCCGCACCATACCCCGCGTCGGACACCGAACTGATTGCCTGCAGTAAAGGAGCAAGATCAAGGATCAAGCTACCGGATTCCCCAGCCAGCCCATGCAAGGCTGCGGACACATCGACCCGGCCGTAGCTTTCCGCCAGGCCTTCAAGCCGCATCGCCGCCTGCCCCTCAAAGCGCATGCGCGGCTGGATACCAAGCAAACCCGCCGCCGCATCGAAATACCGCCCCATGCTGGTCGTTTGCGGCACGCCACGTTCGAGCATCTGAGCAAGCACCGCAGCGCCGGGCTCATCCGCATAACGCTCGGCAATCTCGCTCTGCCGCCCAAGCAACGCCAGCGCCGCCCCCCCCATGCGCCACGGCTCGCGCGCGGCGCGATCCCCCCCAGGCAAGCCGATCGGGCGCAAATGGCCGAGTCGCTCGAAATGCGCACCATCGACCAGCAGCAACTCACCGCCCCAAGGCGCACCGTCACGGCCAAAACCAATGCCGTCGAGCGCCAAGCCAAGCACCGGCGCGTCCATCTTGTGCTCGGCCAGCACCGCACCGATATGCGCGTGATGGTGCTGCACCGCGACAGCGGGAACCTGCCAGCGTTCGGCCAACAGCTGCGCCAACTGAGTACTGAAGAAATCCGGATGCAGGTCATGCGCGATTGCGTGCGGCCGGACATCCAGCAGCTCCTGCATGTGTTCGACCATCGCTTCCAGTGAACGGCAGTTGGCAACCCGATCCAGATCGCCGATGTGCTGTGACAGGAAAGCCTGATCGCCGCGCGTGAAGCAGAGCGTGTTCTTGTAGAAGCCGCCGAGCGCCAGTACATCCGGCCCGCGGGCAAGCGGAATGGCACAAGGGGTATAGCCACGCGCTCGACGGATGAATTGCGGTCCACCACTACCGGGGAGCCGCCGCAGCACGCTGTCGTCGCAGCGGATGACGATGTCGCGGTCATGCAGCAGAAAGGCATCGGCAATGCCTTGCAGACTCTTCAGCGCCTCTGCGTTGTCGGTCACCAGCGGCTCTCCGTGCGGATTGGCACTGGTCATCACCAGCGCCAGCGGCTGCGGCGCAGCCAGCCACCCCAGCCCCAATGGTCTGCCCGCAGCCTCGTGAAACAGTAAATAATGCAACGGGGTATAGGGCAGCATCATACCGAGCCAGGCCAAGCCCGGTGCAACACCGGCCAGCTGCTCATCGGCGCCTGCCTTCTTGCGCAGCAGCACGACAGGCCGGGCATGACTCGTCAATTCCGCGACTTCATCCTCTCCAGCCTCAACCCAATTCACACAGGAAGCTGCATTGGCCAGCATCAGCGCTAGTGGCTTTTCCTCGCGTTGCTTGCGCTCGCGCAGTGCGCCGACCGCAGCGGCATTGCGCGCATCGCAAACCAGATGAAAACCGCCCAAGCCCTTGATGGCGACGATCTCGCCGTGCCGGATTCGCACCAAGGTTTCAGCAACCGGATCGCCGGAGATTGACCTCCCCGAGGCATCGACCAAAGCAAGCTGCGGACCGCAATCGGGGCAGGCGTTCGGTTCGGCATGAAAACGGCGCCAGGCGGGTTCAGTATACTCAGCAAGGCAGACCGGACACTGGCTAAAGCGCGCCATGCTGGTCTGCGCACGGTCATAAGGCAGGCAGCGAGTGATCGTGTAGCGCGGGCCACAATCGGTGCAATTGATGAAGGCATAACGGTAGCGGCGATTGGCCGGATCGAAGAGTTCGGCGAGGCAAGCCGGACAGACCGCAGTGTCCGGGCCAATGCTGGCAGTCAACTCGCCACCAGCGGAATCGCTGGCGAGGATGGTGAAGCCCTTGGCATCCGGATCAGCCGGTACTGACAGGACGTCAAGGTGGTCAATGCGGGCCAGTGGCGGAATCTCTGCTCGCAACCGGTGCAACAGTCCGGCCTGTGCATCCGCCGTCCCCTGCACTTCCAGCGTCACGCCGCCCGCATCGTTGCGAACCCAGCCGTTCAGCGCCAGCTCTTGCGCCAGCCGGTAAACAAAGGGCCGGAAGCCGACTCCTTGCACCAAACCGCGCACGGTCAGGCGCCGGCGAATCATCCCGTCCGACCCTGCAGCGCCGCGCAACCGGCCTCCAGCCAGGCAAGCCACGCATCGCAGCCTTCGCTGGTCTTCGCGGAAACGCAGATCACCGGCAAATCGGGACGAATCTGCCTGGCGTAACGGATTGCGGTATCCACGCTGAAATCGAGATAAGGCAACAGGTCGATCTTGCTGACCAAGAGCAGATCGGCGGCACGGAACATGTCCGGGTATTTGAGCGGTTTATCCTCGCCCTCGGTCACCGACAGGATCACCACCTTGTGTGCTTCGCCAAGATCAAAAGCCGCCGGGCAAACCAGATTGCCGACATTTTCGATCAGCAGCAGGCCGTTTTGCGGAAGGTGCCGTTCGGCGGCAAGCCGGTCGAGCGCCAGGCTGATCATGCGCGCATCGAGATGACAACCCTTGCCGGTATTGATCTGCACAGCCGGCGCACCGGTCGCGCGGATACGCTCGGCATCGTTGGCGGTCTGTTGGTCGCCCTCGATCACGGCCAGCGGCGTGCGGGCTGCCCAGCGCCGGATCGTATCGACGAGCAGCGTGGTCTTGCCCGATCCCGGACTGGAGACAAAATTGAGCGCAAACAGGCCGCGCGCCGCGATCCGGTTGCGGTTTTCTGCGGCTTGCGCATCGTTGTCGGCGAGGATGTCTTCTTCAATATGCAGGATGCGTTCGGGCGTCATGTCCGGGGCATGCGCAGCACCAAGCGGCGCGTTGTCATGTCCAGGCAAGCGGTAACTTGATTGCGCCGGGATAGTTGCCCGCTTCCTGTAGCGCGGCAGCAGCAAGGCGAGTCCGTCGATGGTGGCATTTCCGCCACCGCAACCGCAGGTAGTGCACATAGCCCTATCCTTTCACACGATCCCGATATCGACCACGAGCATCTGGTCGCCATCGCACACATCAAGTCGGTAACTACCGCAGTGCGGGCACGATTCACCCAGCTGCTTCAATTCGACCTCAGCGCCGCAATCGGCACAGCAAGCCCGTCCCGGCGAGTGCACGATCTCGATGCAAGCGCCGTCTGCCAGCGTGCCCCGACTCACCATCTCGCAGCAATAGCGCATGGTTTCCGGGTCCACATGCGCCAGCGCGCCAATCGCAAGCTTGATCCGGGTAACGCGCGTGGCATCGGCCTGGTGCGCGGACTTTTCCACGATGCGCAGCGCATGCTCTGCCAGCGTCAGTTCGTGCATGGGTGACTCCCGGGCTATTACTCACAGCCGTTTCAAGCAGGTTATATCAATCAGGATATTCCACAAATCCGTTCGGGCGACAGAAACTTAGCAAACGGATGCCAGCCGCCCGCGCGATGCAGATAGCCAGCGAGGTGGGCGCCGAGATGGTGGCCAGTACGGGGATATTGCGGCGGGCAGCCTTGCGCACCAGCTCGTAACTCGCGCGGCTGGTCAGGAAAACCAATCCCAGGTTGGGCTCGATGTCTTGCAACGCCATCCAGCCGAGCAGTTTGTCCATGGCATTGTGACGCCCGACATCCTCGAATACCCGCACGATGTCGCCCGCGGCGGTGCACCAGGCGGCCGCATGAGCACAGCCGGTCGCCGCCATCAGCGGCTGATGCTGCGGCAATGTGGCAAGGATGCGTTGAATCAAATGATGATCCGGTTCGACCGCCTGCGTGACATCGACTTTCTCGGGTGCCAGATCGAGCAGTTGCAGGCTTTCCGTACCGCATACACCGCAGCCGGTGCGCCCGGCAAGGGTCCGGCGATGCTCTTTCAATTGGATGAAGGCGGCTTGGGCAATGGTAAGCTGAACTTCTGCCGCATCGGCATGGAACAGCACCTCCAGATCGTGAATCTCGCCCCGGCTCGAAACGATTCCTTCCGACAGCGTGAAGCCGATCGCAAACTCTTCCAGATCGCAAGGCGTGACCATCATCACGGCATGAGAAATGCCGTTGTAGACCAGCGCCACAGGATACTCTTCGGCCACTTCATCCTGACAGGAATGCAGGCTGTCGTAACGGTGGCGCAGGACCGTCACCGGCTGCAATGCACCGGGCATGCTCACCGGGGATACACCGCACACGGGCGCAGAAGTCTGGAGCATGGCGATCAGCCTCCGGTCTGGGACATGAAGCGCACGATCTTGGCCGGCGCATCAACAAATTCATGATGCCAGGGCTTGAGCTCGATGGCCGCGCGGATCGCGGCTTCCAGCTCGGCATCGCTCGCACCACTGCGCAGCAAGGGGCGCAACTCGATCCGCTCTTCCTGGCCCAGACACAAATAAAGCGTGCCTTCCACCGCCAGGCGAACCCGGTTACAGGTTGCGCAGAAATGCTGCGATATCGGGGTAATGAAACCGATCTGGCCACTGCCGTCGGCAGTCTGCCAGTAACGCGCCGGGCCCCCGCCCAGCTCTGCCGAACAGGACACCAGATGGAAACGCTCGACCAACCGTGGGCGTACTTCATCCAGCGAAAGGTATTCGGTATTGCGCCCGGCATCACCCATCGGCATGGCCTCGATCAGGCGCAGGATGAAACCATGCGCCAGGCAGAACGCCGCCATGCGCTCGATTTCATGTTCATTCACACCGCGCATCGCGACCATGTTGAGCTTGATTGGCGCAATGCCGACCGCCTTGGCGGCCATGATGCCGGCCATGACCGCATCCAGGCTGTCGCGTCCGGAAACCTTTTCGACGCAGTGTTTGTCGAGTGAATCCAGACTGACATTGATCCGCGCTAATCCTGCCGCTTTGAGTGCGACAGCATGTCGGGCCAATTGTGTGGCATTGGTGGAAAGCGACAGATCGCGCACGCCGGGTAGTGCCGCCAGATCGCGCACGATGCCGACCAGATTGCGTCGCAACAACGGCTCGCCGCCCGTCAGACGAACACGCGCCACGCCCAGCCGCGCAAAAGCGGCCACAACGCGCGTCAATTCGGCCGGGGTCAGCCAATCAGCCGGATCGGCATAACCATCGAAATCGCGCGGACGACAATAACTGCAACGCAGATCGCAGCGATCGGTAACCGAAACCCGCAGGTAGTCGATGCGCCGGCCGAAACGATCCTGCAGGCGCGACATTGCCCCGTCCGCAGACGGGGCAATGCTCGACAAGGTGCGCTGAACGCTCATCAGGCGAGAGCGGCCTTGCGCATGCTGGTCTTCAGCTTGCTGTATTCGACCCGGACATGGCTCTCGGCCCAGGACTGATCAGCAATCGCCTCGACCTTGACTGCACTGAACTTGTACTCCGGTGTCTTGGAGATCGGATCCACGTGATCAACAGTCAATTCGTTGCAGGCGCCGATCCACCACTGGTAGGTCATGTAAACGGCACCGGCATTGACCCGGTCGTTGAAGTTGGCACGGGTGATGACCTTGCCGCGACGCGAGGACACCCAGACCAGCGACTGATCCTTGATGCCATACTTCAATGCATCGTCCGGGTGAATCTGCACAAAACCCGGCTCGTCGGCCAGCGTTTGCAGCGCAGTGCAATTGCCGGTCATCGAACGGCAGGAGTAGTGGCCGACTTCGCGCACGGTGCACAGACCCAGCGGATAGTCCTCGCTCACTTGTTCCAGCGGCGCACGCCATTCGGCGGCAAACAGCAGCGCACGACCCGAGTCGGTATCGAACTTGTGGCCCTCGTACAGCCACGGCGTACCCGGATGATCCTCGGTCGGACACGGCCACTGCACATAACCCAGATCGGCCATTTTCTCGTAAGTGGCACCTGTATAAAGATCACACAGGCCGCGCAGCTCATCCCAGATCTCCTGGGTGTTGCTGTATTTCATCGGGTAGCCCATGGCGGTTGCCATCAGGCTATGGATTTCCCAATCGTCCTTCACGTCGCCCTTGGCGTTCACCGCCTTGTAGCAGCGCTGGAAACCACGGTCGGCGCTGGTGAAGACGTTTTCATGCTCGCCCCACGAGGTGGCCGGCAGGATGACGTCGGCCGTCATCGCGGTCTTGGTCATGAAGATGTCCTGCACGATGATGAGATCGAGCTTTTCGAACTCGTCGCGCAGCATGGCAAGATCCGGATCGGTCTGCAGCGGGTCTTCCCCGAAGATGTAGTAGGCCTTGATTTTGCCTTCGTGAATCTTGTGCGGCACTTCGGTAATGCCGATGCCATTTTCAGCCGGGATGCTGGCGACGCCCCAGGCCTTGGCAAACTTCGCACGCGCTTCGGCATCGCTCACCTTGTAGTACCCGGGCAGCGTGTTCGGCAGCGCGCCCATGTCGCAGGCGCCCTGCACGTTGTTCTGGCCGCGTACCGGGCCGACGCCGACATTCGGGCGGCCGAGATTGCCGGTAATAGTGGCAAGGCTCGACAGGCCCTTGACCACGTCCACCGCCTGCCCCCACTGCGTCACGCCCATGCCCCACAAGATGGTGGCAGTCGGCGCGGCGGCGTACATGCGCATCGCCTGGCGCACGAGCTCCGGGTCAAGGCCGGTGATTTCGGCCGTGTATTCCGGGGTGTACTTGGCGACCATGGCCTTGTATTCGTCGAAGCCTTCGGCGTAATTGGCGACGAACTCCTGCTTGAACAGGCCTTCGTTGATCAGCACGTTGGCAAACGCATTGACCAGCGCCATGTTCGAACCGTTCTTCAATGGCAAGTGGAGATCGGCAATGCGCGCGGTTTCGATGTAGCGCGGGTCGCAGACGATGATCTTGGCGCCCTTTTCCCGGGCTTTCAGGATGCGGCGCGCGACGATCGGGTGCGAATCGGCGGCGTTGTAGCCGAACACCAGAATGCACTGGGTATCTTCGATCTCGCCGATCGAGTTGCTCATTGCGCCATTGCCCAGCGTGACCTGCAATCCGGAAACCGAAGGCGCATGGCAGACCCGGGCACAGCAATCGATATTGTTGGTGCCGATCACCGCGCGGGCGAACTTCTGGGCAATGTAGTTCGATTCGTTACCGGTGCCGCGCGACGACCCAGTCAGCATGATCGAGTCCGGGCCGTATTTTTCCTTGATTGCTTTCAGACGCGAGCTGGCAAATTCAATGGCCTCATCCCACGTCGCCGCCTCGAACTCGCCGCCTTTCTGGCGACGGATCAAAGGCTGCTTCAGGCGCGGGGTCAAGAGTTTGGTATCGTTCAGGAAATCCCAGCCGTAATAACCCTTCAGGCACAACTCGCCCTCATTGGTCACACCATTTGCGCCTTCTGCGCCCACGATCTTGTTGTTTTCCACCAGCAAATTGATCTTGCAACCCGAGCCGCAGTACGGGCACACCGTGATGACTTTTTTCATTTCGCAACGTCCTTTCCGGGAACTCGTATTCAAATCAGCGCTTCATCTCAGCGGTCGGCTCTTGGACCGCAGGCTCCGTACGCTTGCGGGGGCTGGCCATCAATTTTCGGTCAACCAGGTGCAGCGCCTTGGTCGGGCATACCGAAATGCAGGCGGGGCCCTCTGCACGGTGAATGCACAGATCGCACTTCTGCGCGATCGCGCGCATCCGGTGCGATACGAAGTTGCCCGGCATCGGCTCGGCCGGCACCTGAACAATATTCATGGCGCCATACGGGCAGGCTGCGACACAGGTCTTGCAGCCCAGGCATTTTTCCTGCAGCACTTGGACGGTGTCATCCGTGAAGATAATGGCATTCGCAGGGCACGCCTTCACGCACGCCGCGTCATCGCACTGGCGACACAGAACCGGCACGGTGATCTTGCCGCCTCGCTCCACGATCAAGCGCGGCTGGAAATTTTGCGGTCCGATTTCCTCATCGCTGCAGGGGTGCGCCATGGCGCAGGCAATTTCACAGGTACGACAACCGATGCACTTGTCAGGCACGGCGTTTACAAACCGGTTCATTCATTGTCTCCTTACATTGAATCGGGTCAGGCCAAGTCATGGCAATCGTAGTTATTGCCCGATTTTTGAAGGCCCCCACTATTGCACACACAGGAAACCACTTATGGACAAGGATCAAACATTGCACAAATTGTAGTTTTCTTACAAATATAACCAGAATATTTCCCGCAAATTGTAATTAAACTTTATCAGGCACATCAATATTGCAAGTGCACAATATATTTGATGAACATATTGGCTCCTGGTCAAATTCCCGAACCCATTATTCGATCCGATTGAATTTGGTCTACAAAAGCAAACGGCAGCCCGCAGGCTGCCGTTTGCTTTGACATATCAATATTACTTACGGGAGCGTCGTCTCTGCCGGCTGTTCGATCTTGCCATCAGTTTCGCTGTACAGCCAGGCATAGGGCAAGCCGATAAAAATCGCGCCTCCCACGATATTGCCCAGCGTTGCAGGAATCAGGTTATTCACCACAAATTCGCCCACAGTGGCGTGCATGCCACCCATCATTGCCGCGGGAATGAAAAAGAGATTGGCGATGCTGTGCTCCATACCGAGCGTCACAAAAGTCATGACCGGTACCCAGATACCGACCATACGGCCCAAAGTATCCTTGGCCGAGTATCCCTGCCATGCAGCCAGACAGACCAGCATATTGGCCAGAATGCCTTTCATGAATACCACCAGAAATGGTGCATCCAGCTTGTGTTCGGCAACTTTGAAGATATATGGCGCCCAGGGATGGCTCATGGAAAGCAAGCCGGTCATATAGGCAAACGCCCAAGCTGCAAAAACCGCACCGATCAAATTGCCAAAGTACGAGAGGCCCCATACCCGCAACACATCACCAAAGCCAACCTGTTTGCGGAACCAGGGCACCATTTGCGTCGCGCAATTGGAGGTGAAGAGATCCGCCCCGGTCAGCACCACGGCAATGAAGCCCACAGGGAAAAGCGCACCGAACAGCAGCTTGTCCAGCCCCGGATTCTCAAGCAACAACCCGGTTGCGCCCCCTGCAACCACCAGCGCCAGCAAGCCACCCAGTGCGATGTACATGCCACCCAGCATCGACATCACCAAGAGACGCGGGATGCGCAATGCCGCCTTGCTCACGGCAGCATCATTTACATAATCGACAATATAAGAAGGAGAAAGAATCTGTGCCATGAGTCTCGCAAGAATCCGGTTGAAATTAGGAACACCATTTATACCCATACCGCGTAAGGGGGTGTAGTGGAAGATTCACGTACTGAAAACAAAAAAGGCCGGAAAACCGGCCTTTTTTGCTTCACATCAAATACTGTCAATGGAAGGATTCTTCTTCCGCCGTGGCAACAGCCATGCCATCGGCTTCAACTTGGCCGTAGGTCAGATGCTTCTTGGCCAGCTCGCGGTTCACGAAAATTCGCATGGCGATGGAAACCACTAGTGCCACCACGAAAATAGCCGCAAACACCTTGGTCATCGCGGTATAGCTACCGGTAGTCTGGCGCAGGAACGATGCCAGCATGGAACCCACCATACCTGCCATCGCCCAAGCGGTCAGCACATAACCGTGAATCGCGCTCACCTGCTTGGTGCCGAAAATGTCACCGATATAAGCCGGCAGGGTGGAGAAACCGCCGCCGTAGCAAGTTGCAATGAAGTACAGCACAACCTGGAATACCAGCACTTCCTTCATGCTCGGCAGCAACCAGAACGCCAGGATCTGCGCTGCAAAGAAGACGATGTAGGTAACCGGGCGACCGATGTAGTCGGAGAACGAAGCCCAGAACAGACGACCAGCACCATTGAACAAGCCAATCAGGCCCACCACGCCACCGGCAACCAGCGCCGACATGCCGGTAACTTCCTGAGCCAGCGGGGAAGCGACCGAGATCACTGCGATACCGCAAGTAATGTTGATGAACATCATGATCCACAGACCATAGAACGGCTTGGTCTTGACGGCCTCATTGGCATTCATCGGCATCAGATCCATGGCCGGCTTCTTCTTGCCGGAAGCCAGCGCTTCCTTCATGCCTTCAGGCATCCAGCCCTTGGGCGGCGGCTCAAGGTAAAGTGAAGAAGCCGTCATGATTACCAGGTAGACCACACCCAGGATATAGAAGGTGCTGGAAATGCCGAGCGACTGGATCATCTTGGCCATCACCGGAGCGCCGAAGAAAGCACCGAAGCCAAAACCCATGATCGCCAGACCGGTAGCCAGACCGCGACGGTCCGGGAACCACTTCATCAGGGTGGAAACCGGCGTGACATAACCGGTGCCGAGGCCCGTACCGGCAATCACGCAGAAGAAGTAGAGCAGCCACATGCGCAACTCATTGCCGGCAATGGCATCGGAGGTAACAAAACCGGCGCCCAGCAGACCAACTACCCAGAACAAGGTGGAGAGAAGGCCGGAGAAACGCGGACCACGTTTTTCCACCACGTGACCCATCACGGCAGCAGACATACCCAGCAGGAAAATTGCCAGGCCGAACGGCATGCCAGCTTGCATTTCTGTCCAGCCGAAAGCCTGGATAAAGGGTTTCTTGAATACGCTCCATGCGTACACCGAACCGAGCGAGGCATGTACGCCTACTGCGGCAAGGGCAATCAACCAACGGTTTTTCATTTTCGAGGTCCTAAATATTAAAAAAAAGCTTAAGTAAAAACTGGGCTCAATGTGAAAATTCCACGCTAGGCTATCACGCCAATCTAGGCCGCCAATTGACCGTCATCAACTCGAAAAATCCTTTCCTTACAAGCAAGCTGACGGAGAAAAATAAATAAATACTTATTAATCAAATACATGCATGCAAAACGCAGTGCAACAAAACACATACACCAGCCCGACATTCGGCAATGTAAAAATTCACACAATTAAACAAACCGGCATTTGAATTTCCGCTTATTTCTCAGACAGGCTTTTCCTCAGCACATATCCAACGCCAACCACAAACAACACGCCCAATATCATGACCAGCAAAAGCAGCCAGGAATTGCGCTGCCCAGTATCGAGCGACTGCTGAACGATCTGGTCAACCAATCTTTCCTTGAAATGGCTATGTTCGGCGAAAGCCGCCGTCAGGCGATCACCAGCGGGTTTCCATTCGCTCTCAATCACCACCACTGCCGCCTCGCGATCATTGTCATTCGAGTATTGCAATACCTTTTCCAACGCCTGCAGGTAGATCGCAAACAATTGTTGATCATTGCGCAGATATTCACGATCCCGCTCGCTGACAATCAGGCTTTTTTCATACTCGGCAAGCCGCTTTTGAATTTCAACAATATTGTGGCGAATGGTTTCTTCGTGCGGCGCTTTTTTGGACCGCTCGATATATGACAGGTGATACAGGGCATTAACGCGGATCAGCAAAAAATCACGCTCGGCACTGGACAAGATCGCCAAGCTGCGAATGATGTTCGCATCCGTATACTTAAGCTCTTCGGTCACTTTTTGCGAGCTGAAAAAACCGATCAATCCGGTAATGAGCAGCGCTGCAACGCCCCCCAAAACAACCGCCATCAGCCGCTGATTCACGCTGAGCTTCATGGTGCGACATTCCTTTCGATCTTGCTTTGGGATAATGGGAATACCAGGACTTGTGAATGGCTTTTACACAAGTGCGCCAGATTGTCACTTCGAGTACCGGCAGGTCAATACATTGCCGACACAATTGGCCAGGCAACACCGAATCCGCTCCCCAAGCCTACGCTTTGTCGCAAAAAAGCCGCGCCCCAATTGGGTCGCGGCTCCGTACTTGGTCCTTGCGCAGGAATCAGCTTCGGGACTGCCCCGATTGAACATCCAGGCGCAGGTAGTTTTTTTCAGTTTCCGGCGCAGTGATATAGCCTGCCAACTCGGTTTTCACGCTCATCTTCTGCAGGGTGCTGCGCTTGCCAAAATAGTGCATGGCAATCGAGCCCGTTGCATGCACAAACATGAACAACAGAAACGCGGTGCTGACCAGGCCATGCAGATCACGGATCATGCCCATGGCAGAGGCTGTCAGAATCAGCGGGATTTTCACGCCAAGAATAACCTGGCCCGCCGCGTATGCAACCGTGAGAATCGTGCCAGAGCATGCAAGGAAGCCAATCGAACCATAGAGAATCACATGCATGAAGCGAGCAGCATGAACTTGATGGAAATCATGCCCATCCGGGACCGGCGTCCCAAAGGTACTGAAGATGGAAAGCCGGATCAGGTTCAGGAGGAAAACCATCACCCCGGAAAACACATGCGTATTGATCAACACGATGCGGGTTTGGTCGGCGCTTGGCAAGCGCATCCCGACATGGATCGAAACGAGGGACACCACCACCAGTGCGGCTGCGCACCAATGGAACAGAACCGACAATGGATGGTAATTCTGCGCGCTCGTTTTCATGACAATGCCCACTGATTCACAGCTTTACAATTGGATTACCTCAATTCTACGCCCGCACCACAGGCCTGGTTTGGTATTTTTATACACAGGCAGGCTTGCGCACCCCCGGTTTTTGTCGCAAATCAAATTTTTGCACCCGATAAAATCCGTAAATTTATTGCAGCCGCATTTTGCAGCGCAATAATTGCCAAGAACTGTAGCGCGCTTTTCCGGATAATATTGACGCCTAATTGATGCCACCCTAAAAGCCCACTCCGATGATTGACCGCTCACTTGTCGAAAAAGCCGCTGACAGCGGTGTCCGCAAACTGACCCTGCTCCAGACCGATCCCGGCCGTTACCTGATTCGATCCATACTGGCCGGGATGTACCTTTCCATTACCGTGTTCGTGTACTGGTCGATCCTCCATAACCTGCATGATTTCGCACCAGGCAGAGTGATCGCCTCGGCTTTCTTCGGCGTGGGCCTGACGATTATCGTGTTTACCAACGCAGAACTCTTCACCAGCAACAACATGTATCTCGCGGTTTCTTCCGCGGAAGGGAAAACCGGCTGGGGACAGACTACCCTGCTGTGGGCAACCTGTTACCTTGGCAACCTGGTTGGCGCCTTGATCGTCGCCAGCCTGCTGTATGGCGCCGGCAGCCTGAACGATCTGCCGCTCGATCACGCGCTCTACGCGGGTGCAGCGCACAAGGTCCATCAAACCGCACTGGTGATCTTCATCAAGGGAATTCTGGCCAACTGGGTGGTTTGCCTCGCCGTCCGCGTGGCTTTGCGCTGCAAGGAAGATATCGCCAAGATCCTGATCCTGATCCTGGTCGTCTTCATCTTCCTGTATTTGGGCTTCGAGCACTCGATTGCCAACATGGGCAGTTTCTCGATGTCGCTGCTGGGCCATGGCCAGATCACCCCGTCCGAAGCCCTGTACAACCTGGTATTCAGTACCCTGGGCAACATCGTCGGCGGCGTGGTATTCGTGGGTCTGCCATTCGCCTATATCAACCCGAGCGAAAACACCCCGCCACAGTAGGCGTTTCACCCGACCAACAAAAAGGGAAGCAATGAGCTTCCCATTTTTGTTGCCGGTATTTTCGCCAGTAAGAACGTCTGAAAAAAAATGAAGCAAAGCGGCTCTGGCCAAGTGCGCCGACGCAGACAGTACAAGGGGTACGACAAGGAGGCGCAACAACGCCAGAATCATTCCGGCAGGCGCTCTCAGCAGATGCGCGGCAACTGCTCGCCAGTCAACCAATCCACCATCCGCCGCCCGCCAAACACCGTTTCCATCTGCACAAAGCCGTTGGCGTCCTCGATCGCCGCACCGATGATTGCAGCATTCGCCCCATGCGGGTGCGCGCGCATCGCGGCGAGCAGGCGCTCGGCGTCCTCGGCCGGGCAGATCGCCACCAGCTTGCCTTCGTTGGCGACATAGAGCGGATCCAGCCCCAGCAACTCGCACGCCGCTGTCACCCCGGGGCGGATCGGAATGGTCTTCTCGTGCACCAACATGCCGCAACCGGATGCACTGGCGAATTCGTTGAGCACCGCCGCCAGCCCGCCACGTGTCGGATCGCGCAGCGTGCGGATCGTCGGCACGGCATCCAGCATCGCGGCAGTCAGCGTATGCAACGCGGCCGTGTCGGATTCGATGACGGTTTCAAACGACAGGTTCTCGCGCTGCGACATGATCGCGACGCCGTGATCGCCCAGTGTGCCGGAGACCAGAATCACATCGCCGGGCCGGATGCGGTCGGGGCCGAGCTCGATGCCGGGAGGAACGATGCCAACGCCGGTCGTGGTGATAAACACGCCGTCGCCCTTTCCGCGCTCGACCACCTTGGTATCGCCGGTCACGATCGGTACGCCCGCCTCTTTCGCCGCAGCGGCCATCGAGATCACAATGCGCTTGAGGTCGGCCAGCGGAAAACCCTCTTCGAGGATGAAGCTCGCCGCCAGATACAGCGGTTTGCCGCCCGCCATCGCGACATCGTTGACCGTGCCATGCACCGACAGGCAGCCGATGTCGCCACCGGGAAAGAACAGCGGCGAGACCACGTGGCTGTCGGTCGCCATCACCATGCGCCCAGCTCCGGCAGGCAACGGGAAACACGCGCCGTCGTTCTGCGTGCGCAGGTAGTCGTTGTCGAAATGGCGCACGAACAGCTCGTGGATCAACTGCGCCATCGCCCGACCTCCGCTGCCGTGCGTGAGGTCGACCTGGCCATGTTTGAAGTCGATGGGACGGGAATAGGAGGTCATGCCTTGACTCCCGCATCTTCCGTCGCTGGAAGCACTTTGAACCGACCGTAGGTGTAATGCGCCGCGCACGCGCCTTCCGACGACACCATGCACGCGCCGATCGGGTGATCTGGGGTACAGACGGTGCCGAATACCTTGCAATCGGCCGGATGTTTGTGGCCACGCAGGATGGCGGCGCATTCGCAAGCCTTGGGGTCGGGCACCTGGCGGTAGGCGATGCCGTAGCGTTTCTCCGCATCGAAGGTGGCGAATTCTGGTTTGATCTGCAGTGCACTCTGTGGCACTTCGCCCAAGCCGCGCCAGTCGAACGCAGCGCGCAGTTCGAACACTTCCGCGACCATGAATTGAGCGCGTCGGTTGCCCTCGCGCGTCACCGCACGGGTGAACTGGTTTTCGACCACCGCGCGGCCGGCGTTGATCTGGCGCACCAGCATCAGCACGGACTGCATCACGTCGAGCGGCTCGAAGCCGGAGATCACCACGGGTTTGCGGTAATGCACGGCAAAGCCTTCGTACGGGCCGTAGCCGATCACGGTGCTGACGTGCGCCGGGCCGACGAAACCATCCAGCGCCACCGCATCTGGATCGCCTTCGGATTCCATGATGTGCACCATCGCCGCAGGTGTCAGCACATGGTTGCAGAACACGCTGAAATTGGGCAGATCGAGCGCTGCCGCTTGTTTGATGATCGCCGCGGTCATCGGCGTAGTGGTCTCGAAGCCGATCGCGAAGAACACTACTTCGCAACCCGGATTGTCCTGGGCGATGCGCAATGCATCGTCGGCCGAATACACCATGCGGACATCCGCGCCCTGCGCCTTGGCCTTGATCAACGACAATCCATCCGAAGCCGGCACGCGCAGCGTATCGGCATAGGTGCACAGGATCACGCCTTGTTCGCGCGCCAGTTCGATCGCGCTGTCGACGCGCCCGATCGGCAGCACGCAAACCGGGCAACCCGGACCGTGGATCATTCTGATATTGGGCGGCAACAGATCAAGCAGGCCGTAGCGCGAAATCGCATGCGTATGCCCGCCGCAGAACTCCATCAACCGGTAATCGCGCCGTGGTTCAACTTCGGCGGCAATCGCCGCGGCAACGCGGCGCGCCAGCGCGCCATCGCGGTATTCGTCGATGTATTTCATTCCGCCCCCGTCAAGCCACCGGGCGAGGCGGCTATCGCCGCGAAGATGGCCAGCGTCTGGGCGGCCTCTTCCGGATCGAGTTTGCCGATGGCGTAGCCCACATGCACGATCACATAGTCACCGACCGCGACATCGTCGACGAGCGCGATGGAAATTTCCTTCTGCACGCCGGATAGCTCGATCCGGGCGCGGTCCGCGCCGAGCAGCTCAGTCACGCGGGCGGGAATCGCCAGACACATGGTTAATCCTTTTGCATTTACCCCGAGGCAAGTTCCGCCACCGAGCCAACAGCGACCAAGTCTTTTTGACGTTAGATCCGGTAACTCAGGGTGGTCATTACCTTCGAGGCCGCCGCCATCAGTACCGGCACCGGCTGCGGCAATGGGGCCGCGCCCAGTGCTTCCGCCTTGGCCGCATGGCTGACTTCGTCCCGGTACATCTGCTCGACAATCGCACGGCTGCGCGCGTCCTCCGCCGGCAGTTGCTGCAGATGCGATTGCAGATGTGCGCCGACCTGATGCTCGGTTTCAACCAGAAAACCCAGGTTCCACTTGTCGCCGATCAGGCCCGCGCCCACGCCCAGCGCCAGGCTGCCGGCATACCAGAGCGGATTGAGCACGCTTTTGCGCCCGCCCAGATCATGGATGCGGCGCTCGGTCCAGGCGAGGTGCTCCACCTCTTCCTTCGCGGCCTGTTGCAGCGCTGTCCGTGCGGCCGGATCGCGCGCGGTCAGCGCCTGGCCCTGGTACAGCGCCTGTGCGCACACTTCGCCGCAATGGTTCACCCGCATCAGGCCGGCGGCATGCTGCTTCTGCGCCTCCGTCAGATCGGCATCGGGTATCCGGGCATCGGGGTGCGCCCGCTCGCTGACGGGTTTGGCCGCCAGCGTGCGCAGGGCCACATCAAAACCGGCAATCAAATCATCCAGGCTGGGCAAACGGGGCATGGCAATTCTCCTTTGATCCCTGGATTCTAACGACCCCGGATATGACATGCTATGATTCAGCAGATTAATTCTCACCCCGTACTGACATGAATCGAATCCTCTGCCTGCTTTGTTCTTTGTTTATCAGCCACCTCGCCTTCGCGGCCAACCCGCAAGTCGAGCTGCAAACCAACCAAGGCCGCATCGTGCTGGAACTGGATTCCGCCAAGGCCCCGGCCACCGTCGCCAACTTTCTGCAATACGTGAAAGACAAGCACTACGACGGCACGATTTTCCACCGCGTGATCGACAGCTTCATGATCCAGGGCGGCGGCTTTGACGAAAAAATGCAGCAAAAACCGACGCGCGCGCCGGTCAAGAACGAGGCCGCCAACGGCTTGAAGAATGCCGCCTACACGATTGCCATGGCCCGCACTTCCGATCCGCAATCGGCCAGTGCGCAATTCTTCATCAATGTAAAAAACAATGATTTCCTCGACTACCGCGCACCGAACGTGCAGGACTACGGTTATTGCGTATTCGGCAAGGTGATTCAGGGACGCGAAGTCGTCGACAAGATCAAGGCCGTCAAGACCGGATCGCGCCCGCCGTTCAGCGATGTGCCGCTCGCCCCGGTGATCATCCAGTCGGCCCGCGAACTGCCGGCCAGCAAGTAAACGAATCCGCCCATTACACGATAGAAAGGAAGCATCATGACCAAAGTAAAACTCTCGACCACTTTCGGCGACATCGTGCTTGAACTCGATGAAGTGAAGGCCCCGCTCACCGTGGCCAATTTTGTGCAATACGTGAAAGACGGCCATTTCGACGGCACTGTCTTCCACCGCGTGATCGACGGCTTCATGGTGCAAGGCGGAGGCTTCCTGCCAGGCATGACCCAGAAACCGACCCGCGATACCGTCCAGAATGAAGCCGACAACGGCCTGAAGAATGCCGCCTACACGATCGCCATGGCCCGCACGCCCGATCCGCATTCGGCCAGCGCCCAGTTCTTCATCAACGTTGCCGACAACGATTTCCTCAACTTCCAGAGCAAGACTCCGCAAGGCTGGGGCTACGCCGTGTTCGGCTCGGTCGTCGAAGGCAAGGAAGTCGTGGACAAGATCAAGGGCGTGAAGACCGGCAGCCGCGGCTTCCACCAGGATGTGCCGGTGGAAGACGTCTTGATCACCAAAGCAGAAGCACTCTAATCCACAGCAAGGGGCGGCCGATGCGCCGCCCTGCTCTTACTCTGCCTGCATTGAAACCCACCCTTTTCATTTCCGACCTGCACCTCTCCCCGGCCGACCCGGCCACGGCACAGGCATTTGCCACCTTCCTCGCCGGCCCGGCGCGCCAGGCGCAGGCGCTATATATCCTCGGCGATCTGTTCGAATTCTGGGTCGGCGACGACCAGCTCGAAGATCCGTTTTGCGCCGCGCAGTGCCGGCACATTGTCGACCTCGCCACCCACGGCGTTGCGGTCTATTTCCTGCCCGGCAATCGCGACCTGCTGGCTGGGCAACGCTTTGCCCTGGCTTGCGGCCTTACGCTGCTGCCCGATCCGTACCTTGCCGACATCCATGGCGAACGCGTGCTGCTCGCGCACGGCGATGCCTACTGCACCGATGACCACGCCTACCAGCGCTACCGGCGCTGCGTCAGCCATCCCGCCGTGCAGTGGCTCTGGTTTCGTCTACCGCGCAGCGTGCGCAACCGCGCACTCACCCGCATGCGTGAAAAATCGCAACGCCAGACCGCCCGCAAGCCGGCGAGCTACACCGACGTCAACAGCGCCAGCATCGAAGCCGCATTCACTCAGGCCGGCATACAGACCATGATCCACGGCCACACCCACCGCCCGGCCGTTCATACACATGCGCAAGGTACCCGCTACGTTCTGCCCGACTGGCACAACGGCAATGGCGGCTACCTGCAGCGCGATGATGCGGGCTGGCAGATGCAGTGGCTGGGGAATCCCCCTGCAAAGACAAGCCTTCCCGCAGCAAACGGATAAATTGCCGTAATGGTTGCGCCTGCCCGGAAAACGTCTCAAGTAGACCAATCTTGCTGCAAAACACGATGAGGTAACCCGGACCACAATGATGGCCGGTCTATCGTCGGGTGAAGATAAGGTGTTATAAGTTAGCCAGTCCCACCTCAGCACCACCGAAACCCCACTTTCGTGGGGTTTATTTATTTGCAAACGAAACACTCATTGGGACTTTATCCTTGACCGACGACACCGCCACCATCAATTTCTTCAGCTTCGATCCCGCAACGATTCACTCAACCACTCCCGACGGCAAACAGTGGTTTCTGACCAGTAAGGTCTTCAGCGAATTGGGCATCGACTTGCAAGGCAGTAATGCTGCCGATTACTTGAATGTCCAATGTGAAGAGGCGCAAGCCCACCAACGGATTGTTCTGGAAGACGGTGTATCTGTAGCCCTTGTCTCCGACTACATTCTCTGCAGCCTGATCCTGAAAAGCGACAATCCCCAAGCCATGCACTTCCAGAAATCGGTTACCCGTGCGGTTATCAAAGGAATCCACAGGGATGGCGAGAACGTGCTTTTTGCCAGCCAGGGCTGAAGCACCCTGCGTTTTTTCAGACTATTTTGGACAAAACGGCCACCGCGACCGGTGGCCGTTTTCATTCAGTGCGCTGCCATCAAACCAGCGCCTTGCGCGCCTCCCGTGTTGCCGCCAGCATGTTGCCCAGCGCCGCCTCGGTTTCCGTCCAGCCGCGCGTTTTCAAGCCACAATCCGGGTTGATCCATAGCCGCTCGACCGGAATCACCTCGGCGGCCTTTTCGATCAGCCGCAACATTTCCTCGACTGGCGGCACGCGCGGGCTGTGGATGTCGTAGACGCCCGGGCCAATCTCGTTCGGGTAGGCGAAGCGGCCGAAGCCTTCCAGCAGCTCCATATCCGAACGCGAGGTTTCGATGGTGATCACATCGGCATCGAGGGCGGCGATCTGCGGCAGGATGTCGTTGAATTCCGAATAGCACATGTGGGTATGGATTTGCGTATCGTCGCGCACGCCGGCGGCGCTGAGCTTGAACGCTTCCACCGCCCAAGCCAGATACGCCGTCCAGTCGCGCCGTTTCAGCGGCAAGCCTTCGCGGAACGCCGGCTCGTCGATCTGGATGATGCCGATGCCCGCGGCTTCCAGGTCGACCACCTCGTCGCGAATCGCCAGCGCGATCTGTTTGCAGGTCGTGGCGCGTAGCTGGTCGTCGCGCACGAATGACCATTGCAGGATCGTGACCGGGCCGGTGAGCATGCCCTTCATCGGCTTTTGCGTCAGGCTTTGCGCATAACGCGTCCAGCCCACCGTCATCGCCTGCGGGCGGGCCACGTCGCCGAACAATACCGGCGGCTTTACGCAGCGGCTGCCGTAGCTCTGCACCCAGCCGAACTGGGTGAAGGCAAAGCCGGCCAGTTGCTCGCCGAAATATTCGACCATATCGTTGCGCTCGGCCTCGCCATGCACCAGCACATCCAGCCCGAGCTGCTCCTGCTTTTCGACCGCCAGGCGAATCTCGGACTGCATCGCGACCACATAACCGGCCTCGTCCAGCGTGCCACGCTTGAAGCCAGCGCGGGCGGCGCGGATCGCCGGCGTTTGCGGGAACGAGCCGATCGTGGTGGTCGGCAACGGCGGAAGCTGGAACCGGGCGCGTTGTTTCGCCTGACGCTGCGGGAAGGCGCTGCTGCGTTCGGCGTCGCTGGGCTGCAATCCAGTCAGCCGTTGCGCCACGGCCGGATTGTGGATGCGCGGCGAGTTGTGCCGGCTTTGCACCGCTTTCTGGCTGGCATGCAGCGCCGCCGCGATGGCATCGCGTCCCTGTTCCAGCCCACGCTTGAGCACGCCAATCTCGTCCAGCTTCTGTCGAGCAAACGCCAGCCAACGCTGTAATTCGCTATCGAGTTCGCGCTCCTGCGCCAGATCGACCGGCACATGCAGCAGCGAACAACTGCTGCCGATCCACAGCCGCTCGCCCAGCACGTCACGGGCATCTTCCAGCGTGGCCAGCGTGGCATCCAGATCGGCGGCCCAGATATTGCGCCCGTCGATCACGCCGAGCGACAGCACCTTTCCCTGCGGCCAACCGGGCAGGAAGGCGGCTAGCTGTTGCGGTGCGCGCTTGAGGTCCAGATGCACGCCCGCCACCGGCAGATCGTGCAACAAGGCGGCATGGTCGCTCACCGACTCAAAGCAGGTCGCCAGCAGGATTTGCGGGCCGGCCTTGGCCAGTTCGCGGTAGACCGGCGCAAACGCCGCGAGCCAGTCGGGTGGCAACTCCAGCCCCAGGATAGTCTCGTCGAGCTGGACCCACTCCACGCCCTGCGCGGCCAGTTTCTGCAAAATACGCACATACGCCGGCAGCAGGCGCGCGATCAGCCCGAGCTTGTTGAAACCGGCCGCCTTGCTCTTGGAGAGCCAGAGGAAAGTCAAAGGCCCCGGTAGCGCCACCTTCACGCGGTAGCCGATCGCCAGGGCATCGGCCACTTCGTCGAACAGCCATTCCACGCCACCGTCGAAGCGGGTTTCGGCCGCGAGTTCCGGTACCAGGTAGTGGTAGTTGGTGTCGAACCACTTGGTCATTTCCTGCGCCGGCTGCGCCGCGTTGCCGCGCGCCAGTTCGAAATACTGTTTGAGCGACAGTGCTTGCGCGTCGAAACCGAAGCGCGCCGGCAAACAACCGAGCAAGGCCGAGGCATTCAGCATGTGGTCGTACCAGGCAAAATCGCCGACGGTGACAAAATCGAGCCCGGCCTTGTTCTGCCAGCCCCAGGCTTCGCGCCGCAGGGTCTGGCCGACGACTTGCAGCTCGGCCTCGTCGATCTCGCCGCGCCAGAAATTTTCCAGCGCGAACTTCAGTTCGCGTTTACGACCGATGCGCGGGAACCCGAGTACATGAGCAATCGTCATGATTATTATCCTTATCCATGAATGACGCTTGCATCATGCCCGCCAGCCAAATATGATTCAAACTCATAATTTTCAGATAAATCATGAAACAAATTCAATGCAACAATCCATTCTTGAACTGCGCCACCTGAAAACACTCGCGGCAATCCGCGATAGCGGCAACCTCACCCGCGCCGCCGAGCGCCTGTTCCTGACGCAATCGGCACTGTCGCACCAGCTGCGCCTGCTGGAAGAGCACTACGGCCTGCCGCTGATCATCCGCAAGAGTGCGCCACTCAAGCTGAGCCCGGCCGGAGAGAAGCTCGCACAACTGGCAGAGGCGATCTTGCCGCAGATCGCCCATGTCGAGCGCATGATTGCCAAGCTGCGCGAGGGCGAAGCCGGCCAGTTGCGCATCGCGGTGGAATGCCACACCTGTTTCGACTGGCTGATGCCGGCAATGGACACCTTCCGCAGCCACTGGCCGGAGGTGGAGCTCGATATCGTTTCCGGCTTTCATGCCGATCCGGTCAGCCTGCTGTATGAATCACGCGCAGATCTCGCGATCGTGTCCGAGCCCGAGGACAACCCGGACATCGCCTGCCTGCCGCTGTTCCGCTACGACATGGTCGGCCTGGTGGCGAAGGATCATCCGCTGGCGGCCAAGCCATTCCTGGAAGCCGCCGACTTTGCCACCGAGACGCTGATCACCTATCCGGTGCCGGACGACATGCTGGATTTGCTCAAAAAGGTGCTGAAACCGGCGGGCATCAACCCGCAGCGGCGCACGACCGAGCTGACGGTGGCGATCCTGCAGCTCGTCGCCAGCCGGCGCGGTATTGCCGCGTTGCCGCGCTGGAGCGTGCAGAATTATCTGGATAGAGGGTATGTGGCGGCCCGACCGATCACGCCCGGCGGGCTGGTGTCCGAGCTGTATGCCGCCGTACCCAAGGGCAACGAAGGCATGGCCTATGTGGCGGACTTCATCGGCACGATGCGCGAAGTGAGCATGCTGAATTTACCGGGCGTGACGCTGATGTAACACTGTGCGGCGGCTGGCCGAAAACTGCGGCCAGTCGGCGTTTATTCGGCGTAGCGCGTCTTCATGGCTTTGACATAACCCAGGCGTTTTGAAATCATCCCACCGACATTCTTGAGCTCTTCGATGATTTTTTCTTTGTTTTCATTCAGGCGCTTGATGGGCCCCGATACACTGATTGCCGCTATGACATTGCCCGTGTAATTGTAAACGGGTACCGCCAGGCAATAGAGCCCGTACTCGATCCCTTCGTCATCAACGGCATAGCCATTGCTGCGAATCTTGGCAAACTCCTCGTACAGCTTGATGCGGTCGACAATGGTTTTCTCGGTGAATTTGCTCAGCTTCTTTTCAAAAATTCGGTCCGTTTCTTCAATCGGCAAATTGGCCAGGATCACTTTACCCAGCCCCGTACAGTAGGCCGGGCGACGGCTGCCCAAACGAGCAGTGGTTTGAATGGAGCTGGTTCCTTCGGCTTTGTAGAGATAAACCACATCGCCATTGTTGTACACCGCGAGGAAAGAAGTTTCCCCCACCGCCATCGACAACTCCTGCAAATAGGGAATTGAAACATCGACGATATCCTGGCCAACCAGCCCGCTGATACCGATCTCGAGCGCCTTGATGCCGATATAGTATCTTTCGTTGTCTTTATTCCAGGTCACGTACTCGCGTGCGGCAAGCACTTCAAGAATGCGAAAAGCCGTTGTTTTGGGAATCCCAACCGTCTTGACAATATCCGCCAGCGACAATCCCTTGGCGTTTTGCGACACCGCCTCCAGTACGCTCAAGGTCTTATCAATGCTGGAATTAACTTTCTCGTTCATGATGAAACGCTCAACTCTGTTTTTTGTCGACAACGTCAGTACGCGCTTGCAGGCGCCTACCCATTCTGGAGACATGATAACCGACGAGGCCCATTGATTCACGGCGCTCGATCATTATCTCCATCGTGCTGCTGGAAAAAATTTCGGATGCCGTTCACACGGCATCCGAAACAGGTATTGACCGCCGCCTCAACCCGCATGCGGCCTATGCTGCAAGCACTTACTTGGCATCGCGTACTGCATCGATTTCCTTGATGTAGTTCTCGCCACCGAACTTGGCCACGAACGATTGACGCACCGGCTTGGTCGCTTCAAAGAATGGCTTAGGATCAACACTTTCCACCACCTGCACCCCAGCCTTCTTCAGGTTGCCGATAATCACGCTGGTGTTGTCGGCGTTCAGCTTGCGCTGGTATTGACCGGCTTCGCGAGCCGCTTCAAGCACGGCTTTTTGTTGTGCCGGCGGCAGCGCATCGAACTTGGCCTTGTTCATCACCATGATCAGCGCGCTGTAGGCGTGGTTGGTGATGGAGAGGTGCTTCTGCACTTCATACAGCTTGGCCGACCAGAATACGCCCAGCGGATGCTCCTGGGCATCGACGGTCTTCATTTCCAGCGCGGTGTAGAGTTCGGCCAGAGGCATCGGTACCGGGTTGGCGCCGAGCAGCTTGAAGGCTTCGATATGCACCGGGCTGCCGGTGGTGCGCATTTTCAGACCCTTCACATCGGCCGGGGTACGGATCGGGGCCTTGGAATTGGACATTTCGCGCCAGCCGTTATCCCAGTAAGCCAAGCCCTTCATGCCGAACTCGCCGAGCTTGTCGAGCAGTTCCTGGCCGACCTTGCCATCGAGCACGCGGTAGGCGTGGGCGCTGTCCTTGAACATGAACGGGATATCCAGCACGCCCAGCTGCGAGGCGAGACCGCTGAAGTTGGCCGAACCGGAAATGGCCATATCGATGGTGCCGCCGCGTACACCGGAGATAGCTGCCTGGAAAGCACCCAAGGTGCTGTCCGGGAATACCTTGACATCCAGTGCGCCGCCGGTCTTGGCCTTGAGCAGTTCGTTGAAGCGCTCGGCAGCGGTAAATTGGGTATCGGAACGGGGTGCTTCAGAAGCAAAGCGGAAAGTCTGCGCCTGAACGCTTCCTATCACGCCAGCGACCAGGCCAGCCATCAACAGCGGTGCAAATAAACCTTTTTTCAGCTTCATTTCACTTCTCCTGTTTGTAATAAGGACCGCTACAACCCCAAAGCCTCTCGGTCTGTATACGAAGGGCACCGGGTAAACCGCGGGAAGCGGCTTCGCTTCCCGTCATTCAAACTTCGTTCAGAAGAACCAATGCATCGGAACGGTCACCAGCTGCGGGAACAGCACCAGCAGGAACATCACCAGCGTTTCTGCGATCAGGAACGGCCACATGCCCTTGATCACCGTATCCAGGCTCACGCGCGACACGCTCGACACCACGTTCAGCACCGTGCCCACCGGCGGCGTGATCAGGCCGATCGCGTTGTTCATCATGAACATGATCCCGAAGTAGTACGGGTCGATCCCCGCTTCCTTCACCAGCGGCATGATCACCGGGGTCAGGATCAGCACGGTCGGCGCCAGATCGAGCGCGGTACCGACGGCGAACACCAGCACCATCAGGATCGCCATCAGCATCAGGCGGTTGTCCATGAACGGCTGCATCATCGCGGTCACCTGCGACGGGATGTCGGCAATCGTGATCAGCCAGGCCGAGACCATCGAGGCGGCGACGATCAGCATGATCGAGCTGGCGGTCTTGGCCGAGGCGAGCAGGATGTGCGGCAGCTCGCGCAGCTTCATGCCCTTGTAGACGAAGACGCTGACGATCAGGGCCACCACCGCAGCCACCACGGCGGCTTCGGTCGGGGTGAACA